>JAIBBI010000025.1 GCA_019694755.1 Gemmataceae bacterium
GAGCAGTGTGCCGCCGCGCATGCCGCGACGGCCGCCGGGATAGGCCGCACCGGCGTGGTGCCCCGCGTTTCCGGTCACGCGGACGATGCCTCCGCGCATCTCCGCGGCCAGCCAGTCGTCGGCATCGCCGCGGATCTCCAGTTCTCCGCCCGTCAATCCGGACCCGGCGTGCATTCCTGCCGCGCCGATGATCGTCATGTGTCCCTGCGTCATCCCCGCGCCGAGCCATTTCACGCCCGAGCAATCACCCTCCACGATCACGTGCAAGTCGTGCGCGTCGCCGCGCACGTGAAAGAAGTCGCCGAGCTCGACTTCGTGCCGGCCGTGGCGGACGCGAAGTTTCGCGATCTGCGGGGCGGCCACGTCCGCGACCTTTTGCGGGGCGAGGCAATCGACTTCAAGCGGCACTTCGGGCATGTGCCGGAGCGACAGGGTCAGCATGGGTCGCCGGGCCCCCAAAGGTCGCGGAGCCGAAACTGGTGTGGGCCGAGTTTGCCGCCGTAGTTGCCCGCGCCGATGCCGAGCACGCCCGGCCGGCAGGCCGCGTCGATGCCCGCCCGCATCGCCGCCTCGACCGACGCCCGGCTCAATCCGTCGATGACGATCTCGTACACGGCATTCACCCCGGTCGGCAGTTCGGAGTCCACCGCTCCGCGGAGCGTCGGGCACCAGGCCTGATTGGTACTCGCCCGCAGCTTCGGGTATTTGCTGCCGACCTTGCTGCCACTGCGGACGACGCCTCCGGGGAACGGCAGGATCACTTCAGGCACCCGTCGAATCGCCTCGACGGCCGCACCGGCCGCGGCCAGCCCGGCCCTCTCGTCCGCCGCCAGAATCAGGAAGTTGCCGCCGGCGATGCCCTTCACGGTGCCGAATTCGTCCTCACATAGAAACTCGCCGTCCATGGTGGGGATGCGCCAGAATCGGCGGTCACCGAGCAGCTTCGAGGATTGAAACCCGTCGCCGAAGTACCGGAGTCCGCCGCCGACGCGGAACGACTTGTCGGGCAGCCGGGTCAGCCCGTTGAAGCACGCCGTCGAGGGGCAGGTTAGCACGCACTGGCCGACGCGGTTGGTCGTGGCCTTGGCCAGCGCGTCGCGGCTGAAGGCGAAGAAGAGCAAGCTCACGCCCGGCCTACCATCGGGCGTCTCCGAAGAGTCGAGGTCTCGCTCGATGCCGGCCTCCGCATCGCAGCCGAGGACGGAACAGCCGTAGCCCGTGGCCGCCTGACCCGCCGCGCGAGCCCATTCGAGCGTCGCGGCCGTGACCACGGCGCGGGCTGCCGTCATGCCGAAGGCCTCGGCAAACGTGTCCAGAATGGCGACGCCCCGACGAATCATGATGCCCACTAATGTACACCCCCGCCCGGCATTCGGATTGACCGGTCCGGGGCCCGGGGCGTACACTCGCCGAATCTGGAAGCCACGGACGGCGCCATGCGGATCGTTCACCTTACATCGTCGACGTTTTTCGGCGGACCCGAGCGACAGATGCTCGGCCTCGCCGACGCACTTCGCGGCCGGGCGGAAGTCGATTTCCTCTCTTTCGCCGAGCGCGGCGCGTGTACCGCATTCCTCGAAGAAGTCCGCCGCCGGGGCTTCACTGGCGAGACCGTCCCGCACGATACACCGCATCTGATTGCCGCCCGCACCGATGTCGTCAACCGCCTGCGGACCGGCGGGGCCGACGTGCTGTTGTGCCACGGCTACAAGGCGAATCTCGTCGGCCGGCGGGCCGCACGCATGGCCGGCGTACCGGTCGTCGCCGTCTCTCGTGGCTGGACTTCGGAAAGCTGGCGCGTCCGCCTTTATGAGGCCCTTGACCGCCGGGAGTTGGCCCAGTTCGATCACGTGATTGCCGTGTCCGACGGACAGGCCCAGCAGGTCCGGCTGGCCGGCGTCCCCGACTCTGGCGTCACCGTAATCCGTAACTCGGCCCGCAACGGCGCGTTTGCCGCGCCGAGTCAGGCCGGCCGGGCGCAGCTCATGGCGATGGCACCGTCGCCGGGTACGCACATCGTCGTGACGGCCGCCCGACTCAGCCCCGAGAAGGGCATCAACGTCCTCATCGACGCGGCCGAGCGCGTCCTGAATGTCCATCCCGGGGCGCGGTTTCTCGTGTTCGGCGACGGGTCCGACCGCGACCATCTCGAAGACCTGATTGCCGAGGCCGACATTGGCCATGCGTTCGCCCTGTGCGGCTTCCGGCGCGACCTCGACGACCTGCTCGCGAATGCCGACCTCTCGGTCCTGCCCTCGTTCACAGAGGGCCTGCCCAATGTGGTCCTCGAGGCCAGCGCGGCCGGAGTGCCCGTCGTAGCCACGCGGGTCGGCGGCACGCCCGAAGCCATCGTCGACGGCGAGACCGGCTGGATCGTCCCTCCCGGCGATGCCGTCGTGCTCGCGGGAGCAGTCATCAACCTGCTCACCGACCCGGCTCGGCGGGCCCGCCTCGGCGCGGCCGGGCGCGAGTTCGTCCGCACCACGTTCTCCTTCAACACGCAGGCCAGCCAGTATCTCGACCTCCTCGGCCGCATCGCCCACGGCGTGCGCACCTCCGGGCGGCGGGCGGCATGACCGGCCCCGCGCAACCGATTCACGTCAATTTTCTGATCGACGGCCTGACGCGGGCCGGCACCGAGACGCAGCTGCTCGCACTCATCCGCTCGCTCGACCGCCGGCGCGTCCGCCCGACGCTCACACTCCTCGACGGTACAGATCCCGAGTCTCGCGAACTGCTGCCAAGCGACTGCCCGACACTCGTCCTCGGGCTCAAATCGATGAAGCGTCCCGCGGCCGTCGCCCGCGCCGCGAAGTCCCTGATCGGCTTCTGGAAATCGAACCACACCGATGTGGTGCAGACCTACTTCCTCGACAGCACCTATCTCGGCGTACCGCTGGCGCGCCTCGCGGGCATCCGGCGTGTGATCCGCGTTCGCAACAACCTCGGGCACTGGCTCACGCCGCGCCACCGCCGACTCGGCCGGATCGTCGGTCGCATCGCCGACGTGACGCTGACCAATTCGGAGCCGGGCCGGGCGGCTTTGCTTGAGGCCGAGCGCGGCGACCGGCGTAAACTCGTCGTCCTCGAGAATGGCGTCGACTTCGATCGATTTGCCGCCCTGCCCCCGCCGCGCCGCGGGCAGCCGATGACGATCGGCGCGGTGGGCAATCTCCGCCATGTCAAAGGGATCGACGTGCTCGTCCGCGCCGCCGCGATGGTGCCGGGCGTCCGCTTCGTGGTCGCCGGCGACGGGGATCAGCGGCCGGAGTTGCAGCAATTGATCGGCCGGCTCGGATTGGCCGACCGGTTTCTGCTGCCGGGCAAGACCGGGGACATTCCCGGATTCCTGGCCGGAGTGGACGTGGCCGTGCTGCCGTCGCGGGCCGAGGGCATGGCCAACGCGCTGCTCGAGTTCATGGCCGCCGGCCGGCCCGTGGTGGCGACGGCCGTCGGCGCGAATCCGCAACTACTCGAAGACGGCCGGCACGGGTTGCTGGTGCCGCCAGACGACCCGGCCGCACTCGCGACGGCCTTGCGACAACTCGTCGATGATTCACAACTCGCCGACCGCATGGCCCGGTCGGCCCGCGGACACGTCGAGGCCCGCTACAGTCGGGTGGCCATGCGACTGCGCTTCGAAGATTTTTATTCCCGGCTTTGTGCCTGAGGCTGGTGGCTTTCCCGCCGCATCCATGCGAAGCGCATGTTCGTCTTCATTCGCATCGCCTCGCCGAGCAAGACGTAGAACGCGATTCCAACTGCTGTGCCGATGGCGAATATGACGAGAAGTTCCGTCTGGCTGCCCCACGGGTTGGCGGAACGGATGTTGGACACGGTCAGAAACCCGAGTGCCACGGGCGCCGAAAGCCCGGCTGTGAACATGGCAACACTCTCGACCCCGCGACCACGGACATTGAGGACAACCGCGACAAAAATCGGAAGCAGCCACGGCAGGGCGGCCATCAATACGAGCAGAAGGGTAGTCGCCTGCTGAGCCTTCAGCTTGGGCGTCTCCACGATCGAGAAAAACATGCCGATCCGCACGACAGTAATCGTGTAGATCCAGTAGACAGGCACGACCAGCACGATGGCCAGGGGCGAGATCGCGCCGACAAGAATGCCGACTGCCCAATGCACCATCGTCCAGACGAGGAACCACCGTGCCGACCAGATCGCGCCCAGCGACTTCTGAAACAGGATTTCGCGGTTCGAGAGGTCCGTCAGGCAAAGCTCGTCGAATGTCTTCTGCCGGCGCTCGCGGCTGATCATCGAGGCCGCACTGTTGGCGATGTGGAGCAGCGATGCGGCCACGCCGATGCTGCCGAACCCGCGGACGATCTCGTGGACTTCCCGGGCCAGCCTCCCGCGGGTGATTCCCTCGTAAATTGCGATTGCGAGCGGCGCGAAGCTGGCAAGGTAGGCCAGCCATTTGATGCACTTGCCGAGCAGCCGCGGTGTCGGCCGACCGACGGCCGTCTTCGTCTCGCGCCAGTACACGGGGAACCGCTGGCTGACGGCCGCGCGCCCCCGGCCCAACACCGCACCGAAGCTGCGCGTAGCCTTGGCGGCCGCCCGGTCGGCCTGGCGCGAAAGCGTCCGCCGAAGACGAGTCGCTGCCCAGGTTCCCGTGACCACGGCGACGATGACGTGAAACCCAACGAACCGCCCGAGCAGCGGGTACAGGATGTCGTCGATCGGCGTGTTGCGGGCGAGCCGGCTGAACAGGGTGGACATACCCCAGAACAGGTTGCCGGAATTGCACCAGTCCAGCACCTGGCCGAAGGAGACGACGCTGCTCCCCCACCACCCGAGGATCACCATGCCGTACCGCGGCTGGAGCATGGCCGTGACAAACGGCAGCACGAAGGCGTAGGCGGCAATGATCCCGACGGTCCGCCCGGTGGCAATCTTCACGTTGGGCGCGGCGATACTGATGGCCGCCCCGATGCCCGCCGCGCTGAGGACCGAGGCGGCCGTCGCGGCAAACGCGCAAATGACGAGGATCGGGTCGACGCCGCCCATCACCTGCATGATGGCGAGCACCGGAAGCCCGGCCAGCAGAACCATGAACACCTGGGCGACCCGCGCGGCCAGCTTACCCAGAACGATCTCACGGTCGCGCAGCACTGTCGTGAGCAGGAACGGCAGTGTCGCCCGCTCCTTTTCTTCCGCGAGGATGGCCGGCGTGGCCGTCGCCGCGGCAAACGTGCCTACGATGAATTGCAATATCGCGAACACCGAGAAGAACACCGAGCCGAACGTCGCGATATCCTTGGGGTTCACCGACGACATGAACAGGAAGTCGGAGACGCTCTCCGGCCCGTGCGGGAACAGGCTGAGGTACACGAATCCGAGCATCACGAGCAGGACGAGCACGTAGCCACATCGCCCGGCAGTCATCCGCTGCCGGCGGACGATCCGCGTCAGCTCGAACAGGAACAGCGGGCCGAACGGATTCACCGGGCTCCCTCCGGCGCGACCCGCGGCTCGAGGGGCAGCCCGCGATTGGTCATCTCGGCAAACCGGTCGAACGTGATCAGCCAGACGATCAGGGCCAATACCGCCCAGCACAGGCAGCCGGCCGACCCCGTCAGGATGTAGTTGATCTTCATCTCGCGAATGAAAGCGGGGGTGTCGTGGGCCGCAAAGGGAATCATGTAAAACATTGCCGGCGGAGTCGCGCCTACCTGGAACGCGAGCACGTTTTCGATCAGCGGGAAGCTCCCGGTGAACCCCGCCGGGATGTAGCAGCACATGCCGCCCACGCACCAATGACCGCCCAATCCGAACAGGAGCGCGGCCAGCGTGCCCAGGAGAGCACGCAACGTGGTCGACGCAAACACCGAAAGCGCGACACCGGTGACGCCGGCCGCCAGCGCGGGCGGAGCGAACGCGACGGCGAAGGCCAGCGGCCCCCAGGGCGAGACGCTGCCGGTGACCATGCCGATCACCCATGCCAGCGAGAGCCAGTAGCCGAGTACGCGGACGCTGAGCATCGCCCCCCACACTTTGGGTGCGAGGATCTCGAAGGCCGAGAGCGGCGTGGTCAGCAGGCTGATGAGCGTGTCGCGGTCGCGCTCGGAGCCGATGGCCCCCGCAGCCCGCACGCCGATCCCGACGATCATCGCCGTGCCGTAGAGCACGCTGAGCGCGACGATCCAACCCGCCGTGAACTCCTGGAACTCGCGCCAGCTCATACGCCCCGCCGTTTCGGTCACGAAGAAGTAGACGGCCAGGATCATCGGCAGGAAACTGAGGACGACGAGCAGGATCATCCCGACCTGGCCGAACACGCCAAGCCGGAACGACCGCTCGATCCACATTTCCTTCCACAGAATGGGCCGACTGCCGGACACTGCCGGCCGGCGGCGGAACCGCGGCACGTTCTTCCGTTTGCGCGGCGCACTACCCGCCTGTCGGAGTGCAATCGCCCGGACCTTCCAGACCGCATATCCCAGCCCGGCCAGAAAGACGAAGAGGTGAAACGATGCGTACTTCGCCAGAAGCTCCAGCAAGGCTTCGCCGCGTGCCCCGACCCCGGAGATGATCTGGGTAATCTCGGAGATCACCCAGACCGGATCGCCCCAGCGGATGACCTTCATTACTGGTTCCATCGCAATGACGGCGCGGGCGATGGCGACCTCACGAAAGTTGGCCGCGACATTCTCGGCGAACCAGCAGAACCACGACAGGAACAGGTACGCGACGGAGATCAGGAACGTGACGACGACCGCTTCGCGGACGCGCCGACGCTGGACCGACTGAACGAGGCTGATGCCGACCAGGCCGAACATGGTGCAGGCCGTCGCGGCAAACGTCATCAGGAGGATCGCGGGATCAATGCCGCCGAACATCTGGATGATGCTGAGCACGGGCAGACCGGTGAGCAGGAACATGATCAGATTCCCGATCCGGGCTGCCACCTTGCCGAAGATGATTTCGCGGTTGGCGAGGTCGGTCGCGAGGATGAAGTCGATCGTCCGCCGTTCCTTGTCCTCGGCCACGCAACCCGCGACGTAGCCGGGCGTGAGCAGGCACACCGCGCCGAATTGCACGATGGCGAAGGCGTAAAAGAAGATCTCCGCGAGGTACGACATCGCGCGCGGGTCGTCGGCCATGCGGTTGCTTTCCGACCGCCAGATGGTCCAGACCCAGAGCAGAAGCAGAAACAGCGCGAGCGCGTAGACGGCGCGGAAGGCGAAGTACCGGCCGCGGCGGCCGGACCGCACCATCTCGAAGAACAGCACGGGGCCGAACAGGCGGAGGCTGCCCCCTGTCATCAGCTCCAGGCCGACAACGACGGCGATCAGCGCGGCGACAATCCCGAAGGTCGCGATCATGGTGACTCAGGTTAGCGATGCCCGGGAGTGGCGTCCGGCTAGCGGGCAAATTCGCCGCGCAGGAATGCCAGTACTTCGTCCCACAGGGCGGCGGCTTTCGTGAAATCGACCTGCATCCGCGCGGCCTCGCGGGCCGGGGCCAGCGCGGCGGGCAGCTCCGCCTGCACCTTCGGATTCAGAGGGATCTGATACCCGCCGCCGGTCGCGAGCCGGCGCTCGACCTCTGGCGAGAGCAGGAAGTCGATGAGTCGCCGACCGGCGGCCGGGTTCGGCCCGCCACGAACCAAAGCGACCGTGTTCGGGATGAAGAGCGTGCCCATGCGCGGGTGCTCGGGCGTCCCCCCGGCCGAGTCGGGGAACAAGATCGCCACGGGTTTTCCCGCGAGGACTTCCTCGATGGCGTCGTCGGTGTCCGTGAGCCCGATGGCGGCGTCTCCCCGGCCGACCGCCTCCGCAACCTGTTTGTTGCCGGGGTAGATCTTCACGCCGTTGTTCTTCAGCGCGCGGTAGAAGTTTTTTGCGGGTTCAACGCCGAGGACTTCGGCGAGACACACGGCCTGCGTCGCGGTCGTGCCGTGGAGCGGCTTGGCCATGGCGATCTTTCCGGTCCAGCGCGGGGATGCCAGGTCGAGCAAGCGCGTCGGCAGGTCGGCCCCGCGGATCAGGTTCTTGTTGGCGATGAGCACGCGGGCCCGCGCGCCGAACGCCGTCCACGTCTTGTCGGGCGCCTTCGCGTGGTCCGGATAGTCGGCCGCCGACGGGCTGGCGTACGACTCCAGCACACCCATTTTCGCGAGCATCAGCGTCGTCAGGATTTCGTTGTTCCAGTGGACGTCGCACCGGGGCCGGGCGACTTCGAGTTGCAACTCGCGGAACAGCCCGACCGACTTGTTCGCCTCGGTGTCGTATTTGGCATCGACGGTGACGTGGGAGGCCTTCTCGAAGCCCGAGAGAATCCCCTCGGCGAACGGCCGATCCTGGGCGCAATAAAGGACAAGTCGCTCCGCGGGCCGGCCACACCCGAGCGACAGGAGAACCAGACAGGCCGCGGCGACGATGCGCATGGTTGTCTCCACCTTCCGCACCATGATACAGCCGGCCGGGCCGACCGCTTGACCCGTCTCGAACACTGAAACGGGGAAAAGAAAAAGAAAGCACTTGACCTGGCCACTGGACAGTGGCATTAGTACATTGTCGGGTTGGCTTTTGCCGCCTCTCTGCGGGAGGGCTTGAGTCATGATGTGGGAACCACCTCCGGAACATCCGCTCCGCCGGCTTTTCGCCGGCTACACGGAATTCACCTTTCAGAACACCTTCGGCGTCGCCGACCCGCCGCTCATCGACTACCTGAGCGGCCTGCTGTCGCGCTACGTCACGTCGGACGCGGCCGTGCGACTCAAAGACGCCACGGGCCGGCAACTCGACAATGTCGCCGAGCTGGTCGCCGAGGTGGCGGACCTACCCCAAGGGCGCACGGCCTGCGAGCTGCACCGGCAGATCGGCGACTTCGCGCTGTTCTGGACCGGGGTGTACCCCGAGTGGTTTCACAAGATGCGGTCGCGAGTGCAGATCGACTACTTCGTCGATTACTGCCGGCAGGGCAAGCGGTCGTATTACCTTGCCAGCCAGCTCGAAACGTCTGACCACGAACAGGAGGCGGCGGTGCTCCGCCGGCTCAGCGATCAATTCGAAATGTGTGCATTCGGCCTGACCAAGGTCCGCGAGGAGTGGGAGAAAGACCGCACCGAGCCGACCGGCCGACTGATTGGCGTCGCCTGACCCGGGCCCGACCGCCGGGCCGGCTCGCGTGAGCCGGCCCGGCGGAGCCCCTATCTTCACCTCGTTCGCATTTCTGCGCAAGTTCCGCGCCGCAATTCGTCCGTCACCGGCAAGATCGAAACGCCCGTTATAAGCCCGGGGGAGTGGGGAAACCTGCCGGGTTGTAGCGGATCGTTTTTCCATTTTCGTTAACTTCGATCGTACTCCGGCCCGATAACTTCCGGCCCGCGGATATTCCGGCCGCGGGTTTCGGGTTTCTGTCTGGACAGATTCGTGCTGTCCGGGTATCAGCCCGCGCGTCGAGTCCGGAAATCTCCTTCACAGGTGCGGGATGTCTGTCCGGGAATTCCCCGTCGACTCCGAACGTGCCATCAGCACCCTGATGCGGCTCATCGCCGTCGAGGGTACGACGGGCCACGAGGCGGCCATCATGGCCGAAGTCGCCGCGTGCCTGAAGGAGGCCGGCGTGCCCGCGTCGGCGATCAAGCACGACGACGCGCAAAAGCGGATTCCCGTGCCCACGCCCGTCGGCAACATGATCGTGCAGCTTCCGGGCACCCGCCCGGGGCCGCGACGCATGTTCTCCTCGCACGTCGACACCGTGCCGCTGTGTGCCGGTGCCAAGCCCGTCCGGCAGGCGACGAAGATCGTCCCCGCGGGCAAGACCGCGCTCGGCGGCGACGACCGTACCGGCGTAGCCGTGCTCGTCTCGCTCGTCGCCACACTGCTCAAAAACAAACTGTCCTATCCGCCCCTGACGCTGCTGTTCACGGTCCGCGAAGAGAGCGGCCTGCACGGGGCCCGGCACGTCGATGCCGACATGCTCGGCGACCCGAAATTCGGATTCAACTTCGACGGCCGGTCGGCCAGCGAAATCACCATCGGCGCGGTCGGCGCGCAGCGATGGGAATGCGAGATCTTCGGCAAGGCGGCCCATGCCGGCGTCGCGCCCGAGCGCGGCATCTCGGCCACGGCCGTCGCCAGCCTGGCCATCGCCGACATCGTCCGGCACGGCTGGTTCGGCCGGGTGATTCACGGCGAGCACCGCGGCACCAGCAACGTCGGCAGCCTCAGCGGGCCCGACGGCGGCAGCGCGGGCAACGCCACCAACGTGGTCACCGACTACGTCCTGGTCAAGGGCGAAGCCCGCAGCCACGACACGAAGTTCGCCTCGACCATCGCCGCGGCCTACAAGGCGGCCTTCCGCGCCGCGGCCACGCAGGTGTGCGACGCCTCGGGCAAGTCGGCCAAGGTGAAGTTCACCAACCGGCTCGACTACGCCCCGTTTCGTCTGAAAGAATCGAGTCCGGCCATTGCCGTCGCGCGACGGGCCGTCGCCGCCATCGGCCGGGAGCCCAAGCTGAAGATCGCCGACGGCGGCCTCGACGCCAACTGGTTCGTGAAGCACGGCGTGCCCACGCTGACCTTCGGGGCGGGCCAGAACAACATTCACACGATCGAAGAGTTTGTAGACCTGAGTGAGTTCGTCGCCGGCTGCCGAGTCGCGGTGGCCCTGGCGACCGAGGAGAGTGCATGACGGACGGGCCCCCGGGCAATCCCCGGCGGGCAAGACTCGGATCAGAACCTCAAACCTCCAGGGAAGGAGTCGGCCGATGAACCCCACCAAACGGCTCAGCTTCGACCGCCTCGAACAACGCGATCTGCCTGCCACCAGCATCACCGCCGGCCTCGTCAGCGGTGTCCTCCGGGTCACGGGCACGGCCGGAAATGACTCGATTCTGATCCGACAGACGGCGGCCAGCGCCGTCAGCGTCGTCACCAACACCGGCACCAAAGCCTACACGGGCGTCCGCGAAATCTACGCCGACGGCCAGGCCGGCAACGACTACATCTACGTCGATACTACGCCGCTCAAGACCAACGAGGTCAGCCTCGCCCTCAAGTCCACGCTCGTCGGCGGGCTGGGCAACGACACCCTCGTTGGCGGTGCGGCCGTCGATCAGCTATACGGCGGCGCGGGCAACGACTCGCTGTTCGGCAACGGCGGCAACGACCTGATCTACGGCGGCGATGGTAACGACACCATCACCGGCGGCGGCGGCAACGATACCCTCTACGGCGAAATCGGCGACGACCGACTCTTCGGCAGCGCGGGCAACGACCAGCTTTACGGCGGCGCAGGCGGCGACTACATCGATGCCGGCGCGGGGGATGATCTCCTCCAGGGCGGCACCGGCTTCGACACCTTCAAGAACGAATTCAGCGTCGCCGACGTGCTCGACGAATCCGACCCCGAAGACGTCCGGCAGGGCCTATCCGGCACCTGCGTGATCCTGTCTTCACTCCAGGCCATCAGCGGCACCGGCGTCGATCTCTCGTCCCGCATTACCAAAACCGGGACCAATACTTATTCCGTGCCCATCTTCCGCCCGGGCACCGGCTGGATCAAGCAGACTGTCTATTTCGACGGCACCTGGACCGACAACGACCCGTCGCCCACGATGGACGGCGCGGCCTGGACACTTCTCTACCAGCGGGCTTACCTGCAGGAGAAGGGCGTCAACTGGATGGACCCGAATGCAGCCGGCTGGGCCACCAAATACGGCGGTGGCTTCCAGAACGTCGATGCGGCTTTCATCGCCGTCACCGGCAAGGCGACCTACATCGGCAGCCGGCCCGGCGGACTCATTGACAGCGACCTGACCACGCTCCGGACCAGCTTCGCGGCCAATAAGCCGATCATCGCGCTGACTCGCCCCGCGGGCTCGGTATACTCGGCCGACATGACCCGGACCGGGGTCATCACCAGCCACGCCTACTCGGTGATCGGGTTCGGCACGCGGAACGGCGTGACCACGGTGAAGCTGCGCAACCCGTGGGGCACCGACGGCCCGGTGAAATACGGCATCGACGACGGCATCATCGAAATTACCTGGACCGACTTCCGCAAGGTGATGCTCGGCTTCTGCGTGTCCTGAACTCAACTATTTGATTCGTTCGCAGTCCGTGGTATCTCCGCCGCTTTTCCGTTCGATACAACGGACATCGGCAGGGTGACTACGGACTTTCTCATGCGCATCGGCAATGCTTGCGGCTTCTGGGGCGACAACGTCGACGCCCCCGTCCATCTCGTGGCCGACGGTCGGCTCGACGTGCTCACGCTCGAATATCTTGCCGAGCTGACCATGTCGATTCTCGCCCTCATGAAGGCCCGCGATCCGCAGGCCGGCTTTGCCACCGACTTCATTGACGTCCTCGGACGGCTCGCCCCCCACCTTCTTGCGCAGAAACATTTACAAATCGTGACCAACGCCGGCGGCATGAATCCGCAGGCGTGTGCGACCCGGGCCCGGGCCGTCCTGGAGCAGCACGGCCTCGCCGACCGGCGCGTCGGCGTCGTCGCGGGTGACGACCTGCTGCCCCGGCTCGACCAGCTCATTGCCGCGGGGCACGCCTTCACCAACCTCGACACCGGCGAACCGCTGACGAAAGTCCGCGACCGCGTTGTCAGCGCGAATGCGTATCTCGGCTCCCGTCCGATCGCCGACGCGCTGGCCGGCGGCGCGAGCATCGTCATCACCGGCCGGGTCGCGGATGCGGCCCTCACCGTCGGCCCGCTCGTTCACCGGTTCGGCTGGCGGTGGGACGACTGGGACCGCCTCTGTGCCGCCGTCACGGCCGGGCACCTCATCGAATGCGGCGCCCAGGCGACCGGCGGCTTATGGATGAACTGGCTGGAGACGCAACTCGCCAACGTCGGCTACCCGCTCGTGGAATTCGACGACACCGGCACCTTCCGCCTGACCAAGGCCGCGGGCACGGGCGGCGCGGTGAACGTCGAGACAGCCTCCGAGCAACTCCTATACGAAGTCGGTGACCCGGCCGCGTACCTCACGCCCGATGTCGTCGCCGATTTCACCAGCCCCACGCTGTCGCAGTCGGCGAAAGACGTCGTCGAGGTTTGCGGCTGCCGGGGGAAGCCGGCCACGGACAGCTACAAGGTCAGCATCGCGTACCGCGACGGCTTCGCTTCGAGCGGGACGCTGGTGATCGCCGGCCCCGGCGCGACCGCCAAGGCCCGCGCCTGCGGCGAGATGATCCTCGCGCGGTTGAAGCGGGCCGATGCCCTTCCGGCCGAGTCGCACATCGAGTGCCTCGGTTCGGGCGACAGCCTGCCGGGCGTACTGCCGCGGGTGGACCCACCCGAGGTGGTACTCCGCGTCGCTGTGCGGGACCCGAACAAGAAGAAGGTGGAGCGGTTCACGAAGGAGTTCGCCCCACTCGTGACATCGGGGCCGCCGGGCGTGACGGGCTACACGACCGGGCGGGCCAGCGTCCGCGAGGTGTTTGCGTACTGGCCCGCGCTCGTCGCCAAGGATGTGATTGTGCCGGAGGTGACCGTCTCGTGATTCCGCTTTCCACAATCGCGCATGGCCGATCGGGCGACAAGGGCAACCACGCCAACGTGGCCGTCATCGCCTACACGCAGGCCGGCTACCGCTGGCTCCTCGAGCACCTGACGGTCGAGCGCGTTCAGAGGTTTTTCGCCCCTCTGGGCGTTACCCGCGTCGCCCGGTTCGAGGCGGGCAACGTGCTGGCCGTGACTTTCCTGCTCCGCGACGTGCTGGCCGGCGGCGCGAGCCGATCGCTGCGCAGCGACACGCAGGGCAAGACGCTCGCGCTCGCACTTTTGCAGATGCCCATCAATCCGCCCGCAGACCTCGACGCGATGCGGAGGACGGCATGAGCGACCTCGTCAAAGTCTCCCGGCGCGGCCCGGCGACCGTCGTCGCGCTCAACCGGCCGGACAAGCGCAACGCCTTGAGCCGGGGGCTGATCACCGCGCTCGACGAATCGTTTGCCGCGGCCGTCGAAGATCCGAAGTCGCGGGTCATCGCGATTACGGGCGAAGGCCCGGCTTTTTGTGCGGGCATGGACCTGACGGAACTTCAGGCAACGGTCCGTGCCGAGGCGGAAGTGATCTGGGACGATGCCCGGCGACTTGCGGGCATGTTCGACCGCATCTACCGCTCGCCGAAGCCGACCGTCGCCGTCGTCGACGGGCCGGCCGTGGCGGGCGGCGCGGGGATCGCCAGCGTCTGTGACATCGCGATTGCGGCCTCGGGTGCAAAGTTCGGGTATCCGGAAGTGCGCCGCGGGCTGGTGGCCGCACTCGTGATGCCGCACCTGCTCCGCCACGTCGGCGAGCGGATGGCCCGGCACCTGTTGCTCGTGGGCGACCTGATTGATGCCGAGGCGGCCCAGCGGTGTGGGCTCATCAACGAATGCGTCGCCCCGGACAAGCTCTGGCCCCGCGCCGAAGAGCTGATCACCGCGCTGGCCGCGGGCGGGCCGAAGGCGCTGAAGACGACCAAAGACCTGCTGATGCACTTCTCGAGCCAGGCGCTCTCGACCGAGGAGGCGGCCCGGGCGTCGGCGGAGCCCCGGCTCACGGAAGAATGCCAGTTCGGGCTCGACGCCTTCTTCGCCAAGCAGGACCCGCCGTGGCTTCGCAACTGATCGACCCGCGCTGGCGGCCGCCGACGCTCACGCTCCCGCGGCTCACCCTCCGCGACGTTCGCGAATCCGACATCGACGCGATCTACGCCCTGGCCCGGAACACCAACGTCGCCCGCTACCTGCTCTGGAACGCGCACACGTCGCGCGACGACGCGGAGGCGTATTACCGCGACCTCGTGCTCCCGAAGTATCTCGAGGGCGTGCCCGAACCGTTTGCCGTGTGCCTGAACGACGGACCGCTCATCGGCGTGGTCGGCGCACGCTGGGCGGCGCGGAGCAACCTGTGCATGGAACTGGGCTACTGGTTCGGCGAAGAATTCTGGGGGCACGGCTACGCGACGGAGGCGGCCCGGGCCGTGCTGCAATGGCTGTTTGCCACCTACACCCTGGAACGGGTGCAGGCGCATTGCGTGACGGAGAACCAGGCCAGCGAGAAGGTCCTGCGGAAGATCGGCATGCAGTATGAGGGGACGGCGCGGTCGGCCCTCAATCACCGCCAGCGATTCTGGGACCTGCACTGGTTCGCCGCACTGCGGACCGACCCGGGCTTTACAGCCGGCGGCCGAACCGAAGGCTGAACTGCCGGAAGTCGAGCGAATCGACCGTGCCATTGCCGTCGTAGTCGAAGGCCGTGAACACCGGCGTGGCCAGGTAGGCGATGCGGAAGGCTGTGTAGTCGGTCGAATCCACATCCCGGTCGCCGTCGACGTCGCCGTAGAGGCGGTGGAAGGTGTCCACCCGGTCCGCCGCCATGACGTTGCCGGGCAGCGCGGCATCGACGACCTTGCTGGCGACGAGGCGGAGCGAATAGACCCCGTCCGCGAGGCTGCCGGCCACGATCCCCGTGCCGCCGAAAGTCAGCGTCGCCATCGTCTTGCCGGCCACCGTGCTGGTCATCACGCTGACTGTCGGGGCGATGCCACCGACCAGCGTCAGCTCGAACGCCCCGGGCAGCAGCGTCACCACGCGATCGAATGTGACGCTGATCGAGCGGACGATCGACCGCTGGACCGCGCCGTTTCCGATGACGACCGAAGTCACCGTCGGCGGCGTCGCCGGCGAAGTCACATCGGTCGAGGAAGGATTGGAGCCGGGCCGGGCCACGCCCTGTGACGTGCTGGTGGCAAAGGTCGAGCTACCCACGAAGACGGCCGAGAAGATCTGGTTACCGGCCGGGACGGACGACGGGGTGAACGACGCCTTGCCCGTGGCATCGAGGTTGGCCGAGCCGAGCATCGTCGAGCCGGCATAAAAATTGACCATTCCGGTCGCGACTCCGCCCGCACAGGCCGCCACATTGGCCGTCAGCGAACCGGTGCTGCTCGCGGAGAGCGTGGTCGCGGTGGCCGCGGTCGTGAATTTCAGATTGCTGATCATGAAGCCGGTTCCGACAGCTTCGATCTTCAGCACGTTTTGCCCCGCTTGGAGGTTGAGCGTCACGGCCGGGGCGTCCATGTAAGTGTCCCAGGTCGGCGTGGTCGGCAGGTTCACCGTCTGAATCACCTTGCCGTTCAGCGTGATACGGAACGACCGGCCGGCCACGTCCGTGGCGTACCCGAGGCGGAACGTGAATTGCCCGTTGGCCGGAGCACACAGCATGTATTCGAGCGGTTGTCCGGGGGCGAAGTAGCGGTTCCCGGTCCGCACCGTCGAACCGACAGTGGCCTGGGCCGAGAACGTGGATGGCAGCGCCTCGCCGCCCATGTACGACGGTGTCGACCCGGCAAGCACCTGATTGATCGCGCGGATCTTCGGCGTGTTGGTATTGGTCATGTCATTGGTCAGGCCCCAGGTGCCGTAGGGCGAATCCCAGTTGGTCGCACCGGCCGTGAACCAGTTGAAGAGCCCGCCGCCGTTTGAGAACCACTGATTGAGGTAGTCGACGACGATCTGCTGCATCCGCGGGTCGAGCTGCGATGCCTTCTTGGCCTGGATGTTGTTCGAGCCGAAGGTGTCCGGCCCGCCCTCGTAGGCGACCATCTTGAGGCCGTTGCCCTGCGCCAGCGCGGCCAGTTGCGAGTAGGCCATCGCCTCGGGCGCACTCTGCATCGCCGCCTGGAGCCCGGCGATGACCTGATCCACCGTCAGATTCGGATTCGTGTCGACGCTGCCGAGCGAAAAGTAGGGCGCGCCGGCAAGTGCGTACACGTACCGGCTCACGTCGCCGTAGCGGTCGTTGATGTACTTCACCGCTTGGCGGAACGTCTCGGGATTGGCCGACTGCGCCGCCAGCACGGGCCGGACGCGCGTGTTCATCGCGGCATCGCCCCAGACGGCGCGGAACCCGTCGCTGATCCGGCGGATCTGCTCGCCGACCCGCCGCCAGGCCCAGAAGCCGGCGTTGGTGTCGCCGTCGTAGTTGTACGCGCCGGTGCCGGCATTCACTTCCGCGATGGCGGCGTTGTAGTTCGTGCCGCACTGCTGGAAGCCCCAGTTCCACACCTCGTTCGACCACTCGACGTAAACGGCCCGGTCGGGGTTGAGGTTGTTCTTGAGGTACGTGGCCAGGTTGGTCACGTAATCGTTGGTGGCGTTGGTCGGGACGTTGATCCAGATGTCCTTACCGAGCTGATTGCCGAGCTGGACGATGTACTCCCACGCCACGCCATGATAAGTCTGGCGGGCGTAGTTCATCGGCGTGCGCTCCGACCAGTTGGCGACGGTCGAGTGATTCGTCTCCAACCAATCCATGAACCGCAGGGTGGTGAACCCTTTGAGCTGATTCGTGAACTCGGTGGTGAAGGTCGGCGCGGTGGCCGGGTTGTAGCCCGGGCGGATCATGCGAACGTTCATGACGCCGGAGCCGACCGGACTGGCCGCCGTCCGCTTCGTGTTGCGGAAGACGATGCCGAGATACCATTCGGAGGAGGCGGAGGCGCTCAGGGTCACGTCGGCCGTGGTGGTGTTGGTGGCCGAGTCGTAGACGATGTTCGACACGGTGGCCGGGCTGACCCACTTGTCGATGGTCGCCTGCCCGGTGAACGAGAGCTTGTAGGTCCCGTTGTAGATGTGGGCCTGATTGGTCAGCCCCGACTGGAAGATGATCATGCTGTCGGCCGTTGGCCAACCGTTGGCGTCGACGGCGACGGGCTGGAAGCTGTCGGCCGTCATGAACTCGCGGGCCTGCTTCGTCATGTCGACGAACGAATTCGAGTAGGCCCAGTCGATGACCTCTTCGAGATTCGCGCCGAGCGGCGGCGGGTCGGCGATGGTCAGGTTCTCAAAGACGCCGGAGGCCAGCGAGTTGGAGCCGAGCGACGTGACGGCCGCCCCGACGGTCAGCGTGTTGCCCGCGGCAAATGCGCCCGTGCCGACCAGCGTCCACGAACCGTCCTGCCCGTTCGCGCTGACGTACGCGCTGAAGAGCGGGCCGTTGCGGACCAGCTTGGCGAACTGAGCCGACGGGCCGGCATAGGTCGCCGTGCTGACGAGCCCGTCCGGAGTCGATCGGAGCGAAAAACTCCAGGTGCCGTTCGTCGAGCGCGTTACCGCCGCGAATGCGCTGTTAGCGGCGGTCCCGTTGCGGAACATCAGGCCGCCCGAGGCGATGCCGTCTGCATCGGTCACGGACGTGACCTTCGCGGTGATCGAGCCGTCGCCGGTGATTTCCTTGTAACGGAAGTGGAACTGGTCGGAGGTGCCGGTCAGACCGTTGCCGGCCCCCTGCACGGTGAGCGTGCCCGTCGTCGAGGTGGTGGCAGTACCTACGGTCGCGGGCTGACCGACGCCGGCATCGCCCCACCAGGTGGCGACGGCGGGGACTTCGCGGGCTTCCAGCTTTTCGAGTTGACGAAGAAGCGTGCCGATCTTGCGGATCTTGAGTGCGAACGTGCTGTCGGACATGACCAGTCCTCGCGCGCAGCGGGTCGAAGCCTGCTGCGCAAGCCGGAGGCGTCGGTCGTGCATCACTGCGCGACTTGGCGGACAGGACCGCGCGACGCCGGGGGTGCGTCTTTTGACGGGAGGGTTTTCCGACAGGGTGGTCGGGCGGCGAGGGGGTCGCATTCGCCCTGTCGAATCGACTGTACTCTAGGTTACTATTTTGCGGGCGTCAAACGGGCGCGTCCCGGAAGCGACGGCGGGCGCGGGAGATCCCGTCGCCCGGCCCGAAATCACTCTCTATTTGGCGGACTTCGCCCGCTGAAGCTGGCGCTGGGCCGCCTGGTCGCCCGGCGCGATCTTCAGGGCGGCTTCGTACGCCGCGACCGCCTCCGCCGACTTCCGGGCGAGCAACGCCTTGCCGCCCAGGTCCATCTGACGGGCGTATTCGGCCCGGGTCGTTGCGGCGGGGTCGCCGGGAAGAGCCTTCAGCGCTTCGAGATAAGCCGATCGGGCGTCGGCATACTTGCCCTGCCGCTCGGCCGTCGCCCCGTCGCCCATCTTCTTCGTGTACTCGACCGGGGGGCCCTTCTTCGCCTGCTCCTTCGGCAGCGGCGGCGGCGACTTCGGTTGCTCCAACTTGGGCTGCTCCTTCGGCAGCGGCGGCGACTTCGGTTGCTCCGCCTTCGGCTGCTCCTTCGGCAGTGGCGGTGGCGTCACCACTTTGGGCTGCTCCTTGGGCAGCGGCGGCGGTGTCACCACTTTGGGCTGTTCCTTCGGCAGCGGCGGCGGCGTCTCCGCTTTGGGCTGCTCCTTCGGCAGCGGGGGAGGAGTCACGACCTTGGGCTGTTCCTTCGGCATTGCCGGCGGTTGCTGCTGCTTGGCCATCGCGGCGGCAGCGGCGGCGGCAGCAGCGTCCGCCTTCAATTTCGCTTCCGCGTCGGCGCGGGCCTGATCCGCCGCCTTCTGTTTGGCCGACTCGCTCAGCGACTTGCGGGCGGCCACCCACTGCCCGATCTGCTGGTCGACATCCGGATTCGGCCGAATCCGTCGGGCCTGATTAGCCAGGTCGATCGCCTCGTCGAAGCGGTTGTTCCCCGCCAACTTCTTCGCGTTGTCCATGAGTCGTGCAAACTCACGCTGGTCCCGCTCTTCGTCGCGTGCTTTGCGGGCGCGCTCCTCTTCGTCCCGGCGCCGGCGGTCGCGCTCGGTCTGCTCGCGCAACCGAGCGATCTCCTCGTCGCGCTGCTTTCGCAGGGCGGCTTCGCGGGCGGCCGACTCCTCGGCCGCCCGCAACCGGGCCGATTCCGCCATCCGGGCTCGGACCGCATCGTGTTCGCGGATCAGGTCTGCCGACTTGTCGATGGCGAGCGCGGCCGTGAATAGCTCGGCCGACTGCTGCCACTGCTGCTTGTCGCGGGCCGCCCGCGCCTGCACGACGAGTCGTTCGTACGCGGCTCGTTGTTGACGCTGCCGGTCCGCTTCGGCCACCGCGGCCGCGGCCCGCTCGGCCTGCGCACGCGCGGCCGCCGACTCGCGCATCAACAGCTCCTGCTGTTCGCGCTGGCGGACCATCGCCAACCGTGCGGCTTCCTGATCCGACCGCCGGCGGTCGGCAATCTCCGCCATCCGCGCCTGACGCTCGGCCTGGAGAAGCAGTGATTGCACCTGCACGTCGTCGGGCCGGGCCTTCAGGCACTGCTGATAAATACCGATTGCCTGGGGGAACTGGCCCTGCGACAAATGCCCTTCCGCCTGGCCGATCAGAACCTGGAACGAGTCGGCCTGCTGGAGGCGGGCGACGCGGATGTTGGGGTCGGTCAGCATCCACCGGGCGATCTCGGGCAGGCGCAGCTTCAGCTCGACGGGATTGCGGGCGACGATCGTGGCCATGTCGATGCGTGCGCCGATCGCCGCATCCAGCAGATGTGCGGTCACTTCGAGTCCTCGCCGCGTCTGACGGATAGTGCCGACGAGAAAGTACCGGGCGTCGAGCGCCTGGCCGAGGTAGGCCCGGGCGGCCGGGTCGATAATCACATCGCGTAGCGTCAGCCCCAGCCGGCCCATGTACCACGAGACGGTCCCGCGATCGAGCACGTCGTAGGGCGGCTGGTAATACGGTGCGAGCATCTGCGCCGTCCAGGTGCCCAGCCCCGGCTGGACGGTCCCGTCACCCGGCGAGACGAAGTCGAGCACGACAATCCGCTGGCGCGGCGGCGGGGGCGGCGGCATCGAGGGCCGGCATCGGTCGAGCCGGACCTGGATGTCGGTCTGGCCCGGGTTCAGATTCAGGGCCAACTGATATTGAGCATGGGCATCCCGCAGCAGCCCCCGGCGGAACAGGTTGTCGCCGAGTTCCAGCGCGAGGTGCGTCACGCGGAGGCGTGCTTTGTGGTCTTTCTCCAGCACCAGCGACATGCCGAGCCCGCCCGGCGGAGTAACGGGCGGCAGCCGACCGAAATCATCGACCAGTACGCCGCCCAGCGTCGGCGGGCGCAGGGTAACGGGCACGATGGCCGCGGGCGGCGGGCCGCCCGGCGGAGGTGGCGGGGGCAATGGCCCCTGCTCGATCACGTTTACCGGCGGCTGCTGGGTCAGTGTCTGCTCGTACTGCCGCAATTCCGCGTCGCTCATCTGCAGCATCAGCGCGAGGTTCGGCAGCATCGCCATCATCGATCGCGGGTCGGCCGCGGCCACCCGTGCGGTCTGCACGACCAGCCCTGATTGGGCTTCGACCATCCGGGCCTGTACGACGATCCCTCCGAAGCTCGGCGTCACGCTCCCGAGGACGATGTAGCGGACGTTGGCGAGCCGGGCGAGTTCGCGTCGCGACCCGTCATTGGACCACACGTCGCCCGCCTCCAGGCGTAGCTCGTTCACGACCTTGTCGACCTGCTGACGTTCGACGATGTCGAACCGGCCGCGGAACTTCGGCATCAGCTCCTCGGCAACGACCCGGCCGGGGTTCGGGATACCGATATCGCCCCGGACTTCGAAGTCGGCGATGGCTACACGGTCACGGCGGTTCTGCACCGCTAATGCGCAGGCGTCCCAATCGGCTCGATTCTCCGGCGTGTCCCAGAGTGCCCCGGCCTGGCGGTAAAGATCCATTGCCGCGTCGACCCGCGCAGGGTCGCGCCGCAACTCGAACGCCTGCCTGCGGAGGTCGTCGTACTTCGCGAGCGTCTGTCGGAGTTGATCCGCCTGCTGCTGCACCGCGGGGTCTGGACGGGCGGCCAGCGACTGGTCGTAGGCGATCACGGCCGCCCGCAGGTTGCGGTTGGTGGCCGCGGCTTCGGCCTCCTTGCGGAACTGGTCGGCGCGGGCGGCATCCGGCCCGCCGGCGAGGAGTGCGTCGGCCTGGCGCTTGAGCGCGGCAAACGTGTCGCCCTCGGCCCCGCCGCCGAACTGGCCCAGCGCGAGACCGGCGAGTCGGGCCGCCTCGTCGGCCCGGCCCTGCTTGAGTACGACGCGGATGTCGTCGGCCGCCCGACCGGCCAGATTCTGCTGCTCGATCCGCTGCTTCAGCCGGTCGATTTCGCCGCGGACCAGATCGGTGTCTTTCGCCGTCCGCGCCTTCTCCAGAGCCGCGAGCGCGGGGGCCAATTGGCCTTCCGAAAGTCGGGCCATCGCCTCGCCGAGGGCGGCATCGTATTGTGCTTCCGCACTCAGGGGAACGGGCGGCAACGCGGGCACGGCCACGTCAGACGTCGGTGTCGCGGTCGCGCCGGTCGGCGCGGGCACGGCCGGCGGTGAGGCAGGACGGCCGCATCCCGCCACGGCCATCCCGATAAATGCAGTCAGCAGAATCCTACGCGACATCAGCGGTACTCCGTCCAATTCCCGGTGCGCATCATCCTATCTGCGGGACGAGCCAGTCGGCACCCTCTTGCGCAGTCGATTGCAATCGCGGGGCCGGCCGGGATAAGATGACGGCATGACGCAGCGATTTCACGGCTGGCGGCTGGCCCTGCCCAGCATCGTGTCGAGCCTACTCCTCCTCGGCCTGTGCGGCGCGATCGCGTATTCACTTCATTACCTCCAGACCCAGACGTCCGAAGAACTGACCGAGAACATCGACAGCCGGTATGCGGCCGGGCGACTGTCGCAGCGGGTGGAGGAGCTATTACTGGCGCACGCACGAGATGCGACAAATGTCGTCGACTTGCAGAAAGGCGTACTGGACCAGCTCGAACGTATGGAAGGGCTGGCCGACAAGGCGACCGAAAGTCGACTGGTTGGGGAAACACGTAGCGAATTCAATCTCTATCAAGGCCTCTGGCAGCAGCGAAAGAGCGACGCAATTCAGCACTTGGAGAGGTCGCTTCGGTTTTCGAACGATTTGCGGGACTTCAATAACGACCAGGTCGTTCTCGCGAAAAGACAAAGCCAGCGCACCGTGGAAAAGCTTGCCTGGGGCCTGGCCGGCGTTGGGGTCGCAGGATCGGTCGGAGGTCTGATCCTCGGGGTGGCCATCATGCGCTGGTATCGCCGAGGCGTCCGCTCGCTCCATGTCCACGTCCGGGCGGCAGCCGGCGCGCTGGGGCAGGACCTCCCGCCGGTTGAGGTGGCCGGCGACAGCCTCGAGGAACTTCGCGGACGGGTCCAGCTCGTCGTCCGCGAAGTCGAGACGGTCGTGCTGCGACTGCAACAGTCGGAGCGCGAAGTTCTCCGGGCCGAGCAGCTGGCGGCAGTCGGCCAACTGGCCGCCGGCATGGCCCACGAAATTCGCAACCCTCTCACCGCGATCAAAATGCTCGTTGACACGCAACGCGAAGACGCACTCTCCCGCGGCATACCGGTCGACGACTACGACCTGATCCGCGACGAACTCAAGCGCGTCGAACGGTCGCTCGACTCATTCCTCAACTTCGCCCGGCTACCCCGCCCGGAAAAGTCGCGGCAGGACCTGTCCCGCCTCGTCCGCCAAACCATTTCACTCCTGCAGGGCCGGGCCCAGCACCAGAAGGTCAAACTCGAGTTCCACCCGCCGACCACGCCAGTTTCCGTCGATGCCGACGGCGGGCAGATCGTGCAGGTGCTCGTGAATCTCGCGCTCAACGCGCTCGACGCCATGCCGGCCGGCGGCACGCTGCGCGTTGAACTCAAGGCGCCCGCGCCCGACGCCGTCGAGGTCGACCTGCTCGACACTGGCCCGGGAATTGCCCCGGAGATGCTGCCGCGATTGTTCGAGCCGTTCGCCTCGAACAAGGAGGCCGGGCTCGGCCTCGGGCTGGTAACATCCCGGAGGATCATCGAGGATCACGGCGGGCGACTGCTGGCGACCAACCGCCCCGGTGGCGGCGCGTGTTTCACCGTCCACCTCCCGGCCGCGTAATTCCCGGAGCGCCATGGCCTCGATACTGCTGATCGACGACGAACCCGCCATCCGCCACGCGTTCGGCCGTGCGTTCCGCGCTCCCGCCTTCCACCTGCAATCCGCGGCCACCATCGCAGAAGGGCTCGGTATTCTCGGGGATACCGACAATTTCGACGTAGTGATCCTCGACATTCACCTGCCGGATTCCCAAGGGCTCCATGGATTCGAGAGGGTCCACAGCCTCGCTCCGAAGGTGCCGATCATTCTCATCACCGGGCACGGCACGACAGACCTGGCCATCGAGGCCATCAAGCGCGGCGCGTACGAGTACCTGCTCAAGCCCCTGGAACTCGACACGCTGCGCGATCTGGTCGCACGGGCCTGCGCCAGCCGGCGACTTCAGGACGCACCGACGATCGCAGCCGAACCGGAAACGGAGGCGACCGGCGACGCGCTCGTCGGGCGGTGCCCCGCGATGCAGGAGGTGTACAAGGCCATCGGCCGGGTCGCCCCGACCGATGCCACGGTCCTGATCCTGGGCGCGAGCGGCACCGGCAAGGAACTCGTCGCCCGCGCGATCGTACACCACTCGCGGCGTTCGGCCGGGCCGTTTCTCGCCATAAACTGTGCGGCCATCCCGGAAGCCCTCCTGGAAAGCGAGTTGTTCGGCCACGAGCGCGGCTCCTTTACCGGGGCCGACCGCCGGCGCGTCGGGCGGTTCGAGCAGTGCGACGGCGGCACGCTATTTCTCGACGAAGTCGGCGACATGACTCCCCTCACGCAGACGAAAGTCCTGCGGGTCCTTCAGGAGCAGAAGTTCGAACGCGTCGGCGGCTCGGAGACCATCCATACCAACGTCCGCATCATTGCCGCGACTAATGCCGACCTCGAGAAACTGGTCGCGGCCGGGCAGTTTCGGGCCGATCTGTATTACCGGCTGAATGTGTTCACGGTCCGCCTGCCCGCGCTGGCCGACCGGCTCGACGACCTCGATTTGCTGACCTCATACTTCATCCGGCGGTTCAGTCGGGAGTTGGGCATGACCTGCCCCATCGTCCCCGCCGAGACTTTGGCCGCGCTGAAGCGTTACCCCTGGCCGGGCAACGTCCGCGAATTGCAAAGCGTCTTGAAGCAGTCGCTACTTCATTTGCGCGGGAGCGTCCTGCTGCCGGAGTTCCTACCATCGCTGGCGGGCGTCGCGACGCCGGCCGCGCTCGACGACTCGGCCTCGTATTGGGACCGGTTTGTGACGGCGCGAATCGCCGCCAGCTCGAATCTGATTTACGACGAGGCCATGGCCATCATGGAGCGCGAAGTGATTACGCGGGTGCTTCGAGCCACCGAGGGGAATCAGGTCCAGGCGGCCAAGATGCTCGGGATCACGCGTGGAAGCTTGAGGACCAAAATTCGGCTCTACAAGATCTCCATCGGCCGAACAATATGGTCAGAAGACGAGCAGGACGATCAACAGACGACCAACTCCTGAGCCAATCGACCCGCTTACCAAGTCGCGAAAACCCGGAAAACGCGGCCTGGAAGCTGTTTTTTCGATTGGCACGAATACTGCATCAGAAAGGTCAAAAGGGGCGTGAGCCCTTGACTCTCAAGGGATGTGTCGGGTTCAGGTTTATCGCGGATGAAGGGGCTCGATTCCGCGGTAGATCTCCGACATCCATTCCGGATACCGAGTCAAGGGCTCACGCCCTGACATTTTGCGCCGGACCTGATCAGTCACTTTCCATCTCGTTCAACACGTCTTCCAGAACATCTTCTGCGACGTAAATGGGAACCCGGGCCGTGACGGCGAGGGCGATCGCGTCGCTGGGCCGGGCGTCGACCTCGGTCAGTTCGCCGTCCTTGCGGATACGGATACGGGCGTAATACGTGTGCTCGCGCAGCTCGCTGATCACCACGTCCTGCAGGTCGCCGCCGAGCGATTCAATCACGGAGTTGATCAGGTCGTGGGTCAGCGGCCGGGGGTTGACGATGTTCTTCACCCGCCGGTCGATGCTGGTGGCTTCGAAAATGCCGATCACGATCGGAAAGCTGCGGAGGTCCTGGGAATTGGAGCCGTCATCGACTTCGCGGAGCAGGATGATCTGCCGTTCGGAGATCTCGCTGATGATGATCCGCTTGAGTTCCATCTGGACGGGCACGGTCGCCTCGCTTTGCCGCAGGTCGTCCGACGCCGGGACGGAGGGGAAAAGAACGCTGAATGGAGCAATTATAAGAGTGCGGGCGGGAGCGGGTCAAGCAGCCTGCGCAATCCGCAGAATCGCCAAGCACGGCCGGCGCAATCGGACCATCGGGGCAGGGCGATTCCGCAGGGTCGCGACGTTCCCGCTGGCGTTCGGCCCGTCATACGGTACGATGTAGTCAAGTCTTGCGGAGCGCGACGGGCTGGCCCGTCACGCGCCCCGATGGGGAGAAAGGACTTATGGCGCTGGCCCTGAATATCGGCAAGTGTACCTTGCTGGGCAATTACCGGGAAAACAACGAGGACTCGATCGAGGCCAAGCAGTTTCCCGATTTGTCGGTCTGCATCGTCGCCGACGGGATGGGCGGGCAGGCGGCCGGGGAGATTGCCAGCAAGAAGGCCATCGAGATCGTCCCGAAGGAGATCCGCAAGCTCCTCCCGGCCGGCGCGGATGCCGCCACCGTCAAGACCGCGATCCGCAAGTCCATCGTCCAGGCCAACGACGAGATCATCGCCCAGGGCACGCTCGACAAAGACCTAAAGAACATGGGCACCACCATCGTGGTCGCCCTCTGGCGGAAGACCGGCGAAATGTACATCGCCGGCGTCGGCGACAGCCGGGCCTACCTCATCCGCGGCGGAGAAATCCGGCAGCTCACGATTGATCACTCCCTGGCCGAGGCGCTCGTCCAGGCCGGCACCATCTCCCGCGACGAAGCCCGCGAGCACAAGTTCAAGAACGTGCTCTGGAAATACCTCGGCAGCCGGGAAGTCGGCGAAGGTCCCGACGTTCATGCCGAGACGGTCCAGGCCGGCGACCGCTTCCTGATGTGTACCGACGGGCTATCCGGCGTCGTCTCCGACGAGAAGATCCTCGAGTTCGCCAATACCCAGCCCGACGCGCAGGCCTGCGCCGACGGGCTCGGTCAGTTCGCGCTCGATAACGGCTCCCGCGACAACGTCTCGACCATCGTCATCGACGTCGTCGAAGCCCGCTGATCGTTTACATGTAGACGTGGGCCGTCGGCTTCATCACCAACTCGGGCACGTGTGCCCGGGCCGGCAGCCCCGCCACGAACAACACCGCGGCCGCGATATCGTCCGGCTGAAGGATAACCGCCTTCTGCTCCGGCGTCGGCGGCTTCGGCCGGGCGTCGAGGATGGGCGTATCCACTTCGCCGGGGTAGATGTTGGTCACCCGGATTCCGCTCTCCCGCTCTTCCACTCCCAGACAGATCCCCAGCGCGGCCAGGCCGAACTTCGCGGCCGAGTAACCCGCGCCCGCCAACGGCGTCGCCCGTTTACCCGCCGTCGAGGAGATGTTCACGATCGTCCCGGCCTTGCGCGCCAGCATGCCCGGAAGCGCGGCCTGAATGCAGTAGTACGCGCTGTTCAGGTTCGAGCGGATCAGCGCGTCCCACCGCTCGGTGGTCAGCTCGCGGATCGACCGCTCCTTAATGTTGGACCCGGCATTGTTTACGAGCACGGCCACCTCGCCGACGGCCGCGAACAGACTCCGAACCTGCGCGTCATCCGTCACGTCGGCCTGATGGGTCGACAGGCGGGGGCTGTTCAGGGTGCGGGCCGCGTCGGCGAGCTTCCGCGCGTCGCGCCCGGCAATCGCGACCGTCGCGCCCTCCGCCAGAAACGCCCGGGCGGTCGCCAGACCGATGCCGCTGCTGCCGCCCGTGATGACCACCCGCGTGCCGTCGAACCGCATGGTGCCGCTCCCGAGTTGTTCGTATGTTGAAAGGTATCGCAGGAGCATGATATGAACGTCGAGTTGCGCCGCCGTGTTGACGACATTTCCGCCCGTCTGACCGTGCTACGAGACTCTCTTTGACGTAGCCGGCAAGATCGCGCTGCGCACGCAACTTACCGATTCGATGGGCAGCCCGACGTTCTGGGACAATCAGGAAAAAGCCAAGGAGACGATCGGCCGGCTGAAGCCGCTCAACGCGCTTCTGAAGCCGTACGAGGAGATCTCGGCCGCCGCCGCGGACCTCGCGACCATGGCCGAGATGGCCGAGGAAGACGCGGAACTCGCCACCGAACTCGAGAAGGAACTGCCGAAGCTCGAAGAGCGCCTTCAGGCATTCGAATTGCAGGCGATGCTCGACGGCCCGCAGGACGCCGCCAACGCCTTCGTCCGGTTCCAGGCCGGCGCGGGCGGCACCGACGCCTGCGACTGGGCGGCCATGCTCGTCCGCATGTACACCCGCTGGGCCGAACGGCACGGCTACGGAGTCGAGATCCAGGACGAGTTGCCCAACGAGGAAGCCGGGCTCAGCAACGCCACGCTCAAGATCACCGGCGACTACGCCTACGGATACCTGCAGGGCGAGGAAGGCGTACATCGCCTCGTCCGCATCAGCCCGTTCGGCTCCGGCGACACCCGGCAGACGTCGTTCGTCGCCATCGAAGTCACGCCCGAGCTCGACGATTCCATCGACATCGAGGTCAAGGAGTCGGACCTCGAAATGCAGACGTTCACCTCGGGCGGCCCCGGCGGCCAGCACCAGAACAAGACGCAGTCGGGCGTCCGCCTGATCCATCGCCCCACCGGCGTCCGCGGCGAATCGCGCACGGAGCGCAGCCAGCACAAGAACTACGACAACGCCCTCAAGCTGCTCAAGGCCCGGCTTTACAAAGCCGAGATGGCCAAGCGCATGGCCGAAATCGCCAAGAAGAACGAAACCAAGGCCGAGGTCAGCTTCGGCAGCCAGATCCGCAACTACGTCCTGCAGCCGTACACGATGGTCAAGGACGTCCGAACTGAGACGGAGACGCCGCAGGTGCAGAGGATTCTCGATGGTGACATCGACGAGTTCCTCCAGGCATTCCTCCGGCTCAAGACCGAACGGATGAACCGGAAAAAGTAAGTCCCAGGGGAATCGCGATGCGCACTGCCGTGCTGGCTTTGATCGGAGTCGTACTGCTAGCCGGGCCGACTCCGGCCGACGACGGGTTCAAGCCGCTGTTCAACGGCAAGGACCTCTCGGGCTGGAAGCCGTTTCTCGGCGACTCCAAGGTGAAGCCCGAGGAAGTCTGGTCTGTCACCGACGGCGTGCTCGTCTGCAAAGGCAAGCCGGCCGGCTACATCATCACTAACGATGAGTTCTCCAACTACACGCTGCGCCTGCAATGGCGATTCCCGGCCAACTCCAAGGGTGGCAACTCGGGCGTGCTGCTGCGCACGCAGGCCC
Source organism: Gemmataceae bacterium (assembly GCA_019694755.1). Taxonomy (GTDB): domain Bacteria; phylum Planctomycetota; class Planctomycetia; order Gemmatales; family Gemmataceae; genus JAIBBI01. The sequence goes on from JAIBBI010000025.1 coordinate 29,146, forward strand.
CCGACAAGATCTGGCCCAAAGCCGTCGAGGCTCAACTGCAAACGGGCCGGGCCGGCGACTTCTGGCTGATCGACGCCAAAATGGATATCGACGAAGCCCGCCGCGACCCGAACGTGGGCCGGCACTACATCCGGATCGGCGAGTCGTGGGCTAAGCAGGACGGGAAGGACAAAAAGGGCCGGGACACCTTCAAGCTCAACGCCATCGATGTCGAGAAGCCGATGGGCGAATGGAACCAATACGAGATCGTCTGCGATGGCGGCAACATCCGGCTGACGGTCAACGGCAAGCTGGTCAACGAGGGTAAAAACTCGGAGCTGACCAAGGGCAAGATCCTGCTTCAATCGGAAGGGGCCGAGATTCACTTCCGCAACATCGAGATAAAGACGAAGTAATCAGTCGCCGAGCCGATCAGGCGTGCCCCACAGGCCCAGCCCCGGATTGCTGACAAAGAAGACCTCCCCGCCCGGCAACGAGTTCCAGCCGGGCCGGAGGTCTTTCACATTGTACCACTGCTCCATCTCGGCCAGGTCGCCGTACTCATAGCCGACTTGTTCGATCTCGGCACAGGTGAGACCGCCCGGGCAATAGGTGATCGAGAAGCGACCTTCGGACGAGCCGTGGATCAGGTGGGCAGCGGCCGCGAGGTTGCCCGCGAGGTCGGCCTGCGTCCGCACAGCCTCGAGGATCGCGGGTGTGCCGCGGTAGCCGTACTGGCGGATGAGCTTGTCGATGCCCGGCTGTTCGCCGAACTCGCGGACCCCGGGCGCGAGCACGATCAGTCGTCCGCCGTCGGCCACGGCCATTCGGGTCCGGTAGATCGCCTTGTTGCCGAGCCACGTCGATCGGTATTCCCGCGGATCGAGCCAGACGACGACAGTAGCCGGGGCGCGATCGAGCCGATCGAGATTTACGCGCCGGCTCAGCGCCGCTCCGCGCTCGAAGCAACCGGTGTCGTCGCCGGCGAACAGCCCGCGCGTCACCAGTCGACCTTCCGCGTCGTGCGACCGTACCGTGAGCAGGTACACGAGCGGCAGGTGCGGCGCGAGCACCCGGCCGGCGTAGTCGAGCACGTCGCGGACCGGCGTCTTCGCCCGGCCCATGATCCGCTCCATGCCGAACACCGCGCCGAGGTAATGCGACTTGCCGATCAGGTCCGCGCCGCCCACGCCGATGAACACGTTTTTGCTGTGGTTGGCGATGCCGACGACTTCATGGGGCACGAGTTGCCCGACCGAGATGATCCGATCATACCCGCCCTCGACGAGCATACGGTTGACCTGCACGGTGGCCGGGTAGTCGACGCGCCCTTCGCTGGCCTCGCGGAATACCGAACCTGGGATTTCACCGAGCGTGACGACGCCGCGCCGCCAGTCGTGCTCGAAGAATCGCTCGCGGGGGATGCCGGGGAACATCTCCGCGATGTCGGCATCGGGCATCATGCGGTGCGTACCCAGCGCGGGGAGGATGTCGACGTGCGTGGCCGGGTGCAGACGGTTCCACAAGGCAACGGTCAACGCGCCTGCACCGGAGTGCCGGCGGGTGTAGTCCGGCGGGATGATGAGGACGCGGCGCAGCGGCCCCCCGGCCGACAGGCGATCGATCAATGCGTCGACGAGCGTGACGCATTGACTGTCGCTGAGGGCTGTATCAGCCGATCCTTCCGCCAGAAAGTCCATGTCAGGCTGTCTCCGGCCGGGCCGCCCGTATTCTACCCCAAGACACCTTCGGAGGCCCGCACCATGAAATACCCGATGAGTCTGGTCCTGCTGATCGCCGGCCTGCCGGCGCTCGCCGCGGATCGGCGGATCGAAAAGTCGGTCGTCGTGGCCGCCCCACGGGCCGACTGCTGGACGCAATGGACCACGACCGACGGCATCCGCCAGGCCGGCATTCAAGGCGCGCAGATCGAGTTGAAGCCGGGCGGGATGTACGAGTGGTACTTCAGCATGAAGGCCGACCCGGGTCTGCGCGGCAGCGAAGGCGCGAAGGTCCTCGCGTTTCATCCCAACGAGTGGCTGGCCTTTTCCTGGAACGCTCCACCCTCCATCAAGGCCCTGCGCGATGCCGGGAAGATGACCACGGTGTTCGTGCGATTCGCCGACGCCGGCCCGGGCGAAACCCGCATCACTCTGTCGCACGTCATCGCTGAGGAAGGGCCCGACTGGGACAAGTATCACAGCTACTTCGAACAGGCCTGGCCCAACGTGCTGGCCTTCATGAAGAAGTCGCTCGAGGCGAAAGATCGAAAGCCGATCACCGCCGCGACGGTCGGCGGGTCGACCGTCCAGGACTACGAAATCGACGCGCCGGCCGCGACGGTGTGGAAGGCGATTACCGACCCGGCCGTCGCGAAGACCTGGATGTCGCCCCGGGTGGAGATCGACCTGAAGCCGGGTGGGAAGATGATGACAAACTACAGCGTCGACGCCAAACCGGGTGACGACACATGGATCGTCCGCGAAGTCATGGCCGTCGAACCGGGCCGCGCGCTGGCCGTGAAGATGATCTCCGCTCCCGCGAAGTTCCCGCACAAGCAGGCGATCGAGGGCACCTGGCACGTTATGTACGTCGACCCGGTGACGGAAAACAAGTGTCGGTTCCGCCTCGCCCAGTGCGGCCTGCGCGACGACGATGCCACGAAAGCCATGGTCGCCTATTTCGAGAAAGCCAACCCGACAGTCATCGTTAACCTCCGCAAGGCGGTCGGCGGGGCGAAATAGTCGGGCAACATCCACCACGAGGAATGCCAATGCCGTTTTTCAGTATCGTGTTCGGGCTTCTGCTGATCGCCCTGGGCCTCGAAGGCTACACCAACTCCGTCGGAGTATTTCAGGTCGAGAAAGTCCACAGCATCACTTCGCTGATCCCGGCATTCTTCGGTGCATTTCTGCTCGTGTGCGGCCTGATCGCGTTCATGCCGTCGTTGCGTAAGCACATGATGCACATAGCTGCGATGGTCGGCCTGATCGGTGCCGGCGCGGGCCTGTTCATGGGCATCAAGGGCTTCATGAACAACGAGGCGGGCAAGTCGCTGGCCGCACCGAAGATGCAGGTGACGATGGGCGTGCTCAGCCTGGTATTCCTGATTCTCTGCGTCCGGAGCTTTATCGAGGCCCGCCGGCGACGCAAGGCCGCGGGGCTGTAACTGCCTACTTCTTGTCCATCGAGAGCGACTGCTTCAATTCGATGAGCGGCGCGTGGTTCACCTGGATGAGGCCGCGCCGCGAGCGGTCGAAATCCAGGATCACGAACATCGTCAGCGTAAACATCGTGTTGAAGGCGATCCAGTGACCCCATTGCCGGAGCCCCGTCTGGCCCGACGAATAGCCGATCAGGCCGCACGAAACCAGCACGCTGGTGAACAGCAGCAGGACGACCGGCCCCGGCACGTGGTTTTGCAAAGCCCATATCTGCGCTGCCGAGAGGTCGATGACCTGGTTGGCGGCCGGCACGATCTGGCTCGGCACGATGATCGCGCGGTCGGCCTGGGCGACCGCCTCGACCGATTTCCAGAGCTGATCCAACAGCCTGTCCATCTCACCGCGACACCTTGTCAGCTGGGCAGGGTCCAGCGCCTTTTCAAACATCTCGAGGCGCATTTCGAGGTACTTCTGCAAGGTCTTCTTCACATCCGATCGATGCGGCTCGGGCAGTAGCCCGGCCCGAAGGTGGCAGGTGCCGATCGCATTCGCTTCGTCGAGGACAAACCGCCGCCGCTGGTCGTGCCGGCCCGACGACATCGCGAACGAGAAGCCCAGCAGAAGCGCGAGGAGCCCCAGAATACTGTTGCTCAGCGACGTCGAAACTGTGCGCGACTTTTCCGGCTCGTTGCGGAAGTAATGATCCGCGATGCGGAAGGCGGATTCATTGCACGCGAACATCAGTGCGAACAGTCCGACCACGACGGGCCAGGTCGGCCAGAGAAACATGGCATCCAGAATGTCGTTCACGCTTACTACTCCGTGTCAGCTCCGCAGGCTGGTTGGCGGTTCACGGTCCGTCAGATCGGGCATGTCGCTGGCGATGTGAAACCGCTCACCCGCGGCCTGGAGCGACCGGAGCGCGTCGGACATAGCCTGCAAGTCGCCGCGGACTTTGTCCAAGCTGGCGACCGGTCCGGGGTCGTCGGCCAGGCGCATCAGGAGCGCGCCGATGGTCGGCAGTGCGTCGGCCGGGTCGAACCATTCCTCTTCGGGCAGGTCGGCCGACTCCGGATCGACGCCTTGCGACCGAAGGTAAGCGGCCAGCACGACCGGGTTCGCGCTGACGAATTCCTTGAGCGGCGGCAGGCCGAACTCGCCGGCAAACTCTTCGAGGTGATACTGGGCGAACAGCAGCGCCCGCCCGCCGTGCGGCGCGGGGTAGGCCCCGCTCTTCTCGCCTCGGACGTACCAACCGGTGCCCATCGGACGACCCTCCCACCCGTTACTTGAGAGATTCTACCGAAAACGCCGGCCCGGCCCGGCGGTCGGGAGAATCCTGCGAGGCTCCGCAGTCGAACGGGTCGCGCACGGGCCCCGCGTGCCGGATTCCGGGCATTTTTCTGGGCGCGGGGCGGGCCATCGCGCACGATTGCCGTGGAATGATTCCGCGTCGGTCCACGAAGGGCCGGTGCGTCTCCCTTGCAGGGACCGTGACCATGCGCAAGACAATTCTGCTCGCCACGCTCGCCGCCGTTCTGTTGCCGACCATGGCCTCCGCCGCGGGCGGCGCGACCGACCAGTGGGGCTTCAAACGCCGCAGCGTACCGCGGGCGGCCCCGTGGTATCTCTACTGGCCCTACCCGGCCCACTTCGTCGCGCCCGCGCCGACGGGCGCCCCGGGCGGCTACGGCGTGATGACCGCCCAGCCGTACGTCGGCCAGATCGGACCTGCCGGCAATTACTACCCGCAGATCCACCGATCCCCGACCGGCTACGACTACTAATCGGGTTCCCGAGAACTCGCCAACCGGCGGCTTCGTCTGATACGATGGATGAATCCAGGATTCATACCTCGTTTCGGACGGAACCGCCGGTTTATCTTTACCTCATCCGGGGCCAGCAACATGAGCGAAACACCGAACGGAGAACTCGATCCCTTAGGCGGCGGCGAAGCGATTCCACTCTCCCGCACGCCCCTCACTGTCGGCCGGCGCGAGTCGTGCGACATCGTGCTCCAGTTCCCCAACATCTCCGGCATGCACTGCGAGCTGAACTTCCGCGACGGCTACTGGAGCATCCGCGACCTCAACAGCGCGAACGGCATCAAGGTCAACGGCTCACGGGTCCCGCAGCGGGCCCTCCGCCCCGGCGACGAGGTGGCCATCGGCAAGATGAAGTTCGCGATCCGCTACACCCCCTCGGCCGCCGCCCAGAAGAACCTCGAAGAGATCCTGAGCGAGCAGGACGATGTCTTCGGGACATCGCTGCTCGAGAAGGCCGGCCTGCAGAAGGCGAAGCCCGGCGAACGATCCGTGTCGTCGCGGCGGATCTCCATCGAGGAAGAACTCGATGACTGATCTGCCGCTCGCCGGCCGGGTCGCGTTCGTCACCGGCGCGGCCGGCGGCATCGGGGCGGCCGGCGGCCGGGCCCTGGCCGAGGCCGGCGCGGACATCGCCGCGGCCGATCTGCGGTTCGACGCGCTCGGCCAGCAGGCGTGCGACATTGCCCGCGCCGCCGGTCGACGGGTCGTCAGGAACACTTACGACATCGCCGACCCGGCGGGCATCGCCGCCTTCGTCGCGCTGGCGCGCGAGGAACTCGGCGAGATCGACCTGCACGTCGCCGCGGCCGTGTACAGCGACCGTGAACCGTTTCTCACCGCCGACCCGGTTGGGCTACACCGCACCGTCGACATCAGCCTCTGGGGCAGCTTCTACGCGCTCCGCGCCGCCGGGCGCGTCATGGTCGGGCAGGGCCGGGGCGGCGCGATGGCCATCGTCAGCAGCCCGCACGCGGTCATCCCATTCCCGAACTGCATCGCCTACAACATGGCCAAAGCCGCCCAGGATGCGATGGCCCGCACGGCCGCGATCGAGTTGCTGCCGCACCGCATCCGGGTCAACGTCGTCCACCCCGGCTGGACCGACACGCCCGGCGAGCGGAAGTTCTACTCCGACGAGGCGATCGCCCGAGTCGGCCCGTCGCTGCCCGCGGGGCGGCTAGCCCGACCCGACGAGATCGCTCGCGCCGTGCTTTTCCTGCTTGACCCAGCGTCCGACTACATCAACGGCACCACATTGACGGTCGACGGCGGCCTGTCGCTGCCCTGGTGGTCGAAGCGGTCGTCCGGCGAGCTGTAGCTCAGCGAAAAGAGTACTTGCGAGGTTCGATGCCTCAGCCACCCCATACTTGGTTGCAAACTGAGGCGGCTCGGCGCATCCTTCGGCCTCTTGGTCTCCGTCAGCGAGGACAGAGTCGCACGTGGTTGGACGATCACGGATGGTGGATAATCGTTGTTGAGTTTCAGCCGTCTAGTTGGAGCAAAGGCAGCTATTTGAATGTCGGGGCAATGTGGTTATGGATAGAGAAGGATTACCTCTCATTCGACTATGGCTCGCGAATCGAGAACTTCGCTTCGTATGAGAACGACACACAGTTCGCCCCGTTGGCCGAAACACTTGCTATGCGAGCTTTGGAAGAGGTGGTTCGCTTACGTTCTCTTTTCGCATCAGTCCCTGTTGCGGCACAACAGTTGACGGCAAAAGCGCAGTTCAGTTTTTGGGACTACTTCCATGCAGGAGTTGCTTGTGGTCTTGCGGGTAAAGTATCGGAGGCGCGACGACTTTTGAGTGAGGTCGCTGGCACAGATAACCAGCTAGAATGGGCACAAGCAGCGGCATCCCTTGCGCGGGACTATTCTGGCGCGCTCGGAGATTTGGCCGGCTTTCGACTCCGTATTGAAGCGGTAATCCGTCGTACTCGAGAATTGCTTGTCCTTCCTGAGGTCGCCAACATCGAATTGCAGTAAACACGAATACGCAGAACCAAGTGCTGCTCCCGACTGGCTGCAATGCCGCCCCACTGGAGAGCGAGCTTGTTTGGCGGCGGGAGGTCCCCGACTCGCGGAGGTAAAGCCGGTGGTTGACGACATCGCGTGGGAGGTACTAAACGCCACAGCCGATGACTGGGAGTCGCTGGACCAACTTCACGCGGCTGAGGTCCGGTTCCCGGCCCCGGTGCGCCGGGCGGCGGTCGCCGACGTAGCCGAACGGTTAGTGGCCAGTGGGCTATTCGAGCAACGGCCGGCCGAAACCCCACCGGCCGAGGCGTGGTTCCGTATGACGGCCGCCGGACGGGCCGCCTGGGAGCAGGCCGTTGAGAGGTACGCAAGGCTAGCCGGACCACGCGCTGAAGCAACGGGCGGGGGCATGTAGGCCTTCGCACGTTCGTAGCTCACTCGGTACCCGCCGCCGCTGAGCCTTATCGTTCAGCCGCGGGTCATCCGCAGCCGGCGGGTCAGATCGCGGAACATCACCGCGAACTCGGCATGGCTGCGGTGGACGTGGCGGACTTCCGAAACCAGGGCGAGGCGATCATTGCGGACAAGGCCGAACTTCCGGCAGATGTCGGCGAACGGCTTGCGCCGCGGGGCGTACACAACAATTGTTTTGTGTTCGTCGAGCTGCACTTCGCAGGGGCCCCGCGGCGCGATCAACGCCACGCCGGTACATCCGTCGTCTACGATCAGATCCTCGAACTCGCTCAGGTAGGCGGCCACGCCCACCCGGTCCACGTCGAGCCGGCGGAAGTCGCGGTGCTTCCCGTCGGAGCGGAAGTGGCTCGTCTCGAGCACCGCGTCGACCCGGGAGCCGAGTTCCGCCGCCAGCGCGAGGAACAGCGGGAAGACCCGCGCCCGGTCAGCGGCAATCGCCAGGGCCGGCACCCGAAGGCTCCGGGCCGCGTTCATGTAGACATCCGACCGGTATCCGGGGCTCGCGGTAAACTGGATGCCGGGTGCGGGTCGCACGGCTTCCGACCAGGCGAGGGGACATGACGGCGGGACCGGAGGGAGGAGTTGTCGGCCGTTCACAGTGTTACTCTGGGTCAGCGCGGCAAGATGTTACCGCAACCATAACCGCAGAATCGGCTCTGCGCCGCAGCGGTGACCCATTCTACGCGTCCGGCAACACCTTCGAATTCATGTTGAGCCGACCTTTCCTGACACGCACGTCTTGCGCAAGTTTCCCAGAAGCCCCGGTTTCGCAGCGCGGCCCGGTTCTGCCATTGGCGGGTCGCACCGGTCGGGTATCATGGCGGTGCGCGGTGTTGACATGCGCGGAGGCACAGGAATGAATCGCTGGATCGGGTTGGTTTTCGCGCTGGCGGGCTCGTTGGTTTCAGCACAGGAGCCGATCGCGCCGCCGCGCACGCCCGCTCCGCGCGTTGTCGAAGAAGACTGGCAGGCCGCCTCCATCGACGGCCAGAGGTCCGGATACGTCCTGTTCACCGTTCACGAGTACGACATCAACGGCCAGAAGATCTACCGCGGCACACGCCGGCTGGTGCTCAACCTGCGCCGGTTCGGTGACATCGCCAAGGTCGAAGCCGAGACGGGCACCGACGAGACGGCCGACGGCACGGTCACGGCCGTGTTCATGCGGCAGGGACTCGGGAAGAATACCGACCTCATCGTCCGCGGCACCGTCGTCGGCAACAAACTCAACGTGACGGCCGAGGGCAAGATGCGCTTCAGCAAGGTCGTCGACGTCCCGCCGAAGATGGTCGGAGCGGTCGGCGAGTATGGCTACGTCGGCAAGTTGAAGCCCGCGCCGGGCGCGGAGTTCGAGTATGTGATGTACGAGCCATTCCTCAGCACCACGGTCAAGGTCCGGGCCAAGGCCGAGGGGATCGAACAGGTCCCGATTGCCGGGCAGAAGCCGTACCTGCTCAAGGTGGTGACGCAACCCTTGAAGCTGGACGAAGCCGAGTTGCCGGCCTCGACCTTCTGGTACGACAATAACTACAAGATCGTGAAGACCGAGACCGTGATGCCGGGCGTCGGCAGGCTGATCCTGGAGCGGACGACCAAGGAAGACGCCCTCCGGCCCTGCGTCGGCCCGGACCTCGGCTGGCGGCAATCGATCAAGCTGAAGCAACGACTCCAGTACATCCACGACGCGGAGTCGGTGACCTACCGCATCAAGGTCCGCGACCAGAAGCCCGAGACGATCCTGTCCACGACCGATGGCCGGCAGTCGATCAAGGCGGTAAGCCCCGGTACGATCGATCTGACCGTAACAGCCATCCGCAACCCCTCCGACAACCCGGGCAACGTCGCGGCCGCGCCCGGCGACGAATACCTGACCAGCAATAACTTCATTACATCTGACGACTCGCGGGTCCGGCAGCACGCCGCCGCCGCGATCGGGCAGGAGACCGACCCGCTGAAGAAGGCCCGGCTCATCGAGCGCTGGGTCCACACCAACATGCGGGTGATGAACTTCACCGAGGCGATGGCGCCCGCGGCGGAAGTCGCCAAGACCCTGTCCGGCGACTGTACGGAATACTCGATGCTGACGGCGGCCATGTGCCGGGCTGTCGGAGTCCCGGCCCGCACCGCACTCGGCATGGTCTATGTCGACGCCCGCGACGGCCGGCAGGCGATGCTGGCCATGCACATGTGGACCGAAGTTTACGTCGGTGGCCATTGGCTGGGCCTCGACGCGACGCTGGGGCGCGGCTCGATCGGCCCGGCTCATATCAAGGTCTCGGACCAATCCTGGATGAATCAGCCCGCGATGACGCCCCTCCTCCCGCTCATGCGGCTGATCATGAGCGAGCCGGAAGTCGAAATCGTGAAAGAACAAAGGGGAAAGTAGCGACTGGTACAGGCCAACCGGACAGGGTATACTGACCCATGCATTCCCGACCCCCGAAACAAGCTGACGCCGTTCGCCCGTTCCGATCGACGTGATGACACAAGCATCGTCGAAATTCGCGAACACCCCCATGCCCGACGACGGCCGGCTGGAACGGGCCCGCGCGTGGTTTCAGCAGATCCGCACCGCCGGCCCGGGATCGCTTCCGCAATTCTCCCCGATCACAATTGAAGACGAGTCGCTGACGCGGACCGAGCGGTCGGCCGTCGGGCGGGCGGTGGCCGCCCCCGACATCTGCCTAATCGCTGCCGATGCACCCTCGGCCGAACGGATCGCCCGGGCCACGGCCCGGGAGGCTGCTCTCCGCGGCGAGCGCGTCCTGCTCCTGGCCGAGGCCGACAGTCGACGGACCCGCCTCGAAGAGCTTCGTCCCGTCGCCACGGCTGTGCGGAACCGCCGCTGGTGGTCGCTGACCTACTGGCAGGCCGAGCCCGACGCCGTCGGCAAGTTCGACCGGCTGCTACAGGAGCTAACTGCAGCAGAACCGCCGGGGCTGACCGTCTGCCCGCCGGACAAGTTGCACACCGCCGCTGGCCGGTGGGACAGGTTGATCTCACTCAACTCCGACCGGCTCACCGAGGCCGACGCGACCGCGCTGGCCGCCCGGGCCGACCGGTGGGTATTCCTCGGCGCGGCCGGGCAGGCCGGCTGGTGGTCCGACTTGCGGACCCTGCTCGCCGACGAGACCTGGGTCCGCGAGGGCGACCGGCTCCGCTGCCGACTGAGGCACGATGCCGACCAGAGCCAGCTCTCCTCCGAACCCGTGGCGGACACTCCGGACGTGGAGCTGCGATTCGACCGCGCGTCCGAGCTGGCGGAAGTCGTCTTCTCCGCCGACACGACGCTCTTCGCGGCGAAGAACTTCCTGGCCGAGCAGATGGAAGCCTGGCCGATCGACCTCGACGCCCAGTCGATCACCTGGGACGAGTCGGCCGAGCGGATCATTGCCTGTGCCGGATGCGGCGACCGGCCGACCGCGATCCCCCGCGAGGTCGAGCCCGGAATCCGCGAGCTGATCGCCGACCGCACGGGCTCACTGCCGTGGTTCACATACGGCATCGAGTTCGACCGGTCCGAGGGGTGGAACCGCACGTCGGCGGAGGCCTGGCTCGCCGGGCGTTTCCCCGCCGTCAGCCGCGTGGTCACGGTCTGAGTCTTTTCGCAAATTCAAGTCGTTGTCCGCTATCGTGATGCAGCATCGGTTCGGCATCGATGCTTTTCAGCCCTCCTGGCAGACGTATTTTTTACTGTGATGAGCCGACCATTCGCACACCTGCATTGCCACACCCATTACTCCCTGCTCGACGGCGCGTCCCGCGTGCCGGAACTCGTCGAGCACGTGAAGAGTCACGGGATGTCTGCCGTTGCCGTCACCGATCACGGTAACCTCTACGGCGCGGTGGAGTTCTACCGCGAAGCCACCGCGGCCGGGGTCAACCCGATCCTGGGCTACGAGGCGTACGTCGCCCCCGGGGGCCGGACCGACCGCGAGGCCCGCCGGCGCGGCGACGCCGGCTACCACCTCACGCTCCTCGCCAAGAACAATCAGGGTTTCAAGAACCTGATCAAGATGGCGTCGATCGCCTTCCTCGAGGGATACCACTACGTCCCGCGCATCGACAAAGAGCTTTTGGAAGCGCATAGCGAGGGGATCATCTGCCTGAGCGGCTGCCTTTCCAGCGAGTTCAACGAGCTGATCCTTAAGGACCAGGTGGGCGAGGCACAGAAGCTCGCCGAGTGGTTCATCCGCGTCTTCGGCAAGAATTTCTACGTCGAGATCCAGAAAAACGGCATCGACCTTCAGGACCAGTGTACCGTCGCCGCGACCGACATTGCCGACAAGCTCGGCGTGCCCCTCGTCGCCACCTGCGACGCCCACTACCTCAACCGCAACGACGCCCAGGCCCACGACGTGCTTCTGTGCATCAACACGGGCAAGCTCCGCAGCGACCCCAACCGCTTGCGGTATTCCGGCGACCAGTTCTTCGTCCGCAGCCCGGACGAGGTGTACGCCCTGTTCCCGAATCGGGCCGAGGCGGTCAAGCAGTCGCAGATCATTGCCGACAGTTGCGACGTGAAGCTCGACTTCAAGGCCCGGCACTTCCCCGCATTCACCCCGCCGAAGAAGAAGACGCTCGAGGCGTACCTCCGCGAATTGTGCGAGGCGGGCCTCAAGGAGCGATACGGCGAGAACCCGCCCGACGCGGCGCGGGCCCGGCTCGAGCACGAACTCGGCATCATCACCCGCATGGGGTTCGCCAGCTACTTCCTCGTGGTCTGGGACTTCGTCCGCTTCGCCGACGAGCACGGCATCCCGGCCTCCGCCCGTGGCAGCGCGTGCGGCTCCATCGTGAGCTACGTCCTCCGCCTCAGCCACGTCTGCCCGCTGGAGTACGACCTGCTCTTCGAGCGGTTCCTCGACCCCAACCGGTCGGAGGCGCCCGATATCGATATCGACTTCTGCCAGGAACGCCGGGAGGACGTGATCGCGTACGTACGCAACAAGTACGGCGAGGCCAGCGTTGCGCAGATCGCCACGTTCGGCACGATGGCGGCCAAGGCCGCGCTGAAAGACGTCGGACGGGTGCTGGACATTCCCCTCGAGCGGGTCAACGCCCTGACCAAGATGGTGCCGCAACGGCTCGGCGTGACCATCGACGACGCCATCAAGGAATCGCCCGAGTTCCGCAAGGAATACGAAAAGGACCCGCTCGCCAAGGAGTGGATCAACATCGCCCGCACGCTGGAGGGGACCAACCGCCAGGCGGGCGTCCACGCAGCCGGCGTGGTCATCGCCAACGGCCCGCTCAACGAATACGTCCCGCTCGCCCGCTCCGTCCGCAAGGGGGACGATTCGGGCGCGAAGGGCGCGGGCGAAGCCGTCGTCACCACGCAGTGGACGATGGGCGACCTCGAAAAGGTCGGCCTGCTGAAGATGGACTTCCTCGGCCTGCGGACCCTGACCGTCCTCGATAATGCCGTCAAGCTGATCAAGAAGACCCGCGGCGACACCATCGATCTGTACCGCCTGCCGCTGGACGACCGCGGCACCTACGAACTCCTCCAGCGCGGCGACGCCAAAGGCGTCTTCCAGTTCGAGTCCGACGGCATCCGCGAACTCCTGAAGCGGATGAAGCCCGACAACATCCGCGACATCATCGCCTGCACCGCGCTCTACCGCCCGGGCCCCCTCGGCGGCGGCATGGTCGATGCCTACGTGAACCGCAAACACGGCCGGGAGAAACCCGAGTACCACCACGAGGTCATGAAGTCCATCCTGGAAGAGACCTACGGGATCATGGTCTACCAGGAACAGGTCATGCGGATTCTCAATCAACTCGGCGGCATCGACCTGTCCAACGCGTACGCCTGCATCAAGGCCATCAGCAAGAAAAAGCAGGACATCATCGACGCCCGCCAGGCCGACTTCATCCGCGGGGCGCAGGAGCGCGGCGTCAGCGAGGCGCAGGCGAAGGAGATCTTCGGCCTCATCGTCTTCTTCGGCGGCTACGGCTTCAACAAGTCGCACAGTGCGGCCTACGCCTACGTCAGCTACCAGACCGCGTACCTGAAATCGAAGTACACGCCCGAGTTCATGGCCTCGCTGCTCTCCAGCGAGATCGACGACGGCAACAAACGCGACATCCTCGTCGACCACATTGCCGACGCCCGCCGGCTCGGCGTGGCCGTGCGCCCGCCCAACGTCAACGAAGGCGAATCCGACTTCACCGTCCGCAACGGCGAGATCGTGTTCGGGTTGACCGCGATCAAGGGGCTCGGCCGGGGGGCGGCGAGCGAGATCGCCCGCGCCCGCGGCGACACGCCGTTCCGCGACATCTTCGATTTCTGCGAACGGATCGACCTCAAGATCGTGCCGCGGGCCGCCCTCGAACGCCTGATCAAAGCCGGCGGATTCGACTCTCTGCACCCCAACCGGGCCGCGCTGTATGCCGCTTTGCCCCGCGCGCTGCAATCGGCCGGCGAACTCCAGCAGGACCGCAAGCGCGGCCAGAAGAGCTTCTTCGACGCGGTCGCCGACGAGGCGGCCCCGACCGGGAACGACGCGTTGGCGGAAGGCCCCGACTGGCCCTCGGGCGAACGGCTGAAGTACGAGAAGGAAGCCCTCGACTTCTACTTCTCCAGCCATCCGCTCGCGGAGCACGCCGGCGAACTGAGCCGGTTCGCCAGCCACACCGTCGAGCAGCTCAAGAAGATCCCGCACGGCTCGCGCGTCCTCGTCGGCGGGATGCTGACGCAGGTGCGGTTCATGAACGTGAAGAAGGCCCGCAACGGCAACACCCGCTACGTCCGCTGCAAGATCGAAGACGCCACCGGTTTGCTCGAAGCCATGATGTGGCCCGACGACTTCGTGAAGTTCAAAGACGACTTCGCCGACGACCGCATCCTGTTTGCCGAGGGCACCATCGAGCAGAACCGTGAAGAGCCGCAGCTCCTGATGCAGCGGGTCTTCAACGTGGACACCGCCCGCAAGGAGATGACCAAAGGCCTGATCTTGAAGATGGAGTTGGAACGGGCCGGCACCGCGACGCTCGAAGAACTGGCCAAGACGCTGCGTAAGACGCCGGGCCCGTGCCCGGTCTATGTACAGGTGTCGGACGCGACTGGCCGGCGGGCCGTCTGGCGGGTCGGCGACCGCTTCCGGGTGAACCCCGCCGAGATCCGCCTGGCCGAGATCGAGATGCTGCTCGGCCCCAACACCGTAGCCTTCACGGCCCGGTAGCCGTCACAACTTGGCGAGCTCCGTGGCCAGCATCGCGTCCACGGTATCCGGCTTGACCGCGCCCTTGGTCTCCTTCATCACCGCGCCCTTGATGCGTTGGGCAGCGGCCACCTTTCCCTTCTTGTAATCCTCGACGGCCTTCGGGTTCGCCTCGATGGCTTTGCGGATGATGTCGACCAGCGTCAACTCGTCGACCGCGGTGATGCCGAGCTTGCCGATCACCGTCGCGGCATCCTCCCCGTCGGCGAGCATCGAATCGAAGACCTGCTCGGCAATCTGCTTGGTCAGCCCCCGGCTCTTCTGCTCCCGGAGCAGGCCCACGAGTCGCTCCGCGGGAATCTTCTCCATCGCGCCGTCGGTCTGGAGCAGTTTGTTGGCGATCCAGTTCACGGCCGCTTTGGCGTCGCCCGAGCCGGCCGCGACCGCCTCGAAGTAGGTCACGGACGCACGCCCCTGCCGGACGAGCACATCGGCATCGTAAACGGAGAGACCGAAATCGCTCTTCAATCGCGCCCGCTGTGCGATCGGCAACTCGCCGAGTGCGGCCCGGGCTTCTTCGAGGTAGGCGTCGTCGACGGTGACCGGCACGAGATCGGGCTCGGGGAAGTAGCGGTAGTCGCTCGCTTCCTCCTTGCGGCGCTGGATGCGGGTCTGGCCGCGGGCGTCGTCCCACCCGGCCGTCGCCTTGGCGACATCGCCGAACCGCTGGCCGGTCTTCTGAAACTCCTCGTACTGCCGCTGGGCCTCATAAGCGATCGCCCGCTCGACGGCGCGGAAGCTGTTCAGGTTTTTCACCTCGACGAGCGGCGTGGCGGCGACGGTGCCGTCGGCCTGCGGGATGTGGACGTTGACGTTCGCGTCGCAGCGCAGCGAGCCCTCCTGCATTTCGCAATCGGATACGCCGAGCTCACGCAGGAGCAGCCGAAGTTCGGTGAGGTAGGCCACGGCCTCGGCCGGGCTGCTCATCTCGGGCTTCGAGACGATCTCGACGAGCGGCGTGCCGGTGCGGTTAAGGTCGACCTTGCTGTCGCCGCCCCGGCCCGACTCGTCGTGCATATTCTTCCCGGCATCCTCTTCGAGGTGGGCCCGGATGATGCCGACCCGCTTGGGCACGTAGTCCTTCTTCGGGTCGGCCGCGACGTTGATCTCGAGCCAGCCCTCGTAGCTGAACGGGAGATCGTATTGGCTGATCTGGTAGTTCTTCGGCAGGTCCGGGTAGTAGTAGTTCTTGCGGTCCCACTTTGTGAACTTGTTGATCGAGCAATTCAGGGCCAGCGCGGCCCGGATGCCGAGGTCGAACGCCCGGCGGTTCATCACGGGCAGCGACCCTGGCAGGCCCAGGCAGACCGGGCACGTGGCCGAGTTGGGCGGCAGCCCGAACTTGGTCGAACAGCCGCAGAAGAGCTTGGTTCGGGTGAGGAGCTGAACGTGAACTTCGAGCCCGATCACCGTTTTGTAGGCAGTTGTCATCGGGCTAGTTTAGCGACTGCGTCGGCCGGTCAAAGACGGGAAAACAAGCGGGGCGGCATGTCCGGATGACGTGCCGCCCCGCAGGGTGTTCGATGTTGCCGGCCAACCGATCAAGTCTTGCCCGAAGGCTCGTTGCTGATGGGTGCCAGGTTCTTCGGCGTGCGGTACTTCTTGGCGAGCAGTTCCTTCGGCGGCTCCTTGATGTCCCACACCACGCCGAAGATGCCGAGCGTCTTGATGATATAGTAGGACACGTCGAATTCCCACCAGAAGAAGCCCTGCCGGGTCGCGTTCTGGTAGTGGTGGTGGTTGTTGTGCCACCCTTCGCCGAGCGTGATGATAGCGAGCCAAGGGTTGTTCCGGCTGCGGTCGGTCGTCTCGTACCGGCGGTTGCCGAACAGGTGCGAGAGCGAGTTGATCGTGAACGTGCCGTGGTACAGCAGAACGGTGCTGAGCAGGAACCCGACGCTGACGCCGCCCCAGCCCGTGCCACCACCAGCCAGGCTGATGAAATAGCACGCGACCCCGAGGAGAATGCCCGGAATCCAGTGCCAGGTATTCAACCAGACGAGCTCGGGGTAGACGCTCCAGTCCTTGAGGATGTTCCAGTGCGTCGGGTCGTTCTTCTTGTCGAGAATCCAGCCGACGTGAGCGTCCCACACCGTCTTCGTGATCGGAGAATGGACGTCCTCGTCGGTGTCGGAATACTTGTGGTGAAGGCGGTGGTGCCCGGCCCACCAGAGCGGGCCTTTCTGAAGTGAGCTGCAGCCGAGCCAGGCGAGCACGAACTGGAACAGCCGGCTGGTCTTGTAAGTCTTATGCGAGAAATAGCGGTGGTAGCCGCCGGTGATCCCGAACATGCGAATCACGTAGAGCGAGAAGCAGAGGATCCAGTCGACGAGGTGAACGCTGGTGAAAAAGACCGTGATGCAGGCGGCATGAATGCCGAAAAACGGGATGGCACGAACCCAGTTGGGCAACGCATCGATCCAGCTCGTGGCGGACGCACCATTGGGTCGGGTGACGGGCAGGCTGGCCGAGGACGCTCCGCTCATCAGATAACTCCTTGGCGAGTTCGTTCCCCAGAATACGGGACGGGCCCGAGGCGATCACTCGCCCCGAGCGACGCGGGGTCAACCGACCATCGCGCCGCGGCCGTTCGCCTTGCGGATCGCCATGATCTTGCGGAGCTTCTTGCGGCGACGGAGTTCGCACGGCTTTTCGTAGTGCTTCCGCTTCCGCATTTCTTTCTGCAGGCCACTCCGCTCGAGTAACTTCTTGAAGCGACGCAAAGCGGCCGAAATCGGCTCCCGATCATGAACACGCATCCGCAACGGCATACCGTTCCCTCGTCCCTATCTCGTGGCCGGGTCACCCGCCCGGCGGGGGTCAACAAATCGACTCTGGATAACTTACAGACAATATCGACGAAAAACAGTCCGATTCGGGAGGCCGACCGGGAATTCCGCCGACCGATCAAGCCAAACTGTCACACCGGGGCGGCTTCTGGCTTCGGTCGGATCGGGCCGCGGAAGGTAATCCGGCCCTTGGTCAGGTCGTACGGCGAGACTTCGACGGTGACAATGTCGCCCGGAAGAATGCGGATGAAGTGCTTGCGAATCTTGCCGGCAATATGGGCAATGATCTCGTGGCCACTATCGAGCTTGACCCGAAATTGCGTATTGGCCAAGGCTTGCGTCACCTTGCCCTGGACTTCGATCGCCTCTTCCTTCGCCATAATCCCCCCGAAAAATTCTATCCGGTTATTATCCTCCGCTTTCCCGACAGGTCAAGCGGGCTTCCGAAATTCGCCCCCGAACCCCGCCGGGCCGAAATCCCTCAATGCTGGCAGCAAGCGATATTGACTGTCGACTGCACAGCAAGACATTACCATAAAAAGACTTGCGACGCAGTGGCTGGCACAGGCGGTTCCGGTCGACCGGACACGGGTATACCCGCCCCGCCGCCCGGAAACTTGCCTGCGCGAGCGAAAAAGAATAGGATCACCCATCGGCCCCGCTAGCTCAATTGGCAGAGCAGCTGACTCTTAATCAGAGGGTTTCAGGTTCGAGTCCTGAGCGGGGCACTGGAGATTTAGGCAAGTAGTCGTTAGTTGTTGTAGCAAGTCGCATAACCTTCGTTC
>JAIBBI010000157.1 GCA_019694755.1 Gemmataceae bacterium
GCCGCCAGTTCCAGGAACCGCTGCTGGCTCCGCACGGGCTCCTCGCCGGGCCGCGGCGTCACCCGGCGGTAGCTGCCGTCGGGCTGGAGCTCGCGAGCCTTCACATTGTCGGCCAGCGAGGTCGCGAGGATTTCTTCGATCAGCCGGACCTTCAGGTCGGGCTGATCGACCGCCCAGATCACTTCCACGCGCCGGCACAGGTTACGGTCCATGAGGTCGGCCGAGCCGATGTACACCTCCGGCTTGCCGGCATTCGCGAAGTAGTAAATCCGGCTGTGCTCCAGGAAACGGTCTACGACCGAGGTGACCCGGATGTTTTCGCTCACTCCGGGGATACCGGGCCGGAGCGCACAGATGCCACGGCACACGATGTCGATCTTCACGCCGGCCTGGCTCGCCCGGTAGAGCGCCTGGACCACGTTCGGCTCCAGGAGTCCGTTGAGCTTGGCGGCGATCCGCCCGCCCCGGCCCGCTTCCTGGTGCCGGATCTCCTGCTCCACCTTCTCGATGAAGAACGATTGCATCCGACTCGGCGCGACGACGAGTTTGCGCCATTGCGGCAGTTCGCCGTAGCCGGTGAGGTAGTTGAACAGGATCGTCGCGTCTTCGCAGATGTCCGGGTCGCAAGTGAAGAACCCGAGATCGGTGTAGGTGCGGGCCGTCGTCGGGTTGTAATTGCCCGTTCCCAGGTGGACGTACCGGCGGATACCGTCCTCCTCCCGGCGGACCACCAGCGCGACCTTGCAGTGCGTCTTCAGCCCGATGAACCCGAACACGACGTGGACGCCGGCCTTTTCCAGCTCCCGGGCCCACTGGATGTTCCGCTCCTCATCGAGGCGGGCCTTTAACTCGATGACCGCCGTGACCTGCTTGCCTGCATCGCCTGCCCGCTGCAGCGCGCGGACGATGGCGGAGTCGCTCGACGTCCGGTACAGCGTCTGCTTCACGGCCAGCACGCGGTCGTCGCGGGCGGCGGCCTCGATGAAATCGACCACCGGGTTGAACGATTCGTATGGGTGGTGGATCAGGATGTCGCGCGTCTTGATCGCGGCCCAGCAACTCGTGGCCGTGTTGAACTCCGGCACCGGCTGCGGCGAAAACTGGGGGTCGCGCAGGTGGGCGAAGCCCGGCAGATTGTAAAGCTGCATCAGCGAACTGGCGTCGAGCAGACCGGGCGTCGGGTACACGTCAATCGGCTCCAGATCGAGCGCGCTCATCAGAAACTGCTCGATCTCGACGGCCGCCCCGGCCTCGATATCGAGGCGGACGGCGTTGCCGCGCTTGCGCTTGCGCACTTCCTCCTCGATGGCTTTCAGCAGGTCCTCCACTTCATCGTCGTCGATCTCGTACTCGCTGTCGCGCGTCACGCGGAAGACCGCGTCCTGCTGGAGCACCATTCCGGGAAACAGCTCGTCGAGGTGCAGCCGGATCACCGTCTCCAGCGGCACGAACACGTTGCGCGGTGAGCCGTCCTTCGCCGGCTCGCCCGGCAGCGGCACCAACCGCGACAGAACCGAGGGCACCTGCACGACGGCGATCAACTCTTCGTCCGTCTTCGGCCGGCGCATAAGGAGCGCGAGATTCAGCGTCTTGTTCGACAGGTGCGGGAACGGATGCCCGGGATCAACGGCCAGCGGCGTGAGTACCGGGAACACCTCGCGGCGAAACAGGTCGCGGACGAACTTCCGCTCCGACTCCGTGAGGTCCTTGCGACGGCGGATGACGATGCCTTCCTTCTCCAGCGCGGGCAGCACCTCCTCCTTCACGAGGCGGTTCTGCTCGAGCACCATCGGCCGGACCATCTGGCTGATCCGCTCGACCTGCTCGCGGGGCGGCATGCGGTCGGCCCCCGATCCGCGGGCCACGTTGGCGATGACCTTTTGCTGGAGCCCGCCCACGCGGACCATGAAGAATTCGTCGAGGTTCGAGCCGAAAATAGCGAGAAATTTCAGCCGTTCCAGAAGCGGCACGGCCGGGTCCTGCGCTTCCTCGAGCACCCGGCGGTTGAACTCGAGCCAGCTCAGTTCGCGATTGATGTACAGCGAGGGGTCATCGAGCGACGCGGGAACGATGGACAGATTGGGGTGAGACGGCACGACGCTCCTCCGGGACCTGCGGTTATTGTAGCCCGCGCCGGCCGATCGACGGCAGCCCGCCCGGCCGGGGACCGGTGACTAATCGCCGCGGAGAATCCGATAAAACCGGTCGGCCTTGGCGTCCCACGACTCGGCGACGAGTCGGGTCCGGCCGGCCGCCTGTTCCGGCGGGCAGATTCCGTTCGCCCGGCGGGCCACGGCATGTGCAAACTTCTCGGAAGTGTCCGCCAGATCGAGGCAGTCGGCCCATTCACGCACGGCCGGGAGATCCCGGGCTACCACCGGCCGGCCCGTCGCCAGATATTCCTTCAGCTTCAACGGCTGAATCGCCCGAGTCACCGGGGCATCGACATACGGCAGCACGAGCACGTCGGCCGCGGCCGCCAGACCGGGAAGATTCTTCGTGGAAACGGCCGAATGAAACACGACGTGTTCGAGCGATCGCAGCGCCGGGTCCGGATTGTCTTCCGGCCCGACGAGCAGGACCGTCCCCGATACCTGTCGCAGCAACTCGACGTCCATCCGGCGGTCGATCAGGCCCCAGAACAACAGCCAGGGTCGGGGCCGATCTGCAAACGCCTCGGACCGCGGTTCCGCAACGGTGCGCCACATGGAGAGGTCGACGCCGTGCGTCAGAAGCTCCGCGGTTTTGCCCCGCCGCGCGACGCGTTGCGTAAGCACATCGCTCACGGTGACGATCGCGTCGGCGCTGTCGATGAGCAAATCTTCCTGAGCGGCGATGGCGGCATGATCGAGGCCGGGCCAGGTCGCAAAGTCGTCGACACAGTAATACACCCACCGCCGGACGGGCAGCCGGCCCACGAGGTCGGCCACGATCGGCATCGTGGTCACGGCAATTATGTTGTCAGTCATGTGGGGGAGCAGGGCCCGCTCGAACAATTTCACGTTGATACGCCGTTCCCATGCCCTTCCCGCGCCGGGCCAGAGCTTGGGGCTGACCACCGCCAAGTTGTCGACGGGCGACATTTTCGATCCGCCCGGCCCGAACCACTGCGCCAGTTTCTCGAACCCGCGGACGACGGTGTACCACTCGAGTCGCGGCCGGCGCATTCCAATGGTGTTGACCCAGACCACGCGGACGCGGGGCAGCAGGCAGCGGATCAGGTGCTGGCAACTCGTCGGGTGCCGGCCCCAATCGTCGGAAAACACAAGAAGAGTCGGCTCGCTCATTCCGGTCGCACGGGAGGAAGCCGGGCGACGTGACGACGAACGCTCGGCCGGCAGGCGTGTCCGTCATTACAATACGAAGGTCGGTCTCCGCGCCGACCATTTCGTGCAACATCCAGGAGACCGCGATGAAACCGCGCCTGCTGACGCCGGGCCCGACGCCCGTTCCCGAAGACACACTGCTGGACCTCGCCCGGCCGGTGTTTTTCCACCGCTCGGCCGAGTTCCGCGCCATCCTCGGCGAAGTCATCGAAGACCTGAAGTACGTCTTTCAGACCGCTCACCCGGTCATGGTGCTGACAGGCTCCGGCACCGCGGGAATGGAAGCCTCCGTCGCCAGCGCGCTCGCGCCGGGCGACAAGGCCATCCTCATGCTCTGCGGCCGATGGGGCGAGCGCTGGCGGAACATCTGCAAGGTCCACGGCATCGACTTCGTCCCCGTCGAGGTGCCTTTCGGCAAGGCGAACACGGCCGAGTCGCTCGAAGCCGCCCTGAAGCAGCACCCCGACACCAAAGCCGTGTTCACCACGTTTTGCGAGACCTCGACCGGCGTCGCCAACGACATCAAGACCTTTGGCTCGATCGTTGCGAAGACCGACGCGTTGTTCATCGTCGATGCGATCAGCGGCCTCGCGACGATGGAATGCCGGACGGACGACTGGGGTATCGACATCAACGTAACGGGATCGCAGAAGGCGCTGATGCTGCCGCCGGGCCTGGCGTATGTCAGCGTCAGCCCCAAGGCGTGGGCGAAGATCGACGCGAACAAGAACGCCCGGACCTTCTACCTCGACCTGAAGCGGTTCCGCGCGAAGATCGCCGAGGGCAACGACACGCCCTTCACCCCTGCCCACACGCTCATCAAGGCCCAGCGCACGAGCCTGAAGCGGATGCGGGCCGAAGGCATCGAGAACATCTGGGCCCGCCACGCCCGCATGGCCGCGGCGGCGCGGGCCGGGGCCAAGGCCCTCGGCCTCGAACTCTTCGCCGAACGCCCGGCCGACGGGCTGACTGTCATCACCGTGCCCGGCGGCATCGACGGTACCGCCATCCTCGGCGCACTGGAAAAGAAACACGGCTTGAAGCTGGCCAACGGTCAGGACGACATGAAGGGGAAGATCTGGCGGCTGGCCCACATGGGCTACATCGACCAGTTCGAGGTGTTGGCCGCGATCTCCGGCCTGGAGATCGAGTTGATGCGGGCCGGGCGGAAGGTGACGCCGGGCGTCGGCGTGGCTGCCGCACAGGCCGCCATCTGCGAACACCTGTCCCGCGTTTCGTAATCGAAACTTCCAAAGGATCGCCATGCCGCGTGTTCTGATCTGCGACAAGCTCGAATCGTCCGGTACCGACATGCTCGCCCGCGCAGGCTTGGAGGTGGACAACCGCCCCGGGCTAAAGGGCGAGGAGTTGCAATCCGCACTCCGGGCGGCCGACGGGTGCATCTTACGCAGTGGGACGCGGATCACGGCCGACCTGCTCGAAGACCCGGGCAAGCTACGGGCCATCGCCCGGGCGGGCGTCGGCGTCGACAACATCGACGTGCCGGCCGCCACCCGCAACGGCATCGTCGTGATGAACACGCCGGGCGGCAACACGGTCAGCGCGGCCGAGCACACCATTGCCCTGTTGCTGGCCCTCGCCCGGCACATCCCCGCGGCCGACGCCGGGATGAAGGCCGGCAGATGGGACCGCAACAAATTTGTCGGCACGCAGGTGGCCGGCAAGACGCTCGGAGTGATCGGACTCGGGCGCATCGGCCGCGAGGTCGCCCGTCGCGCGGCCGGGCTGGACATGACCATCGTCGGCTTTGACCCGTTCCTCTCCCCGGACAAAGCGGCCGAGTACGGAATCACGGCAACAAGCAACGTCGACGAGTTGCTTCCACAGTGCGACTTCATCACGGTCCACACGCCCCTCACTGACGAAACGCGAAACCTCATCGGCAAGCCGCAGTTCGGAAAGCTGAAGCCCGGCGTCCGGCTCGTGAATGTGGCCCGCGGCGGCATTTACGATGAATCGGCACTGGCCGAGGGTCTTCAGTCCGGCGTCATCGCCGGGGCCGCACTCGACGTGTTTCAGCAGGAGCCGCCCCCGGCCGACTGCCAATTGCTGAAGTCACCCAATATCGTGCTGACGCCACACCTCGGCGCAAGCACGGTCGAAGCTCAGGACGCCGTCGCCCGGGAGGCGGCCCAACTCCTCATCGATTACCTGACCCGCGGGGTCGTGCAGTTCGCGGTCAATGCCGCGGCCGTCGACCGGGCGGAAATGGAATCGCTGAAGCACTACGTCGACCTGGCCCGCCGGCTGGGCATGCTGCACGCGCAGATGGATCAGGGCTCGATCCGCAAGGCGACGTTGACCTATCGTGGCGAGATCGCCGGCCGGGCCACCCGCCTGCTCACCGCGGCATTTGCCGCGGGGCTGCTCGAATACCGGCTCGTCAGCGTCAACATGGTCAACTCGGAGCTACTGGCCCGCGAACGCGGCATCGAACTGGTCGAGGTCAAGAACCCGACGGCCGGCGACTTCGGCTCGCTGATCACGGCCGAGGTCACCACTGACAAAAAGGCCTACACCGCCGCCGGCACCCTGTTCGGCCAGCAGATGCTGCGACTCGTTCAGGTCGGGCCGCACCGTCTCGACGCCTACCTCGACGGCGTGATGCTGATCTTCACCCACCAGGACCAGCCGGGCCTGATCGGACATATCGGCACCGCCCTGGGCCGGCACAATGTCAACATCGCGGCCATGAGCGTCGGCCGGCGGACGCCGGGCGGCGAGGCCATCGCCGTCCTGAACCTGGATGCCGTGCCACCGGAAGCCGCCATCGCCGAACTGCGCGAGCACGCGCTCATCAGCAGCGCGAGCGTCGTCAAACTCCCCGCCCCGCTCTGACCGTCGCCGACTCCCCCGGGGTCGGCCCGAGTCGTAAGAAACTCTCTGTCCTGCACGACAACGAAGGGGATTCCATGCCATCGCGCCGCACGTTTCTGAAAGCAACGGCCGCGACCGCCGGCACGCTGGCCGCGCTCCCGCAAGTCCATGCCGGCGGGTCGGACTGGCTCAAGGTCGGGCTCGTCGGGTGTGGCGGCCGGGGCAGCGGGGCGATCGAGCAAGCGCTCGGCGCAGACCCCTACGCGAAGGTCTGGGCCCTGGCCGACGTCTTCCCCGAGCGGGCCGACGCCTGCCACGCCAAGCTGAAGGCCAAGTTCGCCGACCGCACCGACATCACCGCCGACCGCATCTTCGGCGGGCTCGACGGGTACAAGTCGCTGATCGATTCGGGCGTCGATGTCGTATTGCTTTGCACCACGCCGGCCTTCCGCCCCGCGCAACTCCGATACGCGGTGCAGAAGAAAAAGCACATCTTCTGCGAGAAGCCGATGGCCGTCGACGCCCCGGGCGTCCGCCACGTGCTCGAAACCGCCCGCATGGCGAAAGAGGCCAACCTCAATCTCGTCTCGGGCTTCTGCTACCGCTACGACCTGCCGAAGCGGGCCACGATTGCGAAAATCCATGAAGGCGCGATCGGCGACGTGCTGGCGATCCACACGACCTATCTCACCGGCTACCTCTGGAACTTCGAACGCCAGCCGGGCTGGAGCGACACCGAATACCAACTCCGCAACTGGATGTACTACACCTGGCTCTCCGGCGATCACATCGTCGAGCAGCACATTCACAGCCTCGACAAGGCGGCTTGGGTGTTGAAAGACGCCCATCCGCTGAACGCGATCAGCGTCGCCGGCCGGCAGACCCGCGTCGAAGAGAAGTGGGGTAACATTTACGACCACTTCGCCACCGTCTATGAGTTTCCCGGCAATGTGAAGGTGTTCTCCTTCTGCCGGCAGATTTCGGGTTGCGCTAACGACGTGAACGACCACGTGATTGGCTCGAAGGGCTCGGCTCAACTTCAGAAGCACACGATCGAGCCGACCGGCGGCCCGAAATGGTCGTATTCCGGCGAATCTCCCAACATGTACGACCAGGAGCACCTCGAGCTGTTCCAGGCGATCCGCTCCGGCAAGACCATCAATCAAGGCGAGCAGATGGCTTACAGCACCATGCTGGGCATTCTCGGCCGAATGGCCGGCTACACGGGCAAGAAGATCACCTGGGATCAGGCCATGAACTCCCAGGAAGACCTGATGCCCAAGAACCTCGACTTGAAGGCCAGCCTCCCGTTCCCGCCTGTCGCAAAGCCGGGTCGGACGAAGTTCGAATAGGAACGGCCCACGGATCACACGGTACAGACCCACGGCATAACACGGCAAATCCGAATAGAATTCCATCGCCGCGATTCGCCATGGATCTCATTGCCGTGTCTTGCCATGGACCATGTTTTCAGGAGCAGTCATGACTGATCGACGGGCGTTTCTGATGGCAGCCGGCGCGACCCTCGTGGCCGCCCGGGCCGGTTTCTCGGCCGATCCGCCGCGCATCAGAAAGGCCGTCAAGTACGGTATGATCAAGCCCGGCTCGACGCCCCTCGAGAAGTTCGAGGTCCTCAAGAAGTGCGGCTTTCAGGGCGTCGAACTGGACAGCCCAATGAAGATCGACCGCGGCGAAGTCGTGAAAGCCCGCGACGCCACCGGCATCGTCGTCCACGGCGTCGTCGACAGCACGCACTGGGGCATCCGGCACTCCGACCCCAAGCCCGAGACCCGGGCCCAGGCGCTGAAGGACCTCGAAGGCGCGATCCGCGACTGCAAGACCTACGGCGGCGACACGGTGCTGCTCGTGCCCGGGGCCGTGCGCGACAAGCAGAACGAGAACTTCGATCAGGTCTGGGAACGCTCGACCGAGCAGGTGAAGAAGGCGATTCCGCTGGCGACGGAACTCGACGTGAAGATCGCCATCGAGGTGGTCTGGAATAATTTCATCACGACCCCCGAACAATTGATCAAGTATGTCGATCAGTTCCATACGCCGACGGTGGGCGCGTACTTCGACTGCTCGAACATGCTGAAGTACGGCGTGCCCTCGGCCGAGTGGATCCGCCGGCTCGGTAAACGAATGCTGAAGTTCGACTTCAAAGGCTACAGCGCGGCCAAGGCCAAGGAGAAGGGCAACGACGGTGCAGGATTCGGCGTCGGCATCGGCGAGGGCGACGAAAACTGGCCTGAGATCGTGAAGGCCCTGCGCGAGGTCGGCTACACCGGCTGGGCCACGGCCGAGGTCGGCGGCGGCGACGAAAAATGGCTCACGGACGTCTCGCAGCGCATGGACCGCATCCTGGAGCTGAAGTAAGTCACCGGCCCCCGTAGCTCAGTGGATAGAGCAACGGTTTCCTAAACCGTAGGTCGCAGGTTCGATCCCTGCCGGGGGTAGTTAATCGAGTCGGAAAGTCCGACGAAAAAGAACTCAAATATGGTCATGGCCTCCACCCTCCCCGAGTCGCCGCCGCCGAAGCAAGGTACTTCCAAGCGGCCGACCGCGCTGTTTAACTTCTGGGTCGATGTCGCCCTCGCGATCTCGGTCCTGTCGCTGACCTGGGTGTCGGCCATGATGCAGGTCACTTTTCCCGCGCCGACCGCGGCCGGTGGCTGGGTGCTCTGGGGCTGGACCTTCGACCAGTGGCGGAATCTCCAGTTCGGCCTGCTGTGCGTCTGCGTGCTGCTTGCCCTCGAACACGTCGTGCTGCATTGGCCCTGGGTCTGCGGCGTGATCGCCACCAAGATCCTTAAAGTGAAGAAGAAGCCTGACGAGGCCAATCAGGCCATGTACGGCATCGCGTTCTTCTTCGCAATCTTCCTCTTGCTGAAGGCGGCGACGATTGCGGCCGTTTTCACTGTGAAACACCCGCCGGGGCGATAACCCGGCTTCGCCAGAATCCCTATGTTAACAGGCAGTCCCAGACTTCGCCGAACTCCACTGTCACTCGGCGTGTCGTTCACGTAAGATTCTGACCAGCCGGGATGTCCGGACGAAAGGACAGGAATGAAGGCCCACAGGATGGCCCGTGTCGCGGAGGTAGTCCGCGAAGTCGCGGCCTCCACGATTTTGTACGAACTCCGTGACCCGCGGGTGAAGCAGGTCACGGTGACGCGCGCCGAGGTGAGCGCGGATTTGCAGCACGCCACGGTCTACGTTTCGATCATGGGATCGGAGCGGGAACAGAACTTGGTGCTGCACGGACTACAGTCGGCGGCCGGGTTTATCCAGTCCCGGTTGGCCGATCGCATGCAGACGCGATTCACGCCGGTGATCCGATTCGAGATCGATCTGGGCGTGAAGAACTCGCTCGAGATTGCCCGCATCCTCCGCGAGGAAGCGGCTCGAAATCCTGGCGGAGCGGAGGCTCCGCCCGAAGAGGCAGACGCCGAGGGACCGGCCGACGGTTGAAGAACCGTCCGCGCCATTTTCGCACCCGGGGGGACCAAACGATGCCCGCAACCATGACTGCAACCAAGGCGAAGCCGCTGGCGACGGTGCTGGCCGGGCTGAAGAAGACCCCGGAGCCCGAGGGCCAGCGCCCGGTTCTGGAACACCTCATCTACGCCGTGATCCGGGAGAACGCCCCCCGGCAACTCGCCGACCGGGCATTCGAGGCGCTCGTCGCCCGGTTCTTCGACTGGAATGAAGTCCGGGTCAGCTCCCCGCACGAAGTGGCTGCCGTGTTCGCCGGCCTGCCGCACCCCGTGGCCAAGGGCCAGCGGATCGTCGCCCTCCTCCAGGAAGTGTTCGAGACGAACTATTCGTTCGACCTCGACGCCCTGCCGAAGAAGGGAACCAAGCCGGCCGCCCGGCAGGTGGCCCGTTATCAGGCGTCGAGCGACTTCGTCGTCGCGTGGGTGCCGCTGCACTGCCTCGACGGCCACGCCGTCCCGATCGACATGCCGGCGCTCGAGATCATGAAGAAGCTCGGCCTGATCGACGAAGAGGCCGACAACCCGGCCGCCGTAATGGCCCAACTCGAACATCAGGTGCCGAAGTCCAAGGCGATGGCCTTCATTGAACACCTGAACGCTCTGGCTCACGAACCG
>JAIBBI010000158.1 GCA_019694755.1 Gemmataceae bacterium
AGGAACGGGAAGTAGTGGATCTGGTCTTCGAGCGTCCGCCAGAGGCTGATGACGAGGGCGATGGAGCAACCGACGATGAGCAGCCCGCCGATCAACTCGCCCCACAGGATGTTCCGCTCCTTCATGAACTCCGAAAACACATCGCCGAGCGACCGCCGCGGCACCTGCACCGGCGCGGGCCGGGGCAATGGCGGCGGGAGGATCATCGGCGGTGCGGCAATCACCGGCGCGGGCGCTTCGACTGCGACCACGGGTCTCAGGGCCGGCGGGGGCTCGGCGGCCGCGGCGACCGCGGCGGCCGGTCGCTCGACGATCAGCGCGTGCTGCCGGGCTTCGAGCGCGACCTGAAACGCCTCGGCCGTCGGCGTTTCGAGCATGCCCTGCCGCTTGAGCCGGTCGACTGTACGGGCGGAGGCTTCGAGGTCGCGCAGCTCCCGCGCGATTTCGCCGTGCGGATCGAGGTTGCACTGCGGGCAACTCGGGAGACCGCCGCCGAACATCGTCCCGCACCGCGGGCAGCGCACGCGCTTGCCCGGGTCCGGCGCGGCATAGCCGGGGTTGCGGGATTCGCGGATGCCTCGAATGAACTGCCGGATAATGACGAACGCGCCGACCGGAAAACACGCAACCAGGAACAAAACGAAGAGCGTGCCGAATATGGTGAAACAGGGATCCACGGGCTGCGACCCCGGGGAGGCGGGGAGGATCGACGCCCCGTCATACTACCCCGCGGGGTCGCCGATCACCACATTCGCCCGCAGATTCCGCGGAAAAAATCAGCTCCCCGGGATGGCGATGGGCTCGACCGCGTCAAGGTTGTCGCCCTTGTGTGCGCCGCCAATCAGGAGCAGCGTACTGCTTCCAGCGGGGACCATGCGATGCACGATCCGCGGCGTCGCCTTCGCGATCGTCTCCCATTGCTTGCCGTCCGCGCTCAGGCGGGCGACTGTCCCGTCGCCGACACTCACGTACAGCCGGCCGTTGAGCGAGCAGATCCCGGGGTTGAAGCCGACCTTCTTCCCGCCGGGCAACTCCGGCCCGTCGCTCCACGTGCGCGTGGCCGGGTCGAAGATGCTTACCGCGCCGATGATGTCGCCGTCCTCGTCGAGGCCGCCGGCCACGTAGACCTTGCCCTGGTGAACGCCGGTCTGGAGCGCACGCCGGGCGAACGGTTGCGGGATCGACTTCCAGCCCGCGGCCTGATCCTTCAGGTTCAGGATCACGCCGTCTTCGCACCAGTCGGTGCCGTCCGCGCCGCGCATGTTCCACCCGCCGACGACGATCAGCGAATCGCCGACCACGACGGCGTCGTGCGACGAACGCGGGACCGGTAGCGGCGGAAACGCCGACCACTGTTTCGTCGCGGGATCGTAAATCGCGCAGTCGGCCGTCGAGCGGTTATCCGTCGGCGTACCGGGCTTGTTGTGCGGGACCATGCCGCCGATGCGGATCAGCTTGCCCTGATAGGCGACGAGCGCGAGGCCCTGCATGCCCGGCCCGGCCGGTAGTTCGCTCCACGCCGTCGGCTTGGCGAGGTCGAGTCGACGCCACCCGCCGGAGACCGCTTCGGTGTTGTAAGTATGGACCTTGGACCGATGCCCGCCGTAGACGTAAACCCCGTCGGCCGTGACAGCCGCGCCGAAGCTCGACACCGCTTCCGGCAGGGCGGGATACGGCGAGTAATCGAACACCAGCGTCGGGTAATGCCGGACCTGGGTGTACTTCTTCCCTTCGTGCTCACCGGCGACGTTCTCCACCACCCGGCCCCACGCGCCGTACCGCCCGGCGGCCGCGAACTTCGGCGTCCGGCCATCCGCACCGGTCTTCACGGTCTTCGATGTGCCATCGGGTTGAATGACCGTGACATCGGTGTTCGCGACCGGGGAGTCGTTGGCCGAGACCAGGAAGCAGACGCCGTCGTCGCCGCGGACGGGCACGATCTCGGCCTGCCGCTTGCCGACGCGGTGCAGGTTCACCGGGACGCTGCCGACGATCGCTTTGGGGTGATACTTGAGCAGGAACGCCGAGTCACCGCGCTGGGTGACGCCGTAATCGAGCGAGCCGAAGACTACCTGCCGGAAACCGATGGGGCCGGTGAGATGATGGTCGTGGGCCTTGAGGTCGAGCGGCAACTCTTTGCCGTCGACGTTGCGCGATTGCAGCTTCAGCCGAGCAACCGGCCCGAGTTCGACGCCGGGATCGGCCTCGAGCGACTCACTCATGACGACTCGCAGAGTCGCACCGTCCTTCTGCGGAATGACGAAGACGAAGTGCGCGAAGGCGGCCGGGGTGACCGCGAGTGCGAAACCAGCGACGAGCAATGCGCGTACCATGGGGAGGCTCCTCCCAAGGAGAGTTCAGGTCGGCTTGGCCATAGCCTACCAGATTTGTCCGTGTCTGTGGTAACGGTCAAGTCCAACTGGACTTAGGATGATCAGCCGTGCTACCGCCGCGGGCACGCGGATCTATCATATCTCGATGATTTCCGACGAAACTCCCACCCTTCTAACTGTGGGCCATTCCAACCACACCGTGGAGCGGTTTCTCGGTATCCTACACCGGCACGGGATCGAGGTGCTGGTCGACGTGCGCTCCCGGCCGTTCTCGAAGTATGTGCCGCACTTCAATCAACCGAACCTGGAACCCGCGGTGCGGGCGGCCGGATTGCAATACTTGTACATGGGCGACCAACTCGGCGGGATGCCGGCCGACCCGACCCTGCTCGATGCCGACGGCCTGGCCGTCTATGATCGCATCCGGACCTGGCCGGCTTTTGTGACGGGCATCGAAAGACTGGATCGCGGAATCCGAAAGTACTGCGTGGCGATCATGTGCGCGGAGGAAAACCCGGCCCATTGCCACCGTCATCGGCTGGTGAGCCGGGCAATGGACGAGCGGGGTGTCCGCGTGCGGCACGTGCGGGCCGACGGTACGATCATGGAATTTGCAGATGTGCCGCTGGCGCGGGAACACCAACCGACATTATTTGATTGAGGCCGTAAGTCGGCAGGCACAGCGCATAAAAAAAGCTCCGTACGCCTTGCGACGTACGGAGCCGTATATCCTTGCAACCGGCGAGAGAAGGAAGCGAGCGAGGATGCGGACATAAGTACCGGGCCGGTTACCCGACCGCAGTTTTCAGCCGATCCGAAGATCGACCGTTCTAAGAAATCCTTAGAAAGGAGGTGATCCAACCGCAGGTTCCCCTACGGTTACCTTGTTACGACTTAGTCCCAATCAAGAAGTCCGTCTTCGGCACCTTTAACAGCGACTTCGGACGTCCCTCTCTTTCGTGGCTTGACGGGCGGTGTGTACAAGGCTCAGGAACACATTCACCGCAGTGTTGCTGACCTGCGATTACTAGCGATTCCAACTTCACGAAGGCGAGTTGCAGCCTTCGATCTGAACTGGGCCGCGTTTTTTGGGATTAGCTCCCTCTTGCGAGTTGGCGTCCCTTTGTTCGCGGCATTGTAGCACGTGTGCAGCCCTGGACATAAAGGCCATGAGGACTTGACGTCATCCCCGCCTTCCTCCGGTTTGACACCGGCAGTCCCCCCAGAGTCCCCGGCATGACCCGCTGGCAACTGAGGGTAAGGGTTTCGCTCGTTATGGGACTTAACCCGACATCTCACGACACGAGCTGACGACAGCCATGCAGCACCTGTAGTAGGTTCCGGATTGGATACCGTTCGGGGTGCGTTTCCGTCCCCTACTTCCTACCTCTTTCGAACATGTCAAGTCCAGGATAAGGTTCTTCGCGTAGCCTCGAATTAAGCCACATGCTCCACCGCTTGTGTGAGCCCCCGTCAATTCCTTTGAGTTTCAGCCTTGCGACCATACTCCCCAGGCGGAGAACTTAACACTTTTGCTCCGACAGCGTGCTCATGTCAAGCCCGCTATCCAGTTCTCATCGTTTAGGGCCAGGACTACCGGGGTATCTAATCCCGTTCGCTCCCCTGGCTTTCGCGCCTCAGCGTCAGAAAGGGTCCAGCATCTCGCCTTCGCCACCGGAGTTCCAGCCGATATCAACGCATTTCACCGCTCCACCGGCTGTTCCAGATGCCCCTACCCTCCTCGAGACAAGCAGTATCCACGGCAGTTCCCCGGTTAAGCCGGGGTATTTCACCACAGACTTGCTCGCCCGCCTACGCGCCCTTTAAGCCCAGTGATTCCGAATAACGTTTGGACGGTTCGTCTTACCGCGGCTGCTGGCACGAACTTAGCCCGTCCTTCCTCCAGAGATAGATCAACCTTGCGGCTTTCTCCCTCTCGACAGTGCTTTACAACCCGAAGGCCTTCATCGCACACGCGGCGTCGCTCGGTCAGGCTTGCGCCCATTGCCGAAGATCCTCGACTGCAGCCTCCCGTAGGAGTCTGGCCAGTGTCTCAGTGCCAGTGGCGCGGGTCGTGCTCTCACACCCGCTAAGCGTCTTCGCCTTGGTAGGCCGTTACCCCACCAACTAGCTGATACTATTTGGACCCCTCCTCAGGCGAGGTTCTTTCATCACCAGCCGATGCCGGCCGGTGATATCGCCGTGCATTACCCAATCGTTAGAAAGGCTATTCACGACCCGAGGGTAGGTTATCCAAACATTACTGCCCCTTTCGCCACTTCCCCCATAGAGTTACCCCCATGGGATTCGTTCGACTTGCATGCCTAATCCACGCCGCCAACGTTCATTCTGAGCCAGGATCAAACCCTTCAAATGTATTCGATTGAAACCGGGGCAAGCCCCGAGTTACTAACGAACAGAAGTGCTTGAAAAGTCGCATCCAGGCGAAACTCAATTTTTCTCATGCGATGCCAAAGGAGAGCAAGCCCTCCCGCACATCGCCGAGGATCGTGTTTCGCATCAGATGCGACAACACATCCCCGCTCTTGTGGCTTCCTTCTTCTCGTCGGTTGTCAAAGACCGTTTGGATTGCCTTCGTCGCTCTACCGGAAGCATGTTCCGAAATAACGACGACGACACTCGGCACCGGAGTTCATCACGCCGGCAACGATAACAATACGGTTCGGCCCCGGGGGAGTCAACAAGCGGGGGAGAAAAAATTGGGAAATACTCCCCGCCGCGTCAGCCGCCTGCGTTTTCGCAGGCTCGGCGGGGGTCGGGGGCACCCCGGCTGGCGGAAGAAGCGTTACGCAACTACAACCTTACTTTGACGAAACAGTCTTCCCAGGTCAAGCAGTTTTCGCCTTTTCCCGGAGCTTTCACGCATGGCCGCTCCCCGCGCCCTCCTGCTCCGGGCCCCCGGCACCAACTGCGATGCCGAGCTCGCCTTCGCCTTCGAGTCGGCCGGCGCCCGCCCCGAATCCTTACACATAAATTCCCTTCGCGAACGCCCTAACCTGTTGCAGGACTTTCAGATACTCGCCCTGCCCGGGGGATTCAGCTACGGCGACGACGTGGCCGCCGGGAAGATCCTCGCGAACCAACTCTCCACGTTCTTCAGCGATGAACTCCGCGCTTTCCGCGATGCCGAGAAGCTGATCCTCGGCGTCTGCAACGGCTTCCAGGCCCTCCTCAAGTCCGGCCTGCTCGTTCCGCCCGATGAAGACGGGCCGCTCGCCACGCTTACCAACAACACGCACGGTTATCAGGATCGCTGGATCAGAATGTCGGTCTCGGGCACTGGTTGCCCCTGGCTCGCCGACATGGAATCGCTCGAAGCGCCGGTCGCCCACGGCGAGGGGAACTTCCGGTGTCGGGCCGAGTGGATCCGGCTCGGCCTCGAACAGGCGGGCCAGGTTGTCCTCCGTTACATCAACGACCGCGGGCAAACCACGTCCGACTTCCCGGCCAACCCGAACGGCTCCGACGGCGGGGTCGCAGGCATCACCGACGTCACAGGGCGGGTGCTCGGCCTGATGCCCCACCCCGAGCGCAACGTCCTACCGACACACCACCCGCACTGGACCCGCCGGGGCCTCGCGGGCGGGGGGGACGGGATCAGGTTGTTCCGCAATGCGGTGAAGTACTTCGGGTAACGGGCTCAATCCCAGTAGTAGTAGCTGATGATCTTCCCCACCCGGCCGTCGGCATCGAAGCCGATCCAACGCCGGTAGTGATTTCCGCTGTTCGATGTTCGGGAGAAATGCCAGACTTCGACGCTGGGATCGCCCGCCACGCGGAGCGGCCTGCCCAGTTTTTCTTCGACCTGTTTCGCAGATAGACCGTGATAACCACCGCTACCGGCCGCCACCAATCCTGCTTCATCGAACTGGACAATTGCAATTTCCGAATAGTCGCGACCCACCGGCGGCGAGATACCGCCATCATCGTGAATTCTCGAACCGGGTGGTCCGTACCAGCGCATCACATGGGGCGTGCTCGGCCTCACTTCGAACGGTTTGCCGAGCCGCTGCTCCACCTCCGCCTTCGTCATTCCTTCGCGAATCGATTGAAATGCCGACTCGGAGTAGCCCGGAGCGTATTCGGTTGAGTCGATCACGAGATACCAGATCGTCAACGGAACGCCACCCAAGCAACCGACGGCGATGCCCAGACCGATGAGTGTGCCAGCGAGGATGATCCGCCATTGTGACACGATCAGTTCCCCGGTTGGGTCACCGCCGACAGCGTTTCCTGAAGCTTGTCGATCGAGAGCGGCTTGGCGAGTACCCGGCTCACGCCGGCCGGCAGTTCCCCATTGGCGTTCAGTTCATCCGCCCAGCCCGTCAACAACAGCACGGGCGTCCCCGGCCGAATCAACTGCGCTCGTTCGGCCACGGCCCGACCGTCCATCCCGGGCATCGCAAGGTCCGTGATGACCACGTCGAACGGGTGCCTTTGCAATTGCGTCAGCCCCTCGGCACCTCCGTTGGCCGACGTGGGCATGTGCCCGAGTTGGCTCAACAGATTGGCCATCGTCCGGGCAACATCCTCCCGGTCGTCGATCAGCAGGACGCGAAGCGCTTTCGTGCTCGCCTTCGGGACGGTCGGCTTCGCCGCGATCGGGCCGACCGCTTCCGGCAGCCAAAGAGTAAATGTCGATCCCGCGCCCGGGCGGCTATCGACGGCCAACTCCCCGCCCAACCGCTGTGCAATCGACCAACTGACCGTCAGCCCCAACCCCGTACCGTCGATGCCTTTGGTAGTGAAAAACGGCTCGAAGCAGCGACGGACGGTGTCGGGGTCCATGCCGTCGCCGGTGTCGCCGACGCGGAGGTACGCCCGGCCGGCCTCGGCCCCAGTCTCGACGACGAGGATGCCACCGCGGGGCAACGCATCCACGGCGTTGAAGATGAGGTTCATGGCCAGTTCGCGCAACTCCGACGGGTCGGCCGCGACGCACGCGGGGCCGCTCAGGTCCGTCGTCAGGGTGATCGACGCCCCACGGGCCAGCGCCTGATCGCTCCATCGGTGCCGGGTGAGTTCAATGACCTCCCGCGCGAGCGACGTCAGATCGACTGGCTCCACATGGGCTGCTGAGGGGCGATTGCGGACGAACTGCTGCATCCTCCGGACGGTGGCGGCCGCGTCGGTGCCCGCGGTCAGAATTTCCCGCAGAGTATTCGCGACCTTTTCCGGCAACTCCTTCTTCGTGAGCAGTAACTCAGCTTTGCCGAGGATCACAGTCAGCGCGTTATTGAAGTCGTGGGCGATGCCCGAAGCCATCTGCCCGAGGGCGGCCATCTTCTCGGTCTGCGCCGCTTGCGCCTGGGCCCTCTGCAATTCCTGTCGGGCGCGGACGCGCTCGGTAACATCGAGGACCAGCGACAGAGTCGACCGCACCCGCCCCGCGGCGTCGCGCAGCACGGAGTTGTACCACTCGCAGTTTCTCACGGTGCCGTCGCGGGCGTAATTCCGGTTGAACGAAATCGAATAGGGCGTCGTCCCTTTCATGAGACGGTCGGAGATACGGGCCACCTCGGCCGCGTCGTCTTCGTGGACAAACTTCCAATCGGGCCAGCCCCGGCCCACTATCTCGGAAGACTTCCAGCCGAAGATCACCTCGGCCTGCTTCGACCAGAAGGCGACGCGGAATTCCTCGTCCCACTCGATGATGCCGAGCGGCGACTGCTGGATGTGCCGGTCAAGTTTCGACTGCGCGGTCAAAAGCCGCGCTTCCGCCCGCTCGCGCTCAATGGCGACGGCCACCGCGCCGCAGGCGGCGCGCAGCAAGTCGATCTCGTCATCTTTCCAGGGGCGGGCTTCGGCGCAGTTGTCGTAGCCGAACACGCCGGCCACCGCCCCGTCGATGATCACGGGCAATAGCAGGACCGACTTCACGCCGGTCGTTTCGAGCAACTCTCGAAAGACGCCGTGCGTGTTCGCCGTCACCGCGGCAACGGGGTCGCCCCGTAGAAACGTCGCATAGACGTCGGGCATCATCCGCCCGACGGGAATGTCGGCGAGGTCCGCGAGGTCGGTGTCGGGAGCGACTCCAGGACGCGTCCATTCCGACATCAGCCCTGCGTGGAAGTCGCCTTCAGGCGCGTAGAAGCCGCGGTAGTAATACACACGGTCCGCGCCTGCCGCCTGCCCGAGGATCGACAGGAGATTCAGAAAGTGATCGCCGGCTTTCCGCTCCAGGAGCATTTTCTGCACGGCGACGACGGCGGCGAGATACCGCTCGCGCGGGCTTTCGACGACAGTCTGCGATCTCACGGGCCGCCTCCCCGCTCGTTCGACCGAATGGCCCCTTTATCGCATGTTTCCGCACCAAAAGTCGGGATTCCAGAGTCCGACATGGTTTGGGTTTGCGATTTACAACCGGGGCAACTATAATCTCACCGAGTCATCATAATTTCCACATTCTTTCCATCAGGGATTGTATGCAACGGTCAGGCACACCCCGCCCCCGCAACGGGTTTACTCTCATTGAGTTGCTCGTGGTCATCGCGATCATCGCCATTCTGATCGGTCTACTGCTCCCGGCAGTGCAGAAGGTCCGCGAGGCGGCTGCCCGCGTCCGATGCAGCAACCAGATGAAGCAGTTCATGATCGGCCTGCACAACTTGCACAACGACCAGGGCAAGTTCCCTCCCGCGGTCGGGCTCTTCCCGAACCTTGGCACGACTCTCGACGTGTCCCGCAACCCCCCGCCGGCCCAGGAAAGCCACCTGTTCTACTTCCTTCTGCCGTACGTCGAGCAGAACGCGGTGTACATGGACCCGGTGACGATCAACAACCGCCAAACCAACTCGGGCAACGGGCTGAACGCCCGGCCGCCGTCAATCTACCTTTGCCCGTCGGACCCGTCGCTCTCGTTCACGGGCGGCAACGGCGTCGGCCAGTTCTACGCGGCGTTCAATTGTGCGGTCATCAGCTACTCGTCGAACATCCAGGCATTCGGCTACCGGCCGACAGTCCGCCCGACGGTCAAAGAGTTCACCAGGAACTTCAAGACGATCAGCACCGATTTCCCGGACGGGATGACGCAGACGGTCGGCCTGGCCGAGCGCTGGGCTGTTTGCCCGGACTTCCTCGGCGGGCGGAATGCGTGGATGGGCATCGACAACCCGGGCCCCGACCCCCGGTACAACGCCTACTTTGCTTATGCCGGGCCGACACAACTCGACGGTACGATCAACATCAATCTGTCGACCGGACAGAAGACGTTTCCGCTGCCCCAGATCGCGCCCAAGGTCCCGCAGTGCAACTCGTTGACCAACAACACCGCCCATACCGGCGGCATGGTCATCGCCATGATGGACGGCAGCGTCCGCACCGTGACTTCCAATCTGAAGCAGGCGCTGTGGACCAACGTCATCCTTCCGAACGACGGGTTTCCGACTGACGACTCGCAGTGGTAATCTGAACGCAGAGGCTTGGTCATGAACCGCCGAATATTCGCCGGGCTGCTCGCGCTCGGCCTGTTCGGGTGCGGCAACTCGCAGCCCCCCGACCGGATCATCGTCACCGGCACCGTGAAATACAACGGGCAGATCATGCCCTATGGTCGCGTCACCTTCATCAACAAGGCCGACCCCAACAACCGCGACGTATGTTCGATCCAGTCCGACGGCAAGTTCGTCATGACATCCGTGCCCGTCGGCCCGTGCAAGGTCGTGATTCAGGTCAACAACGCCTATGACCATCAGGCCTATCAGGTCACGGGCAAGGCCCCCCCGGCCGATTTGATCCCGCGCGACATCGCTCAGAAGTATTCCAGCGAACTGACGACCCCGCTCGAAGTGACGATTGCGCCGGGTCAAAAATCGGTCGAACTCGAAATCAAGTAACAGGTCCGACAACAAAACG
>JAIBBI010000026.1 GCA_019694755.1 Gemmataceae bacterium
GCGCTTCGATGCCGAGCACCTGATTGCTCAGCACCGTCAGAGAATACCGCCCATCGACGAGCGACCCGAACTGCGTCCCCGGCCCGGAAAACGTCAGCGTCACGGTGGTCGCGGTGCCGGTCGTCACGGCGGCCGACAGCGCGACCGTCTCGCTCCCGCGCCGCACCACAAACGCCCCGGCCGGGTCCCCCGCAAACATCACCGGCTGATCAAACGTCACAGTCAAAGACCGCACCACCGACCGCTGCCCGGACCCGTCCGCCACCTTCATCGAATTAATCGTCGGCGGCGGGGTGATATACGCGAACACGTCGTCGAATCCGTTGTAATCCCGGATCACGAGGTCGCTGGCCGAACTTCGGAAGGCAATCACCGACCCCGTGCCGCTGATCTGGAGCGGTTCGAGATAAGTCAGGCCGTTCCCAAACCGCATCGGGTCGTTGACCGATCGCGTCAGCAGCGTCACCTGGCCGGTGAGGCGATCGTACGTGTAAACCTGGTCGTCGTTCCCCATCGGCGGATTCGCCAGCGCCATGCCCGGGGCGAGATCGGTCGCCTTGCTGAACCACGTCACGACCCGGCCGTTGCCGCTGATCGCGGGAAACACGCTGGACCTGTTAGCCCCCACCAGCGGCTGCCCCGGGATGTGACTCACCAATTCGTAGTCCTGGCCGATCCGGTCGTACAGAATCATGTCGGAATACAGGGAGGTCGCACCGGGCACCGTCTTCGACGCGACGCCGCCGAACGCGATCCATCGGCCGTCGTCGCTGATGTCCGCGGCCCCGCCGCCGACCGCCAGATTCGGGTCGTTGAAGCTCCGGCTGATGAGCGTATTTTCTCCCATCACACGGTCGTAAAGGAACAGGTCCGCGCCGCCGTTGGTATCGATCTGCCCGGCAACGATGTTGGCGGCATTGTGGTTGTGTGCCACCCATCGCCCGTTCTGCGAAATCTTGTAGCCCTGCGAATAACCCCCGCTCGACACGGTATGCCCGGAGGCCGCGTGCGATACCATTTCGGTCGCGCCGGTCGCGGTATCGAACAGGAACGTCTGGTAGTTTGCGCTGCCCGAGTAGCCGGCTATGACGTCGAACGCCAGCGAGTAATAAAGGATCGCGCTGCCGTCGCCGCTGATCACCGGTGACGTGCTTTCCTGATTGCTGCTGGTGGTCGCGGAATCGAACCGGTGGTTGACCAGGACGTTCTGACCGGTCAACCGGTCGAACATGAACAGGTCGTTGCCGAGCAGACCGTACGTATCCGCCCCGTTGCCGTCGACGTAGCCGGGCACGAGGTCCGTCGCCTGGCTGCGGTAGACGACCCGCCGACCGGCGTCGTCGATGCTCTGTTCCAAGCTGTCGTAATCGGTGTACACGCCGCTGACGCCGTTGCCGCCCTGACTCAAAGCGCCCGCCGCTCGGCTCACGAGAGTATTGAGACCGGTGACGCGGTCGTAGAGGTAGACGTCGGTGCCCTTGTAATTGGTGATGACTTCGCCGTTGCCGTCGATGAAGCCCGGGACGAGGAGCGTCGAGCCGCTGCAATAGGCGACGTACCGCCCGTCGCCGCTGATGACTGGATTGGTCGACTGCCCCGCCGCCGTGGTCAGCGAATCGTGCGTGTGGCTGACCAGCGTGGTGATGCCAGTTTGCAGGTCCTTCAGAAAGATGTTCGATTGCACGCCGGGCGCCATCCCCGGCACGACGTTGGCGGCCATACTGGCAAACACGGCGTACCGCCCGTCGCGGCTGACCCCGGCACTGGTGGCCGCGCCGCCGGCAGTGACGGACGTCGGGCCGACCGGCCGGGTGATTGCGGTGTTGATCCCGGTCGCGGTGTCCCAGAGGAAGACATCGCTCGTTCCGTTGTAATCGTTCGCGACGATATCGGCGGCGTTGTAAGTGAACAGGACATATTGACCGTCCCGTGCGACGGAAAAGTCGTCCGGCCGGGAACCGTAGGCCGTGACCGTCAGCGCCCCGAACCGATGCGTGACGAGCCGAGTAGTTCCAGTCTGGGTATCAAAATAATAAATGTTCCACGTGTCAAAGCCCGTCGGCACGTAGCCGGTTATGAGGTCCGTGGCCATCGACATGTACGCAATGTACCGGCCATTCCCCGACATCTTCACTTGAGCCGAAGAACCATTCGATACCATCCCGGACTGACCCGTCTTGCCGCTAACCAGCTGATACGTGTCCGTCGCAATGTCGTAAGCAATCGTCTGATAAACGTCGGTGAGCCACCCACTCGCACCCGGGACGAGATTCGTGGAGGTAGTCACCATCGCAATTACGCCTTTGCCTTCGCTGATCAAGAACGACAGATAAGACCCGTTGCTACCGCGAATTGTCGATCCGATCTCATGCGTCAGGAGCTTGACATCACCGTTCAGACGATCGTATCGAAACCAATCCCCGTTCTGCACACCGTTCAGATCTACAAATCCCGATATTAGAGCATTGCCACTAACGACAAAGACGTACCTTCCGTCCGGACTAAAGCCCCTCGAAGCAGATTGCCCTGCGGCAACTCCGGGGCCGCCTGACGGCACCTTGGAAATAAGAGTGGAAGCGTTTGACGATATCGAAAAGACGAATGCATTTCCCGATTCTCCAGTAAACCCGGAAACCAGATTTCGTGCATTGCTCGTAAATGCCACCATCTGTCCATCTAGCGAAAACTCTGCGCCAAAACTGCCCCCATTGCCGCCTTTCATCGTGTTAGCGGCGTCGTGCGTCAGGAGTACCGTCTTGTCGATTGCGGTATCGTACAGGAATAAGTTATTAATCATCGAAGACGATCCGGTCCCAGATGTGTAACCTGAAATGAGGTCCGTTGCGGGACTGGCAAATACAATCTTCCCACCGTCGGAAGAAAACACCGGAGTTCCAGCCGCCTGATTAGCACCTGTTGAAGCCGTACCTGCTTTTCGAGAAATCAGACTGGTCGCTCCGGTCACGCAATCAAATCGATACAGGTTCAGGCGCCCTCCATTCGCGCCGGGAACGAATCCTGGCACGAGGTTCGTGCCAGTCGACGTAAACGCGACATATCGGCCGTCGCTGCTAATCGTCGCGTCGCTGGCTATTGAGCCATTTTCCAATTGATTAGTCGTTCCCGCAGCGCGATTAATCAATGTAGTCACGTTCAGCCAGTTGTCACGGCGATACAAACCTGCTTGCCGGATTCCGGCATTGGGAAGTACTCCTAGTTCCTGCGACTCACTGTAGAAAATAAAGTACCTGCCATCTTGGCTCGAAACGCGCTGGGATCCGTCAGCGATTGTCGCACCACCCATCGAAGCTGTCGCCGATACAGTTCCGACTGTGGCGAGCGCAGTCAGGCTGCTCGCCGGTAGGTTCCGTCGCTCCAGTTGACACACTTTGAGCATGTGCGACTTTTCCTGCACAATCGCGGACGCCATTCCGCTTCAGCGAACCCGAGGTCGGCGAACGATCGCCGCTTCAAAAGAAGGCGGCGATTGCCCCGTATTCCCTTGCATGAGCCGACGGGCCGCAACCCCATTGCTGGGACACGATATCCCCCAACGCGACGGCTCTCATTTTACACTAATACGGAATCCCCGCAAGCCCCGGCAGAACGCGCCCACCCACCCCGGCCGTCTCTGGCCGGGCTCGCAAAGAACTGCGACTCCACCCGCCACCCCGCTCCCTGAATTCCTCCATTCGTCCAGTTCGTTTATTTCCTCCCCAGTGGGGTGGGCGATATGCCGAAAACGAATTTGTGAATCACCACCTCGGCGCGCAAGACCTGATCTTTTTGCCACTTGCGCCCGTTACCACTCCGGCCGAGTGAGAAATGCCTCCGGGGAGGCAAATCGGCCGCGAGCATTACCGACCAGCCACCCGAGTGCGGATAGCCGGACCGATCTCATCGAGGGGTAGGACCTGCACGGCCGCGCCGAGTTCGGCGGCGGCTTTCGGCATCCCGTACACCACGCTCGTCGCCTCGTTCTGGGCGATCGTGTGCCAGCCGCGCTGCCGGAGGTTCAGCAGGCCTCGGGCCCCGTCGCTACCCATCCCCGTGAGCAGCACCGCGACGCCCGGCCGGGGCCAGTGGGCGGCCACGCTCCCGAACAGCACGTCCACGCTCGGGCGGTACGGATACTCGGCCGGCTCCACCGAATACTCCCACCGCCGATCCGGCCGGAGCACAAGATGATTGTCGCTCACGGCCACCACGACCTGTCCGGCCATCGGCGCCTCACCCGCCACCGCGGCCTGTGTCGTCAGCCCCGTTCGGCGGGCCAGCCACGTCACGAACCCGCCCGCGAAGTCCGGCCCGATGTGCTGCACCACCGCCACCGCCAACTTGGGTGCCGGAGCGAGCGTTTGCAACACCCGGCTCACCGCGTCCGGCCCGCCGGTACTCGCGCCGATCACGAGCAACTCCGGCAACCGACCAACATCCGGCCCGCTTGCCGCGCTCGAAGAGAACGCTGCTCCGGGCGGGGACGGTTGCTTCTGCCGGCCCAGCTTCGCCAGCCGATCGAGCAACGGCTGATGGCCGCGCATCTGGCCGTCCGGCCCGAAAGTCGGCGTCTTCACGGCATCGAGACCGCCCGCGCCGAGGGCTTCGTACACCTTGCCGAAATTCGCGCCGACACTGGCGGTGACAATGAGAATGGGGCACGGCGACTTGGCCATGATCTGCCGGGTGGCTTCGACACCGTCGACGCCGGGCATGATCAGGTCCATCAGGATCGCATCGGGCCGGTCGGCCGCGGCCTTGCGGATCGCCTCCGCCCCGTCCAGCGCGGACCAAGCCACGGAATACCCGGGGACCGATTCCACCACCCGGCGCAACACCGCCTGGGCCAAAGCGAGGTCGTTGACAATGCCGATCCGCATCCTGAATCAGGCCTTTCCCACGAGCGAGGTCACCGCCTCCAGGAACGTGTGATCGTGGAAGCTGCTCTTCGTCAGATACGCATTCGCGCCGACCTCCAGCCCGCGAATCTTGTCCTCCGGTCGGTCCTTGTATGACACGATGATCACCGGCACCTGCTTTAACTGGCCATCTTCCCGAATCCGGCGCACAAATTCCAGCCCGCCCATCCGTGGCATGTCAATGTCGCTGACCACCAGGTCGAACGACGATGCGCGAACTTTGTTCCAGCCATCCTGACCGTCGACGGCCACCTCAACTTCGTAGCCGTGCGTCCGCAGGATCTGCCGTTGCACCTCGCGGACGGTAATCGAATCGTCGACG
Source organism: Gemmataceae bacterium (assembly GCA_019694755.1). Classification (GTDB taxonomy): domain Bacteria; phylum Planctomycetota; class Planctomycetia; order Gemmatales; family Gemmataceae; genus JAIBBI01. Next base: position 5,239 of record JAIBBI010000026.1, read on the forward strand.
ACGAGGATCCGCTTCTTCGCCGCCGGCCCGGTCGACCGCTGGTCGCACCGTTGCAGTGTGCCACTCTGGATGAACTGATCCATCGAGCGGATCATGTCTTCCACGTCGGCAATGAGCACCGGCGACCCGTCGTCGAGAATGGCGGCCGCACTCAGGTTGGGCACTTTGCCAAGCCGGGGATCGAGTGGGCGGACGACCAGATCCTGCTCGCCGCGAAAGGTGTCGACGATGAGCCCGTACTGCCCGGAGGCATCGCTGAGCAGGACGACCGGCAGATGGTCCTCCGCCGCCCGCCCGGCCGGGAGGTCGAGCAGTTGCGACGCCAGCACCAGCCCAACGTGCTGTCCATCGACCGAGACGAATTGCCGATGCTCGATCGAATGCACGTCCGACCGCGCGACTCGCAACAGCCGATTAATGCGATTGTGCGGAAAAGCGTACGGCTCGCCGGCAATCTCGACGAGCACTGCGCGGACCACGGAGAGCGTGATCGGCAGCGACAGGTGAAACGTGGTCCCCGCGCCGGGCCGGGTCGTCACATTCACCGAGCCGCCGATCTTCCGCAGCGTGTCCTGGACCACATCGAGTCCGACGCCCCGTCCCGAAGTCTCCGTCACCGCGGCCGCCGTCGAGAAACCGGGCAGGAACAGGAACTCGAGGAGTTCCGCCTCGTTCATCCGCGCGGCCATGTCGGCCGTGGCCAGTTTGCGGTCGGCAATCTTTCGGCGGATGACCTCGATATCGATGCCACCGCCGTCGTCACCGACATCGATGGCCAGCATACCCGCGCGATGACGGACATTGATGCGAATCACACCCTCGGCCGGCTTACCCGTAGCCGCCCGCCGCTCGGTCGATTCGAGTCCGTGATCGACGGCATTGCGCAACAGGTGGGTCAGGGGTGCTTCGAGCTTGTCGAGAATGTCACGGTCGACTTCGGTCGCCAGTCCGTGAATATCGAGCCGGGCCTGCTTGCCAAGCCGCCGCGCCGTATCGCGGACAAGTCGTGGGAAGCCGCCGGCACCGTCGGAGAATGGCCGCATCCGACTGACGATGACTTCTCGGTACAGCCGGCTGTTGAGGTCCTCGGCCGCCCCGGCGTGATTCTCGAACTCGCCGATGCGCTCGCCCAGAATCTGCCGGCACCGGTTCAACTGCTGCCGGGCGTCGGCGAGTGGCGATTCGAGCAGATCACTCGCCGGCCCGGTGGCAACTCGCTGGGCCAACTGGTCGAGTTGTACGGTTAGAGTGTCCTGGTGCTTCTTGAGTCGGAGCAGCGACGACGTGAACGGCTGCAGCCAGCGGGCCTGCACGAGTGATTCGCCGGCCAGACTCATCAGCCTATTGAGACTCTGCGCCGTGACCCGAACGACAGCCTCGGCCGACTCGGCGATCGACCCAGCCGGCGCCTCTGCAACCGGTTCCACAATGACTGGTTCGACGACTGGCACCGGCGTCGGTGGCAAGGCAGCGACCGACTCGCCGCGAGCCAATCCGCTGATGGCACCGCTGAGTTGAGTCACTTCGGCTAACCGCTTCCGCTGCCACTCTGACAGATCTTCGTCCGCCAGGGCCGCGAGCACGTCTGCGCCTTGAAGTAGCAGGTCGATATCTGTCGAAGTGAGCCGAATCCGGCCCGCCTGCGCCGCGACAAATGCGTCCTCCATTTCGTGAGCCAACTTGACGGCCGGGTCGAGCCCGACAATCCGGGCCGCCCCTTTCAGCGAATGTGCGGCCCTCATGAGTGGTTCGATACGCTGCGGATTGGTCGGCTCGCGCTCCAATTGCAAAAGCCCGCCATTCAGCCCGGCCGCGTGACTCCGCACTTCCTCGCGGAACAGCTCAACAAGCGAATGATCCACCGCGACAACGCAGATCGGCGTCGGCGACTCTTCCGCCGGAGCGACGGCCGTGACCTCGGACTCTCCGGCCAATGATTGTGAGGCAGCCACAATCGCCTGATGGATCTCGTCATTCCATTCTTCCGCTTGTAATGCCGCCAACGGTTCGAGTGTGGCGACCGCGGCAAGAGAGTCGTTGCACCGCTGCGCGGTCAACGACGTAGTGCCGGCGCGGGCGGCCGCGAGTTCCGCGTCGAGTACGATGGCCAGTCGCGCCGGCGCGTCGAGGTGGCAGATCCGCGACGCGCCGCGAATCGTGTGCAAGGCCTGCCCGGCTTCCGCGAGCGCCTTCGCGTTTGTCGGTGCGTCGGCCAGGACCGCATACGCTTCGCGCAGTACGGCCAGTTGCTGGGTTAACTCCGAGCGGAACAACTCCAGCATGGGATCCGGTTCGATATCGGTCATCGCAGCCTCGTCCGCAGCGCCTCAAACAGCCTGACTTCGTCGAGCAGACCGATTGTTCGATTGTTGCAGTCGAACACGCCCCGCGTCAGATGGCCCGACGCCCGACGAACGGTCGCCGGTACCGCCGCCAGTTGCGAACGGGGGAATCGATGCACCAGATCTACCTCATCGACAGGGAACACCCAGCGATCGGCATCCCGTCGCGTGACCAGCAACCGCTCCGTGGGGGAGGGCTCGCGGTCCTCAGTGCGCTGCCTCGAATCGAGATCACCGTTGCGAATACCGAGCATCCGGCCGATATTGACGCACAGGGCCAATTCGCCACGGATGTTAACGATTCCATCGAGCAAGCCGCCGCGGTGCGGTACGCGGTGAACGGTCCGCGGAGGCGTCACTTCCACCAGTGTGTGGACGGTCAACGCCAGCCACTCATCGTGCAGGCGGAAGATCAAAACGCTTTCGAGATCGGTCTCGGATTCCTGAGGTGAGGCCGCGAGGCGTTCGGTCCACTCTTCGAGGTATCCCGGAGGCGAAGGCGAGTTGAGAAACCGCCGGCCCGCATCGGTGAATACCGGGCAGTTGTGACAATGGACCACTTTGGCCAGTTCGGGGCATGATTGATCGCCGCGAATGCCAATCCGGTTCCAGCAATCGTCCACGACTACGGGGAGTGCCGTCATGAATTCCCCCCGGCGACAGCAAGCCGATTTAATCGTTCTCGCAGCGACGCGGCCCGATCACCTTGCCCGCGCTGTTCGTACAACAAGGCGCCGTGTGTCAATGCTTCCGTGTGATTAGGATCCAGGTAAAGTGCCCGGCGAAAAGCATCGTCGGCGGCATCGAGGTTTCCCCGGGCCTGCTCGATGACGCCCAGTAGCGCATAGCCTTCGGCGTCATGGCCGGATGTGGCCAGAAGTCGCCGACATTCTGCACACGCCTCGTTAAGTCGACCGCTGTCCGCAAGCTGCCGGATCGCCTGCCAGGTAGCGACGACCGGTGGGCTAACAGGCATCTTCACGTTGATCTTTGGTGGAACTGTCGTCCGCCGCGGTGGCAATGGCGCCACCATAACAGTTGGCGTGGCTGACATGTTTCGTCCTCGGCGAAACAGAAAGTCACCGTCCGCTCCCACGGATGTGAATGATCGATCCGCCAGAACGGAAGCGTCGGCAGGTCCCACAGCGAGAAAGCCCTCGGGCGTCAGCAGTCCTTCCAGTACATCCAGCGACCTCCGACGCGCCTCGGGAGTCAGGTAGATGAAGAGGTTGCGGCATATCACCAGGTCATACAGGCCGGCCGGAAGCGTCCCGGCATTGAGCAGATTACTCACGTGAAACCGAACCCGCGAGCGGATCGTCGGCGACAACTCCCAGTCATCGCCTGCCTTCTGGAAATATCTGGCCCGGACCTCGGGCGTCGTCTGGCGGAATGAGAATTCCCGATACACACCATGCCGGGCGGTGGTCACGGCGCTGGCGCTCAGATCGGCAGCGTCGATGGAGCATTTTTCAGGCTCGATTCCCGCATCAGCCAGTGCCATCGCCACCGAGTACGGCTCCTCGCCTGTACTGCACGGTATGCTGAGTATTCGGAATGGAACTGCCGGTTTGCTTCGAACGAGGGCGGGCAAACTCATGAACAGTGATCCGCGGAAGAACCACGTTTCCGGAACAACCAGACGACCCGCCAGATCGTCGAAGACGCCCATGGTATCTGTCAGCTTCTTCGAATACTCGGCGAGCTCAGTGATCCCCTGGCTTTCCATCGCGGCGGCGACCGCGGACTCGACGGACCGCGGGCCGAGCGAGGCCGGATCGAGCCCAATTCGGACCGAAAGCAAACGGCGAATCCGCTCCATCGTCATACAAGTACCCCGCTATCCATTTGACGGGGGAAGAGCCGGTCCGGGTCGAGCAAACGCATGATCGTCGTTCCGTCGACCAGAGTCGGACCGAGATTGATCGCCTCCCGACCGCTCAGCGGTTGCGCCGCGGTGAGATCACCATCGATTTCCCGGATGTCGGCCACGTGAGCCGCGAGCAATCCGAGTAGATTCGCGGTACCCGAAGAGTCGTCGCGGTGAATCAGGACTATTCGGCTGCTCAGTTCCGGCGGGCATTCACCCGCGCCGATGAGTTGACACAGGTCGACGACAGGCACCATCACGCCGCGATAGACAAACGCACCCGCGAGCCAGGCCGGCGACCCGCTGACTGGCTGGAGGCGCACGCGCGGCACAACCGCATGGACCCGACGAATATCGAGGCCAACCGATTCCGAGCCGACCTGAAACGCGAGGACCAGCATCGGGTCAGACCTTGAACTGTGCGATTTCCTGATTCAACTGCTCGATCGAAGACCGTAGATGGGTCGTCGCCTGGTTAAACTCCTCGAGCGACTTCGCGGTCGAACGGACATTACTGGCAATGTCTCCCATAGCCTCGTTGATCTGGCCCGCACCGACCGCCTGACTGCCCACGCCTTCATTGACCTGGCGGAAACGATCGTTGAGTGCGGCCACTTCCGTGATGATTTGACTCGTCTGGCCGTTGATCTCAGCAACCCGCCCGGCACCGACACGAACCTCGTCCGTGAATTTGTCCATCTGCATCACGCCCGCCGACACTGCGTCCTGCATCAACCGGACCATGCTTTCAATGTCGAGTGTGGCGACAGCTGTCTGGTCGGCCAGGCGACGAATTTCGCGGGCGACGACGAGGAATCCGCGGCCGTATTCACCAGCCTTTTCCGCCTCGATGGCGGCATTGATCGAAAGCAGATTCGTCTGATCGGCGACCTTCGTAATGGTCGTGACCACCACATTGATATTGTCCGCTTTTTCGCGAATAATGGCGAGCTTGCCAGAAATGGAAGCAGTCGACTCCACGAGTTGGTGCATCGTGTGCTCCATCTGGCTGAGCCGATCCCGGCCCGACGAAGCGAGCGCGGCAGCCTGCCCTGCCCGCCCATTGACTTCGTTCATTGTCGAGGCCAATTCTTTGCCCGTGGCCGAGATTTCGCGCACGGCCGCGGCGATCTCCGTGGTCGAGCTGTTCAGTGAATGTACGGTCGACTCCTGCTGCCGGGCGGTCGCCGCGATCTGGGACGATGTCGAAAGTACTTGAAGCGTAGACTCGCGGACCTTGGTAACCACGGCGTGAATCTTGTCGATCATGGCGTTGATGCCGCGGCCCAGTCGACCAAGTTCGTCTTCCGACTCAATTTTCACCCGGGCCGTGAGGTCGCCGGCACCGGAGGCCATCTCGTCGACGCGACTCACGAGTTGGTGGGTGGATCGCGAAATGCTCTGAGCCAGCCACCAGCCAAACACGCCGATAGCTACGACCGTCGCGAAGCTCACGAGGAGCAGTATGAAGTTTCCGGTACGAATCTCTGAAAGTATGGCAGCACCTTCGTCGGCAAGTTTTTGATTATTGATCCCAACGGCCTTGGTAATAGCCGCACGGTGCTCCTGGTAAAGCGGCCGCATCCGCGTCAGTAGGACCTGCGTCGCCCCTTCCTTGTCACCTTTGATCATGAGCGGGAGAAAGTCGTTATTGGCAATACGGAGAAACTCGTCGGCAGGCGGAAGCACTTCACTTTCCAGGCATTTCTTGACGGGTCCCTCAAACATCTCCCGCCGCCAGTAGTTTTTCCGGTCTTCGTACTTTGCGCTCAGGGACCTGAATTCCGAGATCAGATTGCGGAGGTCTTCGGGCGTCTTCGCAATGAACATCGTGTTGATGGCCAACTTCGGCTCGACGATCGCCAGCGTTGATGGCTCCATTTCGGCATGAATGTTCTTACGTTTAATGGTCCGCTCGTATAACGGGCCGCCGACGTCGTACTTCGCTCCGATCACACTGTTGATGATCAATACCGCCGAGAAGCCGACGACGGCAATAATGACGAGAAGAAAGAGTCGGGCACGGATGCTCAAATCGCCGGGTCGGATCATGGTTCGCCTCCTGGTGCGCTCAGCAGCGCACTTCCAATATCGAGAAATCGTCGTTGAGAACGGGACCGCCGCGGAGTTCGCGGACGTGGGAGTACAGTTGGTCCATCAGGTCGTCGGCCGAGCCGAGCGGACGCAGGAACTCGAGGAATTCCGGAAACTTCCACATACTCCCGTCCGCACAGTCGATCTCGAAAACTCCATCGCTGAACAGGAATAACCGGGCCCACGGTCCGACCGTGATGGACCGCTCCTCGAATGGCGTTCCGGGCGGGAGCATACCTATCAGCGGGTCGGTGGATTCGAGCTGATCAAGAGTCAGGGTGTCCGGCGATTCCCCGTGAAACAGCAAGGCCGATGGGTGCGCGCCGTTGCAGTACCGCAGCAGGCGATTCTTCTTGTTGAACACGCCGTAGAAGATCGTGAAGTACTTTCCGTTCTGCTTGTCCATCTGAAACACATCGTTCATCCGCGAGACCACCTCGGCCGGTTCGCGAAAGTCCGTATTAGAGAGCGCCCTGGATGCCAGAACGTTGGAGGCCGATACGGCGAGCAGCGATGAGCCGACTCCGTGACCGCTCACGTCGAGCAGGTAAACGGCAAAGTGATCGCTGTCGATCCAATGGTAGCCGAACATGTCGCCGCCGAGTTGCGTCGAGGGCACGAATCGCCAATCGACCTTCACTTCGCCCTTGAGCTTGTTCGGAAGCAGCGACTGCACATATCGGGCCGCCTGAGACACCTCATTGGCCAGCTCCTGCTGGCTCTCAGCGAGTTGCCGATACGCCTCGTTACGCTCGACGAGATTTCGATAGGCCCGCGAGTGATATCTGATTCGTGCCAGCAGTTCCAGCGGATCAGGGAGTTTCACCAGGTAGTCATTTGCGCCCAGAGCAAAAGCCCGTGCTTTGATGACTGGCTCTTCCTTGCTCGAAAGCACGATCATCGGCGTTTCGCGGGTGCCGGGATTCGCACGGAAGAACTTCACGAGCAGCAGGCCATCGATCTCCGGCATGACCAGATCCTGGAGGATCACGGTCGGCTGCACGCGATTGGCGGTGGCAATGGCTTCGGCCGGATCGGCGCAGAAGTGGAATTCAATGTCACCCTCGGCTGCCACCATTCGACGGACCGACTCGCCGACGAACGCCTGATCGTCGATCAGGAGCACGCGGACATCAGGCCGGGGACCGGCTTTCATTGGCGGAGGAACGGGTTTCAAGGGGTCCTATCACGCAGACCAGGGTGACTTCATCGTAAATTGTTTAAGACGCGGATTTAAGTCCGTCCGGTCGGCGAGTATGGGAAAGGCCGGGCGACTCTTGCAGTAAGGCGGTCGAATGCAATTGTTCGGCTTGTATCAAACATGTCGATTGGGACTGATTGTGCGGGAGGGCCGAAGCGGCCGGTCGAAGGCCATTATGCCAGCAGCGATTGAACAACTTTCGCTGGTTCGACTCCAGTGAGCCGTTGATCGAGCCCCAGGTAGCGAAAACTGAGCCGTGTGTGATCGAATCCGAGCAGGTGAAGTATGGTCGCGTGAAAATCGCGGACGTGGACCGGGTCGCGCGTAATGTTGTATGAAAAGTCGTCCGTTTCGCCGTGGACGTAACCCGGCCTGATCCCGCCGCCGGCCATCCATAGCGTGAAACATCGCGGGTGGTGGTCCCGGCCGTAATTATCTCGCGACAACTTCCCCTGTGAGTACACCGTTCGTCCAAACTCGCCACCCCAGACCACAAGCGTATCGTCGAGCAGGCCTCGCTGGGCCAGGTCGTTGATCAGCCCGTAACAGGGCTGATCGACATCCCGACACTGATCGGGCAACCGGCCCTTCACGTTCCCGTGTGTATCCCAGTTGTTGTGATACACCTGAACGAACCTGACTCCCCGCTCAACCAGCCTCCGACACAATAGCGCTGTGTTCGCAAATGTACCAGCCTTCCGCACATCGGGGCCGTACATGCTCAAGGTCGCCTCGGTCTCTTTCGACAGGTCGGTCAACTCCGGCACGCTCGTCTGCATGCGGTAGGCCATCTCGTACTGTTGAATCCGCGTGTGTGTATCGGGGTCGCCGATCTGGTCGTATGTCATCCGGTTCAGGGCGTTCAAGCTGTCGAGCGTTTCCCGGCGAACATCGGATGAAACTCCGGGCGGGTTGTTGATGAACAGGATTGGATCACCCTTCCCGCGGAACGGAACGCCGGCGTGCTCGCCCGGCAAGTAACCGGATTGCCAGAGTCGGGCCGAGATCGCCTGAGTCTGCTCCGTGTTCGACGGCTGTGCGACCAGCACGCAGAATGTCGGCAGGTTTTCGTTGGCCGAGCCGAGCCCGTAACTAGTCCACGCGCCGAGGCAAGGCCGGCCCGTGACCTGATTGCCAGTCTGCATCAGAGTCATGGCCGGCTCATGATTGATGGCCTCGGTGAACATCGATTTCACGATGCACATCCGGTCGGCCATTCTCGCCTTCCACGGCAGCAGTTCGCTCATCCACGCCCCCGACGGTCCGTACTGAGCAAACTTGTACTTCGTCGGCGCAATTGGAAATCGGGTCTGCCCCGAAGTCATGGTGGTCAGCCGTTGCCCCCGGCGAATGGAGTCCGGCAAATCGGTATCGAACAGTTCATCCAGTTTCGGCTTGTAATCAAAAAGATCCAGTTGCGAGGGGCCTCCGACCATGTGTAAATAGATGACCCGCTTGGCCCTGGCCGGGTGGTGAGTGTTCACCTGCTTTTGGCTAGAACCGGTCGGAGCCGCACCGTGAATGCCAAGTGACGCCAATGCGGCCGTCCCGAGCGAAAATCCCGCCGAGGCAAAAAACTGCCTGCGGGTCTCAAGATGGATCAATTCATCGGCCGGGTGCATCGCCAACTCCCTGCTCAACGACAGGCTACTTGCAGATTGCTTCGTCGAGATTCAACAGTTCATTGCACAACATCGTCCACGCGGCGTGTTGTACGGGATTCAGTCGAGTGTCGCGGGGCGATTCGCCCACGGTCAGCAGCCGCACGGCCTCGTCCGGGTGCGCCTGATAATAGTCCGTTAAACGACCGAGGCTGACGAGGGTGATCTTTCGTTCTTCGGGGCTAAGCGGGCGGGCCAACACCCGTATGGCGATCCAGTCGATCGTGGCCGCGTCGCTCACATCCTCGTGGAGTGCATTTTCGGCGAGACGGCGGGCCGCTTCAACGAACTGTGGGTCGTTAAGCGTGACAAGTGCCTGCAATGGTGTGTTCGTCCGCTCTCGACGTACGGCGCACGTTTCCCGGTTCGGCGCGTTGAGAATCTCCATCGAGGCAGGCGGTGCGGCTCGCTTCCAGAATGTATACATGCTCCGCCGATACAGGTTTTCGCCCCGGTCCTGCTTGTAGTCCCGGGTATTGCTGCCGATCATGGCAACCGCTTCCCAGACACCCTCGGGCTGATAGGGCTTAACACTCGGTCCACCGACAGTCCGAACCAGCAGTCCACTCGACGCCAACGCGGCGTCGCGAACCATCTCCGCGTCCATCCGGAACCGCGGGCCTCGCGACAGAAGCCTGTTCGATGGGTCTTTCTCCCTCTTTTCAGTCGTCGTGACGGCTGACTGGCGGTAGGTACTGGAACACACGATGAGCCGAACGAACTTCTTGACGTCCCAACCCGAATCGCGAAACTCGAGAGCGAGCCAATCGAGCAACTCCGGGTGGCTCGGCAGCTCACCGGCAATCCCGAAATCACCGCTCGTCCGCACGAGCCCCTGACCGAACATCTCTTGCCAGAAGCGGTTAACGGTGACACGTGCCGTCAGTGGGTGATCGGGCCGGAACAGCCATTGCGCCAATCCCAGGCGGTTTCTGGGCAACTCGGGCATGAATGCCGGGAGTACCCGAGGCGTGTTCGGGCCAACGGCCTCGCGCCGCTGATCGTATTCGCCACGATGAAGCAAATGCGCGATTGGCGGCTTGGCCATTTCATTCATGACGTGTGCAACCGTACCGCGACCCAGAATGGCCGACTCCTCCCTCTTCAGGGAGTCCGCTTTTGTGTCGAGAGCACGATACGGTGCATCAATCGTCGCAAGCCACCACGCAAACAGTTCGTCACGCTCGGCCGGACTTCGATCCGACTTGGGACGACTCAGGATTTCGACGGCGCGAGACGAACTCGCCAGTTGCATGACCTCGCCGGCCGACAACGCTCGCCCGTAAAATCGGGCGTCATTCAGGTGCAGTCCTTTGACTCTATCAGTCGCGTGACGCTGACCAACGCTGAGTGGCACCGGCGATCTTGACGCTGTTTTGAGCCGGTCCGCTTCGATATCGACCTGCTGTGCTTCGCCGTTGTAAAAGATCCGCAAGCCTTTGGCCGAGGCCGAACCGTCGTACACAACCGTCACATGAACCCAGGTGTCGAACGGAAGTGGCTTCCTAGTAACGACCTTCAGCGCATCGTCCGGCCAGTTGTGAATAATGTGGCATCCCACGCGATCGTTCTGGATCCACAAGTCCCAGCCGCGGAAGCCCCCGGGTACGTCCATCCGGGCCAACGCCGCACCGTTCTGGTTCTTTCTGCCATTCCTGAGCCAGACGCTGATCGAAAACGGCTCGCGAGTGTCGAAGTCCCCGACATCGGAAAGTTGCAACGCCGGGCCGGGCTTGATGTGCAGGCCTGCCCTCTTGTCCTTCGATGGCGACCACTCGTAGCCGGGTGTTAGCTCGACTTGTTTGGATTGCAGTCCAGTTTTCACGAGCGTCGATTGGCCTTTGCCTTCTGCGAGAGGCAATTCGGCGAGGAGACGGTCGCCGGGCAGCATGGCCGCCACCTTTTCGCTCGTGGTTTCCGATTGCCATCGATCGAAGTCCGGCCGGGCCGACTTCCTCCGCTCGGCAATTAGCCTCACGACAGAAGCCGTCTCACGCTGGATCTCAGCGAGCCGAGCACGATCTTCCTTCTTCGCGACCGGCACGATCGGCGGCGTGTTATGAATATTGCCGTCCATCGCCCGCTGAGTCGTGTTGTTGAAGAACGCAGCCAGTTCGTAAAACTCGCGCTGACTCAGCGGATCGAGTTTGTGATCGTGGCAGACCGCGCACCCGGTCGTCAGCCCGAGCCACACGAGCGAAGTCGTTTCCGTGCGGTCGCGCGTGTAAAGGACCAGGTACTCGTCGTCAATCGCGCCGCCTTCGTTCGTCGTGATATTGCAGCGATTGAAACCTGTCGCGATTCGCTGTTCCAACGTCGGCTGGGGCAGCAGATCGCCGGCCAACTGTTCGATCGAGAATTTGTCGAAGGGCATGTTGTCGTTGAATGCGCGGATCACCCAGTCGCGGTACGACCACATTTCCCGGTAGTTGTCGAAGTGAATCCCGTGCGTGTCAGCATAGCGTGCCGCGTCAAGCCAGTACCGTCCCCGGTGTTCGCCCCAATGCGGCGACCGCATCAATTTGTCGACGTACCGCTCATACCAGTCCGGTGACCGGTCACACACGAACTCTTCGACCTCGGCCGGTTCGGGCGGCAACCCGATCAGGTCCAGACTGAGCCGGCGGGCAAGCGTCCGTCGATCAGCCTCGGCGTTCGGCTTCAAGCCGGCTTTGCTACACTCGGCCTCAATGAACTGATCGATCGGATTTCGGCACCATCCAGAGCCTGCGGGCGGCGTCGGGCGCACCGGAGGAATGAAAGACCAGTGGGGTTGATAGGCAGCGCCCCCGGCGATCCATGAACGCAACGTGTCCTTCTGTGCAGTCGAAAGCGACTTGTGCGTCGATCGAGGAGGCATCACCGCGTCCGGATCCATCGACGAAATGCGCTCGATCAGCGCGCTTTCGTCCGGCTTGCCCGGAACGAATGCCTCCGCTTTCAACGCAGTCTCTCGATTATCGAGTCGCAAGTCGCCCTTGCGGGCGGCACTATCCGGGCCGTGGCAGGCAAAGCAATTTTCCGCGAGAATTGGTCGCACGTCGCGGTTGTATTCGATCGAGCGAGGCGACCCCGGCGGCGCAGTCAATGCAACGGCGCAACAAATCAAAGTCGAGGCAAGTACAACGAGGCCACGCATCCGGCGACTCCGGGACGAGTCTCATGGTATCACGCCGGAAGGGCGGCATCGCCGCGGCAGGACTCCGGCACTACTAGCATGATATCGGGAATCGGCGCGCGGGCACGCGGTCGCAGCCTCCCGGAGCCAGGAGGCTGCAACCGCGGGGCTATTGGGTGATTCCTGTTACTTGGCCGCGGCGACCGGTGCGGGGAGCTTGGACGCCTGGCCCGACTCGGCTGCCGCTGCTGCCGCGTTCTGGGCCTGCATCGTCGCCAGTTCACGGCTCAGCGGAAAGCTGGGCTCCGACGGAAAATACTGAGGGCGGTGCTGGAGGTAATAGCCGCTCGGCAAAGTCATGCCGGCGAGTTGCGTCTGGCACCCGGTCAACCCGAGCGAAAGCAGCCCGAAACCGGCCGCTGCCAGCCCCGTACGGCACAACGTGCGCATCGTCGCGTCCTCCCCCGCAGCCGACCACGCCACCGGGGCCTGTCCCGTCCTTGGGACGCTCAGCCAATCCCTGGCCGGCAGCCCGTCGGTGGTCGTGATGCACCGGTTTTATCGGCCTGACGACGCCGCGGAGTTGAGCCGATTCGCCGGTTTGGGGCGATTCGGCCGGTTGACCCAACTGTTTCGCCGCCTTAGTATGGGCAGAACGGACGCCGAGGAACGTCTTGTGAGCACGGATGTTACGCCCGTTATGGAGCCGGCGGCGTGGCGGAAGCCGCCGTTCGTCCTGACGTGGAATTCGCCCGAAGACCTGCCCCGTGGCATCGTCCGTTCCCTCCGCGGCCCCCATTACTCTGATCCAGGGCCGCCTTGGATTGATTCAGGCTCGGTCGATACTGCTTTTGACTTCACGCGGGCACTGTCGCTTCTCACGGCCGATGTGTGTCGCCATGTTCCCGAATTCCAGCACATAGACCCGTCACGAATTCTGATCACCATGCTTCAGGCCAGAAATCCCCGAGGCCATGGGCTTCAAGCGCGAGTAACTCCACTGAGGTTTGCCGGCGGCCACCTCGTCCGCACATCACGGGGTCGAATGTCGCAAGTTCAGCGGATTATCATCGGCGGCATCGAGATGCTTTATGTCATGACCTACTGCCTGCCCCGGTTCCTGGACCGCAACTTCGACGACAAAATGGTGACGCTGTTCCACGAACTGTTCCACATCGGCAAAAACTTCGATGGCGACCTCCGCAGACATCGGGGACGCTGCAGCCTGCATACGGCATCGCAAGCCAGGTACGATGAGCACATGGCTCAACTCGCTCGCGCGTACCTCGCATCCGGGGCGAACCCTCGGCGGCACGATTTTCTACGGCTGAATTCAGCCCAGTTGCAGGCTCGCCACGGAAGGATCACAGGCGTTGTTGTGCCCCGGGTCAAGATTGTCCCGATTCCCGTAGCCGGTATGTAGGCCGATGCCGCGATACGTCATTCTTCACCACGATTGGCCGACTTCGCACTTCGATCTGATGCTTGAAGTCGGCCTCGTGTTAAAGACATGGCGTGTTAATCGCGTTCCGATCGCCGGCGAACCAGAGCAAGCCGAAGCAATCGACGATCATCGCCTGGAGTACCTGACGTACGAAGGCCCCATCAGCAGGGGACGCGGCAATGTCCGGAGGGTAGAATCCGGTGAATATCGCGACCTGGCCATAGCAGGCAGTGAAGTGTCGATGATTCTTGAGAATCGACGGGTGTTGTTGAAATCAGGCACGAACTAGTTGCCGGTGCCGTCGCTGGACGCGGGGGCGTTGTCACCCGTCGGTTTGCCGGTAAGCGTGGCCTGCCCGGCTGTCATTTCGAATTGCCGTAACTGCAGCGTCGGCCTGCTCTGATTGGCTTGCAACCGGATGATGGCGACCGGATGGCTGTTGTGACGATACCACGTCACATCGGCATTCCACTCGCGGGCCGCCTCGGTGACATACTCCATCAAGGCATGCGATCCAAGCGGTACTCCACCGACGCTCAATCCACACAACTCGAGCGCAATTGCGTTCGATTCCTTTGCCAGAAGCCACGTCCGCAGGTCGACGCTGACGATCGCACTGGCAGTCCCGGAACCGTAACGGAAGCCGATGCGGATGCGGTCGGACTCGAACTCGACTCGGGGGTCAGTGACGTTTTCTGGGTAAGTGAACAATCCCGAAGAACTGGTATTCTCGTCCTGAAGGTAGGCGTTGAGTTGTTCCTGTGCGATGGTCAGTGTCCACGGCTGACCGTTGGCAACAAGGTTGTAGACGTCAGACGACCGTCGAAGGAACTCCTGAGCCAATCGTTGACGGTCAGGGCCTTTGGGCAGGCCGGCCCGCTGATAAAACGCCGGCTCGTGGCGGACGCCAAACCACAACCCCGAACCGACCGTCCCAGCGAGGGCGGAGACGCACACCAAGAACAGGAACAACTGACGCCGACGTCGCATGCAATCCCTCCACAATCGCCTGCGACGATAGGCGAAATGGGCAATAGGGTCAATCCCGCTCTTACTGCGGTGGCCCGAGCGACGGGCCCTCCGGCTCAACTGGCGACGAGGGCTTAGCGGGTGTTATCGGGGGCTTTATCAGCTTCGGCGGGGAAACCGGCTTAAGCGAGGTCGTCGCGCCTTCACCGGCCAGCGGCGGCTCCTTCGTCTCGCCGGGCGTCCCGCGAGGCATTTTGGCGGTCACGTGTGGCTTGGACGGTGCCGGCGCGACGGCTAATGCCGGCGTCGGAGCGCCGGCCTCGGGCGGCTTGCCGCTGCTCCGATAACCGAGCAGGTTGTACTGCCAGAGGGACTGTCGGGCGGCCATGCGCACCCGCAACGACGGGTCGTTCGACGCTGCCTGTTCCAGGGCGTACCCGGCCTGGGGGTTGATCGGTCGCAGTTTGGCGATAGTCGCAGCCGCTTCTGCGCGGACACTGACACTGCTGTCTTTCAACAGTGCGTCACTCAGCACCGTCATCATTTCCGGGAATGCCTTGGCGTCGAAGTGCCGAAGTTCTTCAGCAGCCGTGCTGCGTTTGGCTTCGTCTTTGTCGGTCTTCAACTGCATGATGAGAGACGGTACCTGCTCGGCCGGATCGGCCTTCGGCTTCCGCGAGAAGATCCCAGCGTCCGCTTGCCCGGCCAATAGACCACCGGTCACAACGGTCGCCATCGCGAACTTGAACCGCATCACACACCTCCGTCGACGATCGTCCGAATCGCCTGACCTCCTACCCATCGGCTGATGGGACTGTGGAGTCCCACCGGCCCGTCCGCCCGGCTGACCGTTCCGTATGACGACCCCTGACACGTCCGGCGCAGCCCGCAAAGGCGGGAAAGACGCCGGTCTGGTTGTACCGGCTGGTCAAACTAGCGAGACCGGGAATGTCGGGAGTGTGGGCACTGCTGGTGGCGTCGGCGGCAATTCCTTTGGGCCGCGCCTGGGTCTTAAACCGCGGCTGGACGGTCCGCCACGCGCTGGCGTGGGCGTGGGCCGCATGGACGGGCTGGATAGTTCTTGCAATCACACCTGGCCGCGAATCCGCGTGGCTCGCTCTGACACTCACTTCGGCGGCCGGGATTGCCGTCCTTGGTGCCCGACGACCAATCATCGGCATGTGGCACTTTCTTGTCGCGAGCCTGCTTGTGGTGCTGTGGCTGGGATTTGCCGAGGGGTTGCTCGACGGATCGGGTCTGAAGCTCGGTGCTTTTCGATTGACGTTTGTCGCCGTTCTGCTCTGCGTGGGTTTTGGCAATTACGTGATGACCCGGTGGGGCGTCATCGTTATGACAATGATCGCCCCTGCATTGACGGCTCTATTCCTGCAAGCGAAAGCGGGCATCGTTGTGCCCTGGCCGGCCGGGTTGGTCAGCCTTGGACTTTGGGCCGCAATGGTTTGGCCTTCGCCGAAGCATCGGAGTGAATGGCAGCGGTTTCGCGATCGGTACGGCGCGGTCTGGGCATTGCGACTTCGGGAGCAGTTTCAAGCGGCGGCCTTTCACCGCGGCTGGCCGGTGACATTGAGCTGGCGAGGATTGCAATCGACGAGTGACACGGTCGATCCGGCGTGGGAATCGGCTGTGGAAGTCCTGATGAAACGGTTTCGGTCTACCGGAGAACTGCAGGATCTCGAGTAATTCTCAACAGCAGGTCTGCAGCAACTTGTTTGCTCCCCGGGCCAGCAAATCATCCGCGAGTTGCCGGCCGAGCTCGTCGGCCGTGCCGATCGGGCCAATCACCTGCCCGTCGAGTCGCGATGTGCCATCGACTGATAATACGACGCCATGAAGGCTCAGTTCGTCTCCGACGACCTGCCCGGCCGCCGCGATCGGCACCTGGCAACCGCCGCCCAGCTCGCGGAGAAAGGCCCGCTCGGCCGTCACGGCAGCGTGACTGACCGGGCAATCGAGCGATGCGAGGGCGTCCTGCGTATCCGTGTCGTCGGCCCGGCATTCCAATCCGAGCGCGCCCTGCCCCACCGCCCGGACAAACCAGTGGGGGTTAAGGACTTCGCGGATGCGATCTTCCATTCGCAGTCGTACGAGCCCGGCCTCGGCAAGCACGATGGCGTCGAGATCGCCGTCGTCGAGTTTCTGGAGGCGAGTCTCGACATTTCCACGGAGGTCGACGAGGGTGATGTCGTTGCGCCGGTTCTTGATCAACGCCCGGCGACGCAGGCTACCGGACGCGACGCGGGCGCCGGGGGGCAAGTCATCCCAACGGGCATAGCGATTGCTCACAAGCGCATCGCCTGCTGGTCCGCGGAACGGTACCGCGGCGAGGACGAGGCCTCGGGTCTCTTCCGTGGGAAGGTCTTTTAGGCTGTGAACGGCCACGTCCGCGTCGCCACGCAGGACCGCCAATTGAACTTCCTTGGTAAAAACGCCCTGACCGCCGAGTACGGACAGGGAGACGTTCTGAACGCGATCCCCTTCAGTGCGGACAAAGACGAATTCGACCGGTCTGGGCGCGAGCAGGCCCGCGACATGGTCCGCCTGCCAGCGGGCGAGCGGACTGCCGCGGGTCGCTAGACGAATGGGTCGTGTCATCGATTCTGGCTTGCGTTTTGATCAGCCATGAGCTTGGAAAGAGTCCACATCACAAAGCCAAAACCGACGGCAAACGCGCCGAAGCCAAGAACATTCATCGGGTTACCTCCTGGTTAAGTTCGTTCGTCCCTGAACGGATTCCGAGTGATTGACTAATCGCCGCCGAAGTCGCCTCCGCCGCCGAAATCTCCGCCTCCGCCGAAGTCGCCACCGCCGAAATCACCCCCACCGCCACCCCAGTCGCCGCCCGCGCCCATGTCGGACTCGCCACCGAAGTCGCCGCCACCGCCCGAGGTGTCGTAGTCGCCGCCCGCGCTCTGGCCGTCGTACCGGCCGCCGCCGGCGTCATAGTCGCCACCCGCGCCCTGGGCCGGGCTGTCCCACGGCATACCGCCCCCGGAAGAATGATGGCCGCCGCCGAAGAAGTTGTTGTACATCCAATTTCCGGCCATTGCGCCGAACATGCCGCTCATGAAGTTTGACATGAACCCGCCGCCGCCACCCCCGCCGTAGCCGTAGCCAGGGCCGTAACCGGGTCCGCCGCCCATCATGTTCTGCCGGCTGCCACCGGTGAACCCGCGAATGAGTGCGAGAAGCACCCAGAAGAACAGGACGATTCCGCCGACGACACAGAGAAAGCCCATGATGGACCAGCCTTTTTCTTCTGCTTCCGGTTTGATCACGGGGTCTTTGGCGGCTTTCGCCACTTCGGGAGCACGAACCTCGCGGTGCCGCTCCTGCATTGTCGAGCGGACCGATTCGAGTCCCTCCAGAAGACCCTTGTCAAACTGTTTTTCGCCGAAGGCGTCGCGTAATTGCGATTGAAGCTTGGACGCGTCGTCGAGCGTAAAGTCGAGTTGGCGGGTAGCGACGTCCGGTTCGACTTCGACCCGGCCCGGTTTCTTGGTGATCAGGATGAAAAGGCCCGACGCACCGTCGGCCCTGGCCCGCTCTCGGAGGAGGGCCTCGAAGACCTTGTTCCGCTCGACCTTGTTCTTGCCGGCCTTATCAAGGGCCTTCTGGGTCTCGGGCGAAACCTCGGCAATGGTCTCGATGACGACCCGCCGCTTGAAACGCGACTCGATGTCGCTGATGATCGTCCTTGCCTCGGAAACCGTCTCCGGGGAGAATAGCTTGGCCCCGTCTCGCAACTCGGCGCGGACCGTGCCCGCGAAGAGTATGGCGAGAACGCAGGCGAGCGGCCGAAGGCAGGTCATGCAGTTCCTCTCATTTCGCTGGACTCCCTACCATTATTCTCAATCGGCGCAAAGATGGAAAGCATGTTCCGCCTTCCCGCCAGGGAATTTCCACACTGGGCGAGTCGGTTGTTTCCTGCCCGGCTGGGGTGGTCGTGGCTGGGATTCCTCCCCGGGAGCATTTTTTGCAGGGGTAAGCCCCGGTACAGTGCAAGGAACTATCAAAAAAGGACTTGTGCGCCGATCCACGGGATCCCACATTTGTTTTTGCCGTATCGCTCACCCCATTGGGGACGAATGAAACGAACTGGACGAATAAACGAATCTGCGGCGAAGCCGCGTGGAACGCGCGAGAAAGCGGCTACTTCGCTGAAATGGCCAAGGTGACCGGGGTCATTCCGCGGGAGACTGTGATTTCGAGTTTCGTCCGGCCCGCGACGTAATGCCCGGCGAAGCGGTCAGTGGATTGTTCGCGATCGGTTAGCATTGACTGCAAGGCGACTTTGTATTTGCCGGGCAGGACGCCGGTGCCGTCGGCCGCACCCATGATGATGAACGATCCGTCCCGGCCGACCGAACCGGAGAGGGGGCCGCCCTGGTTCGGGATCAACGACAGGAGTACCGCTTCGTTTTCTGCCAGTGAAAGGTTGACGCCGTCGAGCACGATCTGACCTCGGACGACCACGCCGGAACATTGTTCACCGCACCCGAATGCGACGAACAACGACAGGCAGGCGTACACACGGGTCAGAAAGCTCATGAACGGCCCCGGGGAGTCGAATTCCGGGTGGGTGTTTAGTGGCCAATGATAAGAGAGCCGAAAATGGCCTTTACCGAACACCGGCGCAAAAGGACAGCGGGAGGCCGACTGGCCTCCCGCTGGGTTGAACATTCAATTCGCTTCAGGACTTACGGCTTGGCCGAAAGCTTCTTTGCGAGTTGACTCTTCTTGCGGGCGGCAGCGTTGGGGTGGATCGTCCGCTTGCTGGCAGCCTGATCAAGCTTGCCGACAGCCGCACGGAACGCTGTCTTCGCTTCGTCTGAGCCGGGCTTGGCCTTGGCCGCGTCTTCAAAGTTCTTGATGAGCTTCTTCAAGGCCCGGAGGCGGGCCTTGTTCCGCAGGCGACGCTTTTCGTCCTGACGAATGCTCTTCTCGGCCGACTTCGTATGAGGCATCTTCTGGAGTCCTTAAAAGTCTCAGTTGGCTTCGCCGACCTTGAGGCGGACGAACTTCACGGCCTCGAGCTTCGCCTCGGCGAGCAACTGGCCGACCGTCTTTTTCCCGTACTTGGCCTGGTTGGCGATCGGCTGATCGAGCAGCACGTTTTCAGCGAGCCAGGTGTTGAACTTGCCTTCTGCAATCTTTTCGATGACGTTGGCGGGCTTGCCGGCCGCACCCTGCTCGGCCTGCTGCTTCGCGAACGCCTTTTCGCGGTCGCGAATGTCCGCGGGCAGTTCGTCGGCTTTCAGGTAGCCGGGCCGGAGCGCGACGACGTGGGCGCAGATGTCCTTGAGCATCTCGGGGTCGGGCGTGCCTTCGCCCTTGACCTCGATGATGACGCCGACCGTACCGTCGTGATGAACGTAGCTGCCGCTCGCGCCGCCGACGCGGGCGAATCGGGCCACCCGCATGTTTTCGCGGATCAGTCCGACGATGTCCTCCAGCTTCTGCTGGTTGGTTTTCGTCGGGTCGTCGATGTTCGTCTCGGCGAGAAAGGCGTCGACGTTGGCCGGGTTCTTGATCGCGATGTGCTTGGCGAAATCGTTGCCCAGCGCGACAAAGCGGTCGTTCTTCACGACGGACGGCGATTCGCAGCGGATCTCGACGATCGCGCCCACCTTGCCGGGAATGTCGGTGTAGGCCGCGATCCGGCCTTCGGCGGTGTCGCGGGCCCCCTTGTCGCTGGAGAGGAACTTGCCACCCTCTTCGCGGAGGATCAGGATGGCCTTGTCCATGTCGCCGCCGGCCTTTTCGAGGGCGGCTTTGCACTTCATCATCGGCATATCGGTCCGGTCGCGGAGGTCGCGGACGGCCGTGGCGGAAATCGCACTCATCGTCTCACCTGGAATATCGAAATCGGTCCCCGACACCAGAAGGGGGACACTGCGGGCGCGGGCAATGTTCGTGGATTACTGCTGGGGCGGCGTGACGCCGGGCACACGCGGGCGGTGCTGCTGCGCCGCCTGCTCGGGCGACAGGGCCGCCTTGCCTTCCAGTACCGCGTCGGCCAGCCGGTTGATGACCAACTCGATAGACCGGAGGCTGTCGTCGTTGCCGGGAATCGGCAGGTCGACCATGTCCGGGCTGCTATCAGTGTCGATGAGGGCCAAGGTTGCCAAGCCCATCCGCTTGGCTTCCTTCAGGCCGATCTCTTCGCGACGCGGGTCGACGAAAATCACCGCGTCGGGCAGGCGGTTCATGTCGCGGATGCCGAGCAGGTTGCGGCGAATCTTCGTCAGTTCGCGGCTCAGCGTGCTGACCATCTTCTTCGAGTAGCCGCGGATAGGGGCCGTCTCGGGAGCCTTGGTCAGATCGAGCTTGCCGGCCTCGTTGAGCATCGAGCGGATATACGGCGTCATGTCAACGCGGGCGGGGTTCTCGCCGGCGGGCAGCCAGAGTGACTCGAGTTCGGCGAGGCGCTTAAGGCGGTTGCGGATCGTGCGGAAATTCGTCAGGCATCCGCCCAACCAGCGCTCGGAAACGTAAGGCATACCGCACCGGCCGGCTTCCCGCTCGACGATCTCGCGGGCCTGCCGCTTGGTGCCGACGAAAAGAACCAGTCCGCCTCGGGACACCGTCTGGGCGACGAACTTATGAGCCCGGAGCAGCCCGCGGACAGTTTCACGCAAGTCGATGATATGAATGAGGTTGCGCTTGCCGTAGATATACGGCCGCATCTTCGGATTCCAGCGGCTGGCGCGGTGCCCGTAATGCACACCGGCTTCGATCAAATCCTTTACCTGAACGATCGCCACGCACCACCTCCGAAAAATCAACCTCAACCCGGCAATCGGGGAACAGCTAGCTTAGGGAACAAAGCCCCGCGCATCAATGAGTTATAGGAAAATTGGCCGGTCCTGTCCTGCTCACGGAATTGCTGATGCCAGCCGCCCCGAGTCTGGTTATCGTCTCCCGGAGCCTGAAGTCCCTGCCACCGCGAGCGATCATGCAGATTACCCCGGTCATCGACATCAAAAAGGGCGAGGTCGTCCGCGCGGTCGGTGGCGACCGGGCGGCATACGCCCCCATCGAGAGCGAATTGTGCCCCACTGGGGAGCCGTTACCCTTCGCCTTCGCGCTCCGCGAGCGATTTAACTGTACGGAACTTTACCTCGCGGACCTCGATGCCATTGCCGGCGATCCGATGGACGGGGAACTGATTGCCGGGCTCGTCGAAATGGGATTTGTGCCGTGGGTTGATGCCGGGGTGCGCGACGCCCAGGACGCCCTTCGAGTCCGCAGCTACGGCTGCGCGGTCGTGGTGGGCACCGAAACGCTAGCCGGGCCGGATGCCTGGGAGCGGATCCTGCGGTGCGTTGATGGCCGAAAGCTCGCGCTGTCGCTGGACCTCCGGGATGGGCGCGTCGTCGCTCCCGGGTTTGATGAGACCGATCCCGTCTTATTAGCTACGCATCTACTCCAAATGGCGGGTGAAGTGACGACCGATGCTCCGTCCCGCGTGTTTGTGATCGACATTGACCGCGTCGGCGCAGGGAGGGGAGTCGGCACCGAATCGCTTCTGCAACAAATTTCCCGCCAGTTTCCGGAGTGCGCCGTCCATGCCGGCGGCGGAGTCCGCGGCCCCGCTGACGTGGCAAGGCTCGAGCGCTTCGGGCTGGCAGGCGTGCTCGTCAGCACGGCGTTGCACGAGGGGACGCTTCAGCCGGCGGTCCACGTGTAAGTCGCCGCCTGACCGAAGCTCTCCTCCACTTCAACGCTCAGCGAACCCGGCACGAAGCTGTGTTTCCTGCGGAGCGTCTCCAGCAGCATGTCCACAATGTGTCGTGCCAGCAACTCCGCGGTTGTGTTCGCGATCGGCAGGATCACACAATCCTCGCGCGGAAACGACCAGGTGCGATTCTCGAACCGCAAGGTCACCTGCTCGCCTTCCACCGTGTGACGGATGCGCGTGCTCGTGCCCGGCACGAGCATGCGGTGATCGAGCCGGTCCGTAATCTCCTTCAGGTAGTTCTTGAGTGCGATGAAATCGAATACGTATTGGTTCGGATCGAGCCCGGCCGTCAGTTCGCAGGCGACCCGGTAGTTGTGGCCGTGCAGCCGTTCGCAGGTGTTGCCGTCGTATGTGATGAAATGCCCGGAGCAGAAGACGAGGTAGTCTTTGGTCACGCGGACGGAGTAGCGTTGTGTCATGGCAGGTACGGCGGCCAGGGAGGAGTGAGCGGCATCGAAATGATACCCTCCTTCAAAGCGCGGAACAATGACGCGGCCACCAGATCCGCGACGGCCCCGGGGTTACGGCGCGGGAATTCCGCCGCGAACCACCCGCCTGGGTCTTCACCACGTTTGACGATCAATTGAAGTTCGGCCGCCTCGGCCAAGCCCCGCTTCCGGGCGATGAGGGAATCGGGGTGTCGCCGCAGAAAGAACTGCTGCAACTCCACGACTGCGGCCTCGGGCGCTTGCCCACGCGACGCCCGCAACCGTTCCGCACCTGCGATGACGTCCTCGAACCCTGTGGCGTACTGGCGGGCGATGAGGTCGCGGTCGGACGCCAGCCGCATCGCCTCCAACAGCGTCACTTCCGGTTCGTCCGCGACGTCCTGCCGTGGCACGCGGCCGAGCCCTCCCGGATTCGCGAGTCGGATCGCGGAATAGACATCCCGGCAATCAGCCACCGTCAGGTTGGCCATCGCCGATTCAATGTCCGGGCCCGCAGCCATCGGCGCGAACAGCAGGACAATGCCGAGGTTGGTGTTCGTGGACACGACCCGGCGTGTCGCTTCGATGCAGGCCAACACGGTCTGGCCGACGCTCCGCGTTTCGGCCCGATCGATTTCGGGGGCGATGGCGGCCGCGCTCAGCAACAAGTCAACGAGCGTCAGATCCGGAAAGTCTTGTAAGCGATGGACGTTGCCCGGTTTGCGTGCGACCGCTTCCAGGATGCACGCGATCTGGGCGTGGAGGCCAATCACGATCGAGCCTCCCGAATGAAGTCGAGAATTGCCCCGGCGATGTCGATGCCCGTGACTCGGCTCAGGGCCCGCCAGCCCGGGACGGCATTGACTTCCAGCACCCGTAATCCCGATTGGCCGCGAATCAGGTCGACGCCGGCAATGGGACAGCCGACGGCCTTTGCCGCCGAAATGGCGAGTCGCTCTTCGTCGGGGTCCAATCGCACAGGCTCGGCCCGGCCGCCTTGCGCGACGTTCGTCCGCCAGTCTTCCCCGGCGAACCGGCGCATCGCGGCTAGGGTTTTTCCGCCGATTACGAACGCTCGCAGGTCAAACCCCTCGTGTCGGACGAACTCCTGAAGGTACAACACGCCACCGGTCTGCGCCACCGCGTGGCAGACACGCCAGGCCGTCTCGGGGTCCGCGACGCGGACGATCCCGCGCCCTTCGGAGCCGAACAGCGGCTTGATGACGACGTCTCCACCGAGCGAGGCGAATGCCGACAGCGCGTCCTCGGCCGACTGCCCGCACCATGTCCGGGGCGTGGGCAGATTCGCCTCGGCCAGCCGCACCGTTGTCAGGTATTTGTCGATACAGCATTCGAGGGCGCGGGGCGGGTTCCAGATTCTCGTGCCACGGGCCTCGGCGGCGTGCAGCAGGTCCATGCGGAGGATCACCTGCTCCAGCGAGCCGGCCGGCATGGTACGAACGACGATGTTCTCAATTTCACGGATCGAGTCGGAGTGCAGGGTCCGGAAGTCGCTGACTGCGATAGCTTGGCCGGACTGCCGGCCCGCGCGGAGTAGATCCAGAACGTGCCAACCTCCGCCGGCCGACAGGATCATGGCGTTCACGGGAGTTGTCCCGTGCATCGGCGAATCAGGGAATCGTCAGTCCGGCCGAAGGTGTGGCTCCGGCCCGATTCGAGATTGTGCAGTGTGACGATGGCCGGGGCGAACAGTGCCGGGTCCATCGCATAAAAGTCGAAGTTCGCTGCCTTGAGCAGCTCGAGGAACGGGGTGCCGAACGCGGGCGAAGCGCTGGCAGGGATCAACGGGCCGATGGCTGCCAGGCGGTCTTCCGAGTCATGGACCCAAAGCTGGACCCGACTGCCGTAGAGGATCGCGTCGTTGGTTCTGCCCAAAGCGACAAGGTCATCGCTTCCCGGGTTGGGCAACGGAGCGGAACCGAAACCCGCGCGGACCCGGGTGAGGTCGTATTTCAGGGTGTGGAGTTTGTGCATCGCCACTTCGACGCTACGGGCGACCACCTGCACGCAACCGGCCAGGCTGGCCGTCGGCGCGATCCAGAGAGTGATGGCCGAGGTGGGGATTTGAAGGCGGGCCGCGAGGTATTCGATGATCTCGGGAGTGGGGAATTTCGCCCCTTCGAGCACACCGACGACTCGCTCGGCCGACTCGCGGTGGCCGACCTCATCGAAGATTTCCTCTTTGCCGTAGTGGGCGCGGAGGGGGCCGCTGCACATCCCGAACCAGCTCCCGAGCTTGACCTGCCAGCCGGCGTATTGCGATGCCAGGCAGGCCGCGACCGGATGATCGGTACGTGCTGACACGGCCGGGCCGTCGATCACCGCGACCTCGCCGAGGTCGGCCAGGCCGAGGCGGGCGGCGGCCAGCCCGGCCGCGAGGCCGCCCGGCGCGTTGATCCCGGCGTCGATGACCTGCGCGCCGGCGACGGAATGCTCCGCGACGCCCAGCCCGGCAAAGTCCGCGAGCAGCGCATCGCTGAGCCGTCCGGCACGGTCGTTCAGAAAAAACCGGGGCATGGGTGGGAATTTCTCAAGGAACCGGGGATAGGCTCATGAATGTCCGATCGCCCGCCGTCCGATAGTACAGCGTAATGACCCCGCCGGAGGTCGCCAAGCGAATGCTTCGTCTGACCGCGTGTCTGATCTTCTGCTTTGTCGTGGGGACGGACCGCCCGTCCGTCGTGCCGACTCGCCGGCCCGCACCGGTCGCGGTCGTCGTCGATCTCTCGACGGCTCTGCCTACCAACGAGCAATTCCTGGAGTTGGCGAAGACCGACCCCTTGCTCTGCCTGAAGGCCGTAATCGCAAAATCGCAGCGAGAGATCCGCGGTTACACGACGGAACTTGTCAAGCGCGAGCGGATCAATGGCAAGCTGAACCCGGAAGAGACGTTCGAAGCGACGTTTCGCGCGTCGCCGCACTCGGTATTGCTGCGATGGAAAACCGACCCCTCGGGTCAGGCCGACCGCGTTCTGTACATCGAGGGGGCCAATGGCGATCAGATGCTCGTCCGGCCGAAATCGGCGATCGCACGGGCCGTGGCCGGCGCGGTGGTGACGGTCGACCCCGAGGGGAAGGAAGCGCGGGGCGGCGGGCGGGTCAGCGTCCGCGACTTCGGATTGCAAAAGGCGACCGAGCGGCTCCTGGCCGCCTGGTCGGCCGCCCACGACGCGGGGGTTCTGCACGTCCATTTCCTCGGCGTGAAACCTATCCCGGAATTGGACGGCCGGCCGTGCATCCTCCTCGAGCGCATCATGCACACGCCTGACGAGGAGAACCTGCACAAAGTGCTCGTCGGCCTCGATCCCGAGAACTGGCAGCAGGTCATGTCGGTGATGACTGACACGAAAGGCAACCTGATTGCCAGCTATTACTTCCGGAACGTCGTGCTCAACCCGGAGATTCCGGCGACCGTGTTTGACAAGGCGTCGTTGAAGTAGCGCTCCCGCCGGCCGACCGAGTCGCACATCCGGCCCATCCGGCCCTGTAGCGGGCCAGCCTGCGCAGTTCCTGTTGCTGGGCGGCCCTATGATGTCCGATGACAGGAAGTTGTCCGAGGCATGGCCGCATGGCACAAGGCATTATTCTGGGCCGGGATATCAACCGGGCGATGATCGCCCTGGGTGACTGGTCCGCGTTTGCGGGCCACGCCCTCCGCGGGCTCGTCGGCGCCCGCACACGCTCGGGCACGCTGATCAGCATCTGCTACTCGATTGGCGTGATGAGTGTGCCGGTGATCGTCATTACCGGGTTCTTCATCGGGATGGTGCTCGCTGTCCAAGCATATGCCCAGTACCACAACCTCGGCCTCGACACATGGCTCGGCTCGATGATTCACCAGAGCGTGATCCGCGAGTTGGGGCCCGTGCTGGCGGCCGTGATGCTCGCGGGCCGGGTCGGCAGCGCGATGGCCGCAGAACTCGGCACGATGAAGGTCACGGAACAAATTGATGCCCTCGCCTGCCTCGGCGTCGACCCGGTGCATTACCTCGTGGTGCCCCGGTTCCTGGCCTGCGTGCTGCTGATACCGCTCCTGACGGTGCTGGCCAACGTCGCCGGGGTCATCGGGGCGGCGGTCATCTGCCTGAGCATTTACCACATCGACGCACACCATTACTGGCAGCACGGGCGGGATTTCATTGACCTGTCAGACGTCATCCTGAACCTGATCAAGCCGGTGTTTTTCGGGGCGTTTATCGCACTCATCAGTTGCCATCGCGGTTTCCGCTGCCGGGGCGGGAGCGAGGGCGTGGGCCGGGCCTCCACGGAGGCGTTCGTCTGGTCGTTTCTCGCCATTCTCGTGCTCGACTTTTTCCTCGGGCTGACGATCAACTCCATCAAGAGCCGCTGGCTCGACCTCGACATGGTCAAGCTGACGTCATGAAACAGCCCGCCGCGTTCGAACTGCGCGAAGTCGCCGTGTCGTTCGGCCGGCAGGACGTGCTCCGCGGCGTGACCACCCGCATCCCTGCCGGCGAGACGATTGCGGTGATTGGTGAGAGCGGCTGTGGGAAGACCGTGTTTCTCAAGCTGCTGGTCGGCCTGCTCGCGCCGACCAGCGGGACGATCCACTTCGACGGCCTGCGGATCACCGGCAGCAGTGAACGCGAGCTGTTTCAGGCCCGGCTGCGGATCGGGTTTCTGTTTCAGAGCGGTGCCTTATTCGACTCTCTGAGCGTGTTCGACAACGTGGCGTTCGGCCTGCGGGCCCAGAAGAAGTGGACCGACAAGGAAATTGCCGACAAGGTCCACGAACGGCTGACGGAAGTGGGTATGCCGGACGGGGCGGCTGTGAAGATGCCGGCGGAGTTATCGGGCGGGATGAAAAAGCGGGTGGGACTGGCCCGCGCGCTGGCCCTCGACCCGGAAGTGATGCTGTACGACGAACCCACGACCGGCCTCGACCCGATCATGACCGATGTGATCAATCGGCTGATCGTCGCCGTGCGTCGCCGCCGGCCGATCACGAGCGTGATCGTCACTCACGAAATGCGGACGGTGCGGGCCGTCGCCGACCGCGTCGTGATGCTCTACCCCCTGCGGCACCTCGGGCCCGACCAGGCGCAGGTCATTTACGACGGGCCGCCCACCGGCCTCGAGGGGCATGCGGACTCCCGCGTGCGCAACTTCGTGGCCGGGGATTCGGAAACCGCCATCGTGGAATGACCCGTCGCCCGGGATCTGCCGGGGCCGGCGGATCGGGGATTTTTCATGGACTCGGATAAACAGAAATTCCGGCTCGGCGCAATGGTGGTCGGCAGCGGCCTGCTGCTTGCGATCATGGCCGTGTTCTTCGGCGGCTCCCCCCGGTTTCTGCAGAACCGCACGCGGTACACGATCCTGTTCGACAACGCGCCGGGAGTCGTCCGCGGGACGCCCATCCGCAAGTCCGGCGTCCGCATCGGCGAAGTCGAAGTCGTCGCGCTCGACAACTCCAACGGCAAGGTTCGCGTCACCATTGCCCTCGACCCCAAGTATTCGTTGCGGGATAACGAAGAGCCTGTGATCGTCCCCGATCTGCTGAGCCGGGATACGACCATCGACTTCGTGCCGATCGTCCCCCACAAGATCGAGAAGAACAAGAACCAATCCCGCGCTCCCGCGGTGCTTCCGGTATCGCATCTTCAGGGGCCAGAACCGGGGCTTGTGCCCGCCCCGCCGACGGGGCAGGTACTGCCGCCCGGGTCTGAAATTCGGGGTAGCGCGCCGCCCGATGCCCGGGCCCTGATCGGCCAGGCGGGTGAATTGCTCCCGTCGGCCCAGATGTCGATCAACCAGATCAGCAAGTCGGTGGCCCGTTTCGAAAAGCTCGCCCCGGTACTTGAAGACACGTTGCGCGAGTATGCGGAACTCGCCCGCTCGCTGCACGAGGCGGTACCCGAACTCCGGCGGACCAACGACGAGATCCGCGCCGCAGTCAAGAAGACCGGCGACCTCGATCCGGTCGTGCGGAAGACGCTTGGCGAAATCGAAGACGTGGCCCGGCAATACAAGCGGGTCGGCGAGCGGGTCGATGTATTGCTCCAGACCAACCAGGACGCCATCGACAAGACGATCAAGAACTTCGCCAACGTGGCCCAGCGACTCGGCGACCTGCTGAACGAAGAGAATCAGAAGAACTTCGCCGCGTCGCTGAAGAGCATGCAGGGCTTGTCGCGGAGCCTGGAATCGCTGGCCGGGCAGGCCCAGAAGGAGACGCTGCCGCGCTTTCAGGACACGCTGGCGAAGCTGGATTCGGTGTTGCTGAGTATCAACCGTTCGGTCGCGCCGTTCGCCGATCGCAGCGACCGGATCGCCAAGAATCTGGACACGTCGATCGAGCAGGTGGCCCGGGTACTCGGCACGTTCTCGGCATCGTTCGGCACGCCCGGGCAGGCCGAGGGCACTCTGCAGAAGTTCCTCACCGATCCGTCGCTGTTCAACAACCTGAATGACGCATCGCTGATGGTCGCCCGCATCCTGCCACGGGTGGATCGGATTCTGAAAGACGTCGAAGTGTTTGCCGACAAGATTGCGAGGCACCCCGAGTCGCTCGGCGTGGGCGGTGCGGTCAAACCGAGCGCGGGGTTGAAGGACCCGCCGGGCGCTCCGATCACGAATTACAAACCGCGGTCGCCTTGATGCGCTCTTGACCGGCCAGTTCGCTCACGGTATTCACCCGCTCATGAAGTGGGGGAAACTAGCGCACGGGTGTCTTCTCGCGGTCGCACTGGCTGGTTGCCGTGCGCCGGGGCCGAACCTTCGGACACCCGTCCCTGAGACGTTTGCGATACCGCCGGAAGACGATCCGCGGTACTCGAAGCCACTGGAATACCCGAAGGAACTGCTCAATCGGCCGCCGGTCAAGCCGACCTCGCCGCAGGGCATCCAAGGTATGAAGGGCGGAGCGGGCGCGGCTGGCAACGCCATGCCTGGCGCGGCGTTTTAGGAAGTAAAAAACCCCGCCGGCATCGCGGCGGGCAGCCAACGACACCGGCGGGAGTATGGGGAACGGTCGGTACAGCCGACCGGCTCAGGAGAAGGGCGGCTCGCCGTCGAGTTCGTCGACCGTTGCCGCACCGGCATCATCCGCCGGCATTCGATAACGCTCACCCAGCCAGCGACCGAGATCGATCAACCGGCACTTCTCGCTGCAGAACGGGTGCTGGGGCAGTTCCTGCAGCGAAGCCCCGGAAAACTTCCGGTCACAGATGGGGCAGCGTCCGGTTATCATCGTCTCCCCGTTCCGCCGCCTTCGGCCTAACTTCCCGAAATCCTCGATAACATCAGTCTTTCTTCGCAGCAGCCTTCGGCTTCTCCACCTTTGCGGGTTTTGCGGCCGGTTCGCTCGCAGTCTCGGACTTGGTCTCAGCCGGCGAGTCCGACTTCTTCGTTGCCTCGGAGTCGGCTTTGGCCCCGCTCTTATAGGAGTCGCTGCGGTAGTCGGTTTCGTAAAAACCTGATCCCTTGAACAGTACGGCCGCGCCAGTGCCGAACAGCCTGCGGAGCTTCTTCTTCTTGCAACTCGGGCATTTCGTCAGCGGTTCGTCGGAAAACGACTGCATCTCGTCAAAACGGTGCTCGCAAGCATCACAGACGTATTCGTAGGTCGGCATTCTTGGCAGTCTCCCCATCAATTTCAGCTAGCATAGCAAACCGCGTGCCGAAGGAATCGACTACCTCAATGTCATCAGATAGCTGAGCAGGCGGGCGAATTCCTCGTCGTTCATCACCTCGCCGACGTTTGCGGGCATGGCCGAGAGTAAGGACGTTGTCCGCCGCTCGATCCGTTCGCGGGCCACCGTTGTCTCCTTGCCGAGCGAGTCGGTAATGGTCACGGTCGCGCCCTCGTCGCGGATGACGAGCCCCGTCAGCGACCGGCCGTCGTCGAGTTGCATCGTGGTCTGTCGGAAGCTCGGGTCGACGTTGCGGTTCGGGTCGAGCACATCTTCCAGCAGGCGGTCTGAACCGCGGACTCCGATGCCGTCGAGGTGCGGGCCCACTTTTGCCCCCTGACCGCCGACCTGATGGCAGATGGCACAGTGCTTGGTGAAGAGTTCCTTCCCGGCCGCTGGGTCGGGCTTGGCCTTCGCGAATGCGGCCCGCCGGCGGTTGATCAGATTTTCGGTGAGTTGATCAGCCGGTGGCAGCGCGGCGGTCAGTTTGGAGACCCGGTCCTTGAGCCCGATCGATTCCAGCCTGGCCCGCACGGCCCGGTCGATGAGCAACTGCGGAGACGCCTTGCCCTGCTCCACGAGATCGCACAACTGATCCGCGCCCGGCTTCCCGCCCGCGAGGCCAAGTGCAATCGCTACGGCAACCGGTTTTGGCGCGGTGGGCAGCGCGGAGAGCATTGCGGTCCGTGATTCAGGGCGGTTCAACTGGCCCAATGTCCGTGAGGCAGATTCGCGGATTGCAATCGATTCGGACGCGTCACTGAGCAGGCGTGCCAGCGCGGAGACGTTTCGGGCAGTTAGTCGTTCCATGGCCGCACACCTTACGCTATCGTTTCGCGAACGGTCTTCGGCCAGGCTCAGCACCATGGCGTCCACACTCGGTGAACGCATCAGGCCCACCAGTACCAATCCACGCTGCACGCCGGGCAGGTCCGGCGACTTCATTGCCCGGGCTACGACGGATTCGCACCATGAGGCGGCTTCCGGCACTAACTCCTGATTCCCCGCCCGACTTCCTTCCAACAAACCTCCGGCCAAAGCGCATTGGCGACTCAGGTCCCGATCCCCGATGGCTCGCATCCGTGCGAGCAGGTCCGACTGCTGCATCGTTTCCGATCCGCAGAATTGGGCGAGAATCGAGACATGCTCGGCAGTCAATTCCGCACCGGGGACATCGCGAAGCCAAGCCACAATCCACTGTGCCCCTCGAATACTCCTTGCGGACCGAGCGGCATCGGCAATGACCGGCCAGAGGGATTGGTTCCCCAACATGGGTGATGGTTCCTGCACCTTTAGCGATTCCTTAAGCGCCATCCGGGCCGCGTAGACCACGAAAGGGTCGCTGGCATCATTGATGACCCGATCCGCAGCTACATCAATGCCTCGTACGTTCCCGCATTGCACTCCGAGCGCTTCCAACGCCATTCGCCGGACTGTCGCGTGTTCGTGGACGCAGAATCTAGCGAGCGGAACGATGTCCACGGCCGACCAACGCGGTGACTCCATTGCGGCTCGGAGCCTGTGAACCGCGACGACCGGCGACTGTGTTTCGACCAAGTCCGGCTTCTGCGGGCCCGACCTACGGAACACCAACCAGTTGTTTGCGATTTCCAGATGCTCGTCGCGGTTAATCTCCGGCATGTCCGGTGTCAGACCGCGGTCCGCGAGTTCGTTGATGGCCGTCAGTCTCACGGCAATGTTGTTCGAGCTCAGATCAGCGGACAACGATTTGAAGGTCGACTTCCGCCTGTCCGGCACGGCCGCCAGCGGCACGTCCTTGCGCACGATCCGCCAGATTCGGCCGCTCGTTCTGTCCCGGCCCGGGTGGTCGAGCGGGACTTCGTAGTGCCCGATGATCCGGTTGTAGAAGTCGGCCACATACAGCGCGCCGTCCGGCCCCAGCTTGATGTCGACGGGCCGAAACCACGGGTCTTTTGAGGTCAGCAGGTCGCTCGCCTGTTTTGCCGTCGGAGTCGCGCCCTCCCAACTCACTGTGAACATGTTGATGCAGTTGTTGACCACGTCGCCCAGGTAGAACCGCTCCTGATACTCCTTCGGGAAATGGTCCGCTTCGTACCAGGCCAGCCCGCAAAGGGCCGTCGAGCCGCGGTACTCATGCACCATCGGCGGGCCGAACCCCAGCCCGTCGTGCGGCTTGGCAAAGCTCTCGTAGACCGCGCCGCGCATGACGAGCGTGATCGGACGCGAATGACAGCAGGCAGTGAAAAGGTTGCCCCACTTGTCCATGCAACTGCCGAACGGATTGACCTGCCCCCGGGCATACAGTTCCACCCGGGTGCCGTCGGGCCGGAAGCGAAAGACGTTTCCGGAGTTCATGCGGATCTCGTGGCCATCGGTCCCGCGGACCACCGAGTCGTTGGCGTATCCGTGATTGGCATAGATCCAGCCATCGAAGCCGCGGAACAAGCTGTTGACCATGCCGTGCGTGTCGCGGTGGCCGAACCCGGAGTACAGGACCTCGCGCTTGTCGCACTTACCGTCGCTGTCGGTGTCGCGGAGCATCCACAAGTTCGGGATCGAGTAGACGATGGCCCCGTCCTGATACGGCAGGATGCCGATGGGGATGTTGAGCCCCTCGGCAAATGTCTCGACTTTGCGTGCCCGACCGTCCGGCCCGAAGTCGGAGAGGATGCGGACGGTGTCTTTTCCCTTCCCGTCCGGTGCGGGGAAAGGATAGTCGGTTGTGCAGGTGACCCAGAGACGGCCACGGGCGTCAAAGGCCAGGTTGATCGGTTTGGTGATCTCGGGCTCGGCCGCGACTAATTGCACCTCGAAGCCGTCCGGCACTGTAAAGCCCGCCCGCTCGGCCGCAGGCGACTGATGCGGTGCTTCCGAGACGTGCGGCTGCGCGACCGCGAGTGCGCCGAGGAGTAGGACTGCGTTCACGGGCCGGCCTCCGGGTTGGGATCATCCTAAATGCCGGGTCCGCGGGCCGACAGGGCCGGCCCGTTGTCCAACGGCGTGGTCGGCCCGATAATGCACTTGCACCGGCCCGCGGAGCGGACTCTTTCATGGCGATCGCTTTCAACTGTCCGAACTGCAACACGGCCTACAAGGTCAAGGACGATCTCGCAGGCAAGAAGGCGGCCTGCAAGAAGTGCAAGCACGTGATGCTGGTCCCCGCCGCCCAACCCGCCGCGGCTCACGTCGATTCGCACGCTCTCGAAGCGCTGGCGACGGCGGCCCTCGGCGACGAGACGGCTACGACCGAAGCACAGGTGGCTGAGGCGGCAATCAAGTATGAATGCGAATTCTGCTTCGAGACCGTCGAATTCTCCGCGGACAAGGCCGGCAAGAAGTCACCCTGCCCGTCGTGCCGGCGGATCGTCACGGTGCCGGTGCCGAAGACCAACCAGCCGAAGAAAGACTGGCGGGCGGTCGACCACAACCTGACGATGGCCCTCAAGAATGCCGAGGCCGCGCCGCAGGACGCCTGGGGCAATCAGCAGAAGAGTATCGTGAGCCGGGAGGCACTGGTCGAGGCGGCGGTGGTCGAAGACCGCAGCAAGGCGGGCCTGCGCGACTGGTCGAAAATCTTCATGTGGTCCGGGCTGGGCGTCGCGGCACTCGTCGCGATCGGGTTCTGGTGGTCGCGCGGGAAAGCGGCCGACGACCGACGGATGGGTCTGATGGTCGACGCGATCGCGGCGGCCGGCCCCAAGGCGGCGACGGCGTTACCACCGGGTTGGGCCGCGGCGATCCAATCGGCAGCAGGAGAGTTCTACCTCGGCGAATCGGATCTCAAGAACGCGACCAAACATCTGCAACTGGCCCGTGCCGCCGCGCGACAGGTCGAGTCGCCCGGCGACCGGGCAGCCCTGCTCCGCAACGTGGCTTCCCGCCAGACCGGCCTGATCGGCGACGCGAACAAAATCGTCGAGAAGAAGGCGCTCGACTGGGAGGAGGCGCATCGCGAACTCCGACAGACGCTCCAAGCGTTTCGGGAGTTGCCGCGGGAAGAAGGTTGGCTGGTGCTCGAAGAACTCGGTCGGAAGCTGGGGCCGGCCGGGCCGGACAAGCCGATCCTGATGCTGGTCGGTGGCGAAGCGCTGCCGCCCGACTCGGATCGGGCGGACGCGATGGCCTGCGTCGGCCTCGCCAACCCGGAAGTGTCGGAGAAGTTCCTGGAAGAGGCGAAACGGGTTTACGGCGCTGTCGGGGAAGGTGTGCCGGCCCCGCGCTACGCCGCCCTGTTGATCTCGAAGAAACAACTGCCGGCCGCCCGCAAAGTAATTCCCGAGCCGACCGGGGCGGAGCCGAACCTGAACCAGCGACTCGCCTATGCCGAGGGCTACGCCCGAACCGGCGACGCCAACGACCTGACCGCGGCCAAAAAGGTCGCGAATGCCGAGGGACCAGTCGAGCACAAAGTCGCCGCTTGGTGCATGCTCGCCGACGGGTGCGGGCAGCCGGCCGAACTCGAGGCGGCCGTAAAGTATGTCTGTGAACAAGGGCAGAAGTTCACGCTGCCATCATGGCCGATCATTCGACTCGGCGAAGCCTGCAAGCGGGCCAATCGAGGCGACCTCGTCCGGCAACTGGCCGACGGGATGAAGCAGGCCAACATCAAGCCGTGGATTGAACTCGATGCACTGCGGACGGCCGGCACCGTCGACGCGGCGATGGTGGATAAGGTCGGCGACAAGTCCGCAGCACAGGCCTTTGCCTGGGAACTGTTCGCCCGCAGCGCGACTCGCGCGACCGGGGGCGATCCGCGGGCGATGGTGGCCGGGTGGTCCACAGCCGCGGCCCGGCCGCTGGGCCTGGCCGGGGCGGCGCTCGGGCTTCAAGATCGCGGTCGGTAGTCCGTTTCAAGGGAGAACCCATGTCTGCCGACCCGGCCCCTGCCCGCCTGTTTGCTCCCAAAGCCGACGATTGGCGAGACCGCCTGAGCGCGATCGTCGACACGATGCGCGAGCTTAGCCGGCAGACTGATCCGCTGGCCATGAGCAAGGCGTACGCCGAGCGCATCCGCCGGATCTTCCCCACCGACCGGTTCCTGGCACTCAGCCGGCGCGATCTCGATTCACCGCGCGTGCGCGTGACGCGGTGCAGCGATTGGACGGAAGAGATCAATCCGTGGAAGGAGCGGGACCGCCTGCCGGTCTACGACTCGGGGCTGCTCTCCGACCTGATCTACTCCGACGAACCGCAAATCATCGACGAACTGAAGTGGGCGACCGACGATCCGACCGCGCAGTACTTCACCGGCATGGGTTCCCTGATCGCGATCCCGCATTACGACCACGGCGTTGCGCTCAACATGGTCATCCTCATGCGGCAGCAGAACCGCGGTTTTCCGCACGAAGAGCTGCCCGAACAAGTGTGGATCAACAATTTGTATGGCCGGGCCACGCTGAGTCTCGTGAAAGCGGAAGAGGCACGCTCGGCTTACGACACGGTCGACCGCGAACTGATTACGGTCGCTGACATGCAGCGATCGCTCCTGCCCAGGAAGTTGCCGACGATCCCGACGCTCGGCATCGCGGCTCACTACCAGACCTCACGCCGCGCGGGCGGCGACTATTACGACTTCTTCCCGCTCCCGAACGGACAATGGGGTATCCTGATCGCGGACGTGAGCGGGCACGGTACCCCGGCCGCGGTGATCATGGCTGTGACCCACGCCATCGCTCACACGTATGCCGGGCCCGCGACGCCGCCGGGTGAACTGCTGGCGCACATCAACCGGGTGCTCTCGGCCAAGTACACGGCTCGCAGCGGGACTTTCGTGACAGCGTTTTATGGCATCTATGACCCGGCTACGAAAACCATCACATACTCGAGTGCGGGTCACCCGCCGCCGCGACTGAAACGGTGTCAGGACGGGTCGCTGGGGTTGCTCGATGCCGTGCAGCGGTTGCCGCTAGGCGTGTACGACGACGAGTCCTATCCCGAGGCGACGGCCCAACTCATCGCGGGTGATCAGCTCATCTTCTATACCGACGGAATCACGGAGGCGCATAATTCCCGGGGCGAGATGTTCGGACTCGATCAGCTTGACAGAGTGCTGGAGAATTGCGGCGTCGGAGCGGCCGACATCCTCAAGGAAGTGTTGGCGGCAGTCGACCGGTTTACCGAAGGCAAGCCGGCCGACGACGACAGGACGGTACTTGTCGCGAAAGTGAAATAGGGCGGGCCGACCCGACCCGCCCTGACGTCGCGGTGAATCAGATCCCCCGGGTCGATTCCATCAAGGCCCGGACGTTGTCCTTGCAGAAGCCGAACGCTTCCCGCTCGATGAACTCGAAGATCACGCCGACCAGATCGCTAGGCTTGGTAAAGACTTGCGTTAGCCCCTCACAGTGCAATGGCTCGTCGGTGCTGAATTCCGCCCATCCCTTAGCTTTCCACTCCGCCATCGTGTCCTTGACCGAGTCGACCTGGATTGCGATGTGGTGGATTCCCGGGCCCCGCTTTTTTACCCACTCGTAGACCACGCTGCCGGGCGTGCCTTCCGAGACGAAGATCTCGGGCGGCATGTGGTATTCCTGCTCGATGTTCGGCACCATGTGCGTCCACGGCACGGGCCGGTCCAGCTTTTCCGGCGGTTCCAGAGCCGTGCATTCAGCGCAATCCGTCTTCTCGTCGTTGAAGTAGATCGTGAAATCCTGCTGCGGCTTATAGCCGAGGGCTTCACAGAAGAACTTCACGGCTTTCGCCCGGTCGGGCACTCGAAACGCGATATGGTCGATGCGAGCCATTGTCCACGATCTCCATGGAGGTTGAGGACATTTTATCCTCCCCCGACCGGTCGGCCAAGCCGGTTCGACTTCCGCGGGGCCGGGCGGCGCGGTAGCATTCCACCCCATGAATGCCCGAATTACCCGCGAACGCCAGTATCACGACGCCGAGGCCGCCGCCCGGGCCATCACGTTTTCACTTCAGCCGTCCCGATTGCGATTCAACGATGGCGAGTATCTGGACCACGCGCCTTGGGTGCGACCGGCCGTCGTCGCGCTCGGCGAACTGACCGGCCGGCGGTTGCTCGATTTCGGCTGCGGGCACGGCATGGCCTCCGTCGTGTTTGCCCGCCGGGGCGCGCACGTCACGGCAACCGACCTCTCGCCAGGCTATGTGGCCGAAGCCGGACGGCGGGCGATGGCCAATGAATCGGAGGTCGCAATGGCGGTCGCGGACGGACACGAGTTGCCGTTCGCCGCCGGCTCATTCGACCTGATCTGGGGCCACGCGATCCTGCACCACCTCGACGTGCCGGTCGCCGCCCGCGAACTGCGCCGGGTGCTGGTGCCGGGTGGTCGAGTCGTGTTGTGCGACCCGTGGGACGGTAATCCGCTGGTGCGCTGGCTGCGCCGCGGCCGGCGGCACACTGCCGACGAACACGCACTCCGGCCCGCGGATATCGATGCGTTGAAGGGTGTGTTCAAGAAAGTTACGGCCACGACGCACCAATGGGGCCGGTACGTCGTGACCGTCGCGGAATAGTCGCTACTTCGTTCCCGCCAGAGTCGACTTCACGTACTCGCGATTCAGCGCGGCAATGTGCTTGACGCTGATCTCCTTCGGGCAGACCGCTTCGCACTCGTACTGGTTGGTGCAGCCACCGAACAGCTCCCTGTCATGCTGCTCGACCATGTCCTTGGCCCGGGCGGCCCGCTCCGGCTGGCCCTGCGGGAGCATGGCCAGTTGGGTGACCTTGGCCGAGACGAAGAGCATCGCCGAAGCGTTCTTGCATGCGGCCACGCATGCCCCGCACCCGATGCACGCGGCCGCGTCCATCGCGGCTTCGGCCGTGACGTGGCTGATGGGCACCGCGTTGCCGTCCGGTGCGCCGCCGGTGTTGCAGCTCACATATCCACCCGACTGGATGATGCGGTCGAAAGCACTGCGATCGACGACGAGGTCCTTGATGACCGGGAAGCCCTTGG
Source organism: Gemmataceae bacterium (assembly GCA_019694755.1). Classification (GTDB taxonomy): domain Bacteria; phylum Planctomycetota; class Planctomycetia; order Gemmatales; family Gemmataceae; genus JAIBBI01. The sequence goes on from JAIBBI010000026.1 coordinate 43,714, forward strand.
CCCGGAACGGCTCGATGTAGATGTGCTCGCCGTCGCGGAAGTTCCGCATGTGGACCTGGCAGGTGGTCGCGCCTTTGACCGGTCCGTGCGGCACGCCGTTGACCACGACGCCGCAAGTGCCGCAGATGCCCTCCCGGCAATCGTAGTCAAAGGCGACGGGTTCCTGCCCCTTGCGGATCAGATCCTCGTTCAGAAGGTCGAGCATCTCGAGGAACGAGCAATCGGGGCTGACATCGAGCCGGTATTCGACCAGTTCCCCGGCCGCGCCGCGGTTTTTCTGTCGCCAGATGTGCAGGACGAGATTCAACGTCTTATTCGCCACAGCCCGGTCCTCTGATTGCTTCAATCTTCCCTGGCGGAAAGCGGTCTACTTGTAGCTCCGCACGGCCGGCTTCACTTCCTCGTACACGAGCGGCTCCTTGTGCATGGTCGGGGTCTTGCCCGGCCCGCCGTATTCCCACGCCGCCGCGTACATGAACTGTTCGTCGTTCCGCTTCGCTTCACCGTCGGGGTACTGGTGTTCCGTGCGGAAGTGCCCGCCGCACGACTCGTCGCGGGCCAGCGCGTCGCGGCACATCAATTCGCCGAATTCGATGAAGTCGGCGACGCGCCCGGCCTGCTCGAGGGCCTTGTTGAAGTCGGCCCCGCTGCCGGGCACGCTGACGTTTTTCCAGAACTCCTCGCGGATCGCGGGGAACTTCTGAATCGTCTCCTCGAGCCCTTTCTTATCGCGGGCCATGCCGCAGTTTTCCCAGAGCAGCTTTCCGACCTCGCGGTGGAACTCGATAGGCGTCTTTTTGCCTTTGATGCCGAGCAGGCGATTCGTGCCCTCGGTGACTTCGGCCATGCACTTCTTGAATTCGGCGTGATCGGTCGGCACCTTGCGCCCGCCTGCGTCGGCGAAGTAAGCCCCCAGAGTGTAGGGGATGACAAAGTAGCCGTCGGCGAGGCCCTGCATCAGCGCACTCGCGCCGAGGCGATTGGCACCGTGGTCGGAGAAGTTGGCTTCGCCGAGCACGAACAAACCGGGCACCGTGCTCATCAGGTTGTAGTCGACCCAGAGGCCGCCCATGGTGTAGTGCGGGGCCGGGTAGATCCGCATCGGGCGGGTGTAGGCGTCTTCGCCGGTGATCTGAAAATAGATGTCGAACAGGTTGCCGTACTTTTCGCGGACCTTGTCCGCGCCCAGCCGCTTGATGGCGTCGGCAAAGTCGAGGAACACGCCGCGACCTCCGGGGCCCACGCCCCGCCCTTCGTCGCAGACTTCCTTGGCGGCCCGGCTCGACACGTCGCGCGGGGCGAGGTTGCCAAAGCTCGGGTATTTTCGCTCGAGGTAGTAATCGCGTTCCGAATCCGGAATCGAGGCCGGCTCGCGGGTGTCGTTCGGCTTCTTTGGTACCCAGACCCGACCATCGTTGCGGAGCGACTCACTCATCAGCGTGAGCTTGAACTGGTGGTCGCCGGCAACGGGGATGCAGGTCGGGTGAATCTGGGTGTAGCACGGGTTGGCGAACAACGCTCCCCGCTTGAACGCGCGGTAGGTGGCCGTGACGTTGCAGCCGGCCGCGTTGGTGCTGAGAAAGAACGCGTTGCTGTACCCGCCGGTGCAGAGCAGGACGGCGTCGGCCGAGAAGCTCTCGACATAGCCTGTGACGAGATTCCGCGTCACGATCCCGGCGGCCCGCCCGTCGACGACGACGAGGTCGAGCATTTCCGTCTGTGGAAACATCTTGACCGCGCCGGAGTGGATCTGGCGGCTGAGCGCCTGATACGCTCCGAGCAGGAGTTGCTGGCCGGTCATGCCGCGACAATAAAACGTCCGGCTCACTTGTGCCCCGCCGAACGAGCGGTTCGCAAGTTGGCCGCCGTATTCCCGCGCGAACGGTACACCCTGGGCCACGCACTGATCGATGATCGCCTGACTGCATTCGGCCAGGCGGTAGACGTTGGACTCGCGGGCGCGGAAGTCGCCGCCTTTGATCGTGTCGTAAAAGAGACGCCAGACGCTGTCGCCGTCGTTCTGGTAGTTCTTGGCGGCGTTGATGCCGCCCTGGGCGGCGATTGAGTGGGCCCGTCGCGGGCTGTCCTGGTAGCAGAAGCACATCACCTGGTAGCCCAATTCGGCGAGCGTCGCCGCGGCCGACGCGCCGGCCAGGCCGCTGCCGACAACGATCACGGAGTATTTCCGTTTGTTCGCCGGGTTGACCAGTTTCATGGACGCTTTGGTCTTCGTCCACTTATCGCGGAGCGGTCCGGCGGGGACTTTCGCGTCGAGATTGATACTCATCGAAGTGACCGTGAGTCGAGGATCAGTGCACCAGGCCGAGCAGTACGGACAGCGGGATCGAGCAGTTGCCGGCCACCAGGATAACCGTCAATCCGAGGGCGGCCCGGCGAATGAGCGGCCACCAGCGCGGGGCGTTCCAGCCCAACGTCTGGAAGACGCTGCTGATTCCGTGGCTGAGGTGCAGCCCGAGAATCAACTGGGCGATGATGTAGGCGGCCGAGACGTACCACTTCTGGAAGCCGTACACAACCATGCGGTAGACATCCTGCCGGACGTCCATCTCGCCGTTGTGCTTGTACGGCTGGGTGATGCTGTGGAAGTTGTTGCCGTCGGGCGTCGTCTGCGTCACGCAG
>JAIBBI010000159.1 GCA_019694755.1 Gemmataceae bacterium
AGCCCGTCTTCACGACGTATCGGAGAGCATCGAACAGATCACGTATCGCGTGCTCACGCTGCGGCGCGTCTTCCCGCATCAGCGTCAGGTAAGGTGCCAAAAACGCCCATTCCGCATCCGACACATCACTCGGATACGGCTTCCGTGCCGTGTTCTTCCCCGTAACTTGCACTACCGGATTGAGATAAGTCAATACCAGGCTCTAGGCTGGTTGAATGACGGGCTGTTTCCCATCATCGCAGACCACAGCAGTGCACGGTTGCGCGCCGCACTTTCTCCCGCCGCCCCGCCCCGCCCCGCACTTTTTCTCCGCCGCACACATGCCGGTTGAGTGGCAGTCGCGTGAACTCCCGGTCGCGCGCAGATCTTCCGAACCGTTTTGCCATGGCCGGTGTCATTGGCTATCGTCCTTGTTCTTTCTGGAGACTTGCGATGCGCCACGAACACAACGACGAAAGGCCCATTTTTTCGAAACGATGAGCAAGCGGCGGAAAGGGTTCCCTTCAGAAACGAAAGTGAAGCGAGGCGTCCGCATCGTCCACGGCGACAAGCTGCTCGAAGAAAAGCTCGGCCGAAAAGATCTATGCCCGTGCGGATCAGGCAAGCGGTTCAAAAAGTGCTGCCTTGAGAAAGGCTGCTTTTGACGGCGTGAACCGGGACTACTTTTTTCCGTGAATGAGACGTAGCCCACCCGGCACCAGTGCCGGGTGGGCTTGCTGCATAGTCGAGGCCCATCAATTGGCCTACCGGCTCAGCGAGCAGTTCGTCAAATGAAGGCAACAGCATCAAAGCGAAGCGGAAGCGAGACCGATCGTGCTCCTGACGATTTCGACCGACCATGAACCGGCCACCGATCTCGGGTTCTTGTTACACAAGCACCCGGAGCGATTCCAGACTTTTGACTTGAGCTTCGGCAAGGCTCATGTCTTCTACCCCCAAGTTGACGGACAGCATTGCACGGCGGCGCTACTGCTGGACGTTGACCCGGTGGGCATGGTCCGTGGCAAAAGTCGAGATCAGAGCTTCCTTCTTGGGCACTATGTCAACGACCGGCCGTTCGTTGCCTCATCATTCATGAGCACTGCGATCTCCAAGGTGTTTGGCTCGGCGATGTCCGGCAAATGCAAGGATCGGCCGGAACTGGTCACGACGCCGATTCCGCTGACGGCGCAGATCGATGTTCTTCCGGTTCGAGGTGGCGAGGGTTTCGTCCACAGGATGTTCGAACCGTTGGGCTACCAGGTCGAAGCCACCCGGCACCCGCTCGACGAACGGTTTCCTGAATGGGGCGAAAGTCCGTACTTTTCCGTCACGATCAGCGGCACCACGACCCTCTCGGATCTGCTGACGCATCTGTACGTGCTGATTCCGGTGTTCGACAATGCGAAACACTACTTCGTTGGCGACGATGAGATCGAGAAACTGTTGGCCAAGGGAGAAGGCTGGTTGGCCCAACATCCTGAGAAGGAGCAGATCACACGTCGCTATCTGGGGAATCGCATGAGTCTCGTTCGGGAGGCGCTCGCCCGCCTCGTCGAAGAAGAGTCGCCCGAAGTTGCCAACGAACAGCCGAAGGCCCAGCAACAGGAGGACGCACTCGAAAAGCCCATGAGCCTGAACGAGCAACGCCATGGCGCAGTGCTTGCTGCGCTGCGGGGGTCCGGTGCTCGCACGGTTCTCGACCTCGGTTGCGGCGAAGGGAAATTGCTGCGAGAATTGATCGCTGATCGTCAGTTCGAACAAGTCGTCGGCCTGGACGTGTCGATTCGATCCCTGGAAGCTGCCCAGAAGCGACTCAAGCTCGACCGCTTGCCCGAGCACAAAGCGGAGCGCATCAAACTGATACACGGTTCGCTGATCTACCGGGACAAGCGGCTGGAAGGATTCGATGCTGCAGCGCTCATCGAGGTCATCGAGCATCTCGACCCGCCGAGGCTGGCATCTTTGGAACGGGTGCTCTTCGAGTTTGCCCGGCCAAAGACGGTCGTGCTGACGACGCCGAACCGAGAATACAACGTGACTTGGGAGTTACTCCCCGCAGGTAAGTTCCGGCACCCAGATCACCGGTTCGAATGGACCCGAGCGGAGTTTCGAGAGTGGGCCAATCGGGTGGCCGATAAGAACGGCTACTCGGTGCGGTTTCTGAATGTGGGGCCGGAGGACCAGGCGCTAGGCTCACCGACACAACTGGGGGTATTCGAGCGTGCCTGAGCGAGTTCACCACACTCCGGACCTGATCTTTTCTGTCGGCACGCAGATCGTGACACTGCGGGATGTCGTCGGTCGCAGCGGACTCGTTCTCCAACCCCGAGGCTCGGTGGGCGTTGTCGTGAAGTCGCCGGGTGATCTTGATCACTCGTATCGGATTCGCTTTCCCGATGGCCATGATGAGCCGTTGCACCGGGACGACATCGTAATGCTCGCCCGATACAAGGAAGGCGAGATCGGCGACTCGCAGATTTCGTCGAGTCGGAGCAATCTGTACGAGCGGGTGATCTACCGCTGCGTGATTGGCTCTCGGGCTTACGGGCTTGAAAGCGACGAATCCGACACCGACTACCGGGGCATTTTTCTGCCACCGGCCGAACTGCACTGGTCGCTGTACGGTGTCCCCGACCAGATTGAATGCGACGAAACGCAGGAGCAGTATTGGGAGTTGCAACGGTTTCTGGTGCTTGCGCTCAAGGCGAACCCCAATGTGTTGGAGTGCCTCTATACGCCCATCGTCGAAAAGACGACGCCGTTGGCCGAGCAACTCCTTCAGATGCGGTCGATCTTTCTCTCTCGTCTGGTCTACCAGACGTTCAACGGCTACGTAATGTCGCAGTTCAAGAAGATGCAGGCGGACCTCCGCAACCAGGGGCAGGTGAAGTGGAAACACGTCATGCACCTGATTCGCCTGCTAATCTCCGGCATCAGTGTCCTGCGCCACGGGTTCGTTCCTGTTCGAGTCGATGAACATCGTGACCAACTTCTCGCCATTAAGCGTGGCGAAATCGCCTGGGACGATACGGAGAAATGGCGGCTCAGCCTACACGATGAATTCGACCGGGCGCTCGGCGAGACGAAACTGCCGGAACGGCCGAACTACGAAGCAGCCAACGAGTTCCTGATCAAGGCACGCCGGGAGGCGCTTTCGGAAACGCTCCCATGACCATCGACCCTCGATTGCACAAGCAGGTGGATGCCCATCCTTACTCGCTGCTGTTCGCCACCATCAGCGGGGCACACCTCTACGGCTTTCCGTCGCCGGATTCGGATTTCGACCTGCGAGGCGTGCATCTGCTTCCGCTCGAAGAGGTCGTCGGTCTGACCGTGCGTAACGAAACGGTCGAGAAGTCCGGCATCCATGATGGCCTCGAAATCGATCTGGTCACGCATGACGCCAGAAAGTTCTTCGGCCTGATGCTGAAGAAGAACGGCTACGTCATGGAGCAACTGCTCTCGCCGCTGGTCGTTCGCACGACGCCCGAACACGAAGAGTTGAAGGCACTGGCCAACGGCTGTCTCACGAAACATCACGCCCATCACTATCTGGGGTTCGCCGCTACCCAATACTCGCTGTTCCAGAAGGAAACTCCGCCACGGGTGAAGCCACTGCTCTACGTCTTTCGGGTGCTGCTCACGGGCATTCACTTGATGAGGACGGGCGAGATCGAGGCCAACCTCGTGCGCCTGAACGAAACGGCCAAGCTGTCGTACATCCCCGAACTGATCGACCGGAAGACCAGTGGGCCGGAAAAGGGCACATTGGAAAAAGCCGACGTGGAGTTCTTTCAGAGCGAATACGAACGGCTGAGGGCTGAGTTGGAGCGAGCATCGGTAGAAAGCGGACTACCGGAAGCCGCATCGGCGACCGCTGCGATGAATGACCTGCTGGTCCGCCTGCGACTGAAGAAATGACCATCAAGATTCCCAAGCTGTCCCTTGTCGTCCTGATCGGTCCCAGCGGATCGGGCAAGAGCACGTTCGCTCGCAAGCATTTCCTGCGCAGCGAGGTGATCTCGTCGGACTATTGCCGGGGCCTCGTGAGCGATGATGAGAACGATCAGGCGGCCACCAAGGACGCCTTCGAGGTGTTGCACTTCATCGCTTCCAAGCGATTGGCCCGGGGGCGATTGACGGTCGTTGATGCGACGAACGTTCAGCCGGAATCTCGGGCACCCCTGGTTCACCTCGCCCGAAAGTTTCACTGTTTGCCGGTTGCCCTGGTCCTCGACATGCCGGAGTCGATTTGCCAGGAACGCAATCGGGACCGAGAAGATCGTGCCTTCGGCCCTCACGTCATTCGGCAGCAACGGTCGCAACTTCGGCGATCATTGCGGGCGCTCCGCCGAGAGGGCTTTCGTCACGTTTTTGTGATGTCCAATCCCGAAGAGGTTGAAGCGGCGACGATTGAGCGGGTGCCCCTTTGGAATGACCGCACCGATGAACACGGCCCGTTCGACATTATTGGGGATGTTCACGGCTGCGGCGACGAACTTCGGACCCTGCTCAATCGGTTGGGATATGTCGAGATTTCGTCGGTCGAAGCAGACCCGCTTTGGGGTGCGACGGTCTACCAGCATCCCGAAGGCCGCAAGGCTGTCTTCGTCGGTGACTTGGTGGACCGGGGGCCATGCATTCTCGACGTTGTGCGAATCGTCCGCAACATGGTGCGGCACGGCAGCGGCCTGTGTGTGCCCGGCAACCACGACATGAAACTGTATCGCAAGCTCAGCGGCAAGAACGTGCAGATCACGCACGGACTGGCAAATTCGTTGGCTGAGATCGATGCATTGCCGGACGGGATTCGTGCGCCCTTCAGCACGGCATTGGGCGAGTTTCTTGACGGCCTGGTAAGCCACTATGTCCTCGACTCTGGTAAGTTGGTCGTCGCTCACGCCGGTATGAAGGAGGAAATGCAGGGACGTGGCTCGGGCAAAGTGCGTGACTTCGCCTTGTACGGCGAGACCACCGGCGAGACCGACGAATTTGGCCTGCCGATCCGATACAACTGGGCGGCTAAGTACCGGGGCTCGGCGATGGTCGTCTACGGTCACACGCCGGTGCCGGAGCCGGAATGGCTCAACCGCACCGTGAACATCGACACCGGCTGTGTCTTTGGCGGCAAGTTGACTGCGTTGCGCTACCCGGAACTGGAATTTGTTTCCGTGTCGGCCCAGCAGACCTACTGCCAACCCGCCAAGCCATTCCTCGCTGCCGATCAACAGGCACCAGCACTGTCGGCGCAGCAACTCCACGACGACATCCTCGATGCCGAGGACGTGCTGGGCAAGCGGTTCATTTCGACTCGCTTGCAGGGTAACGTGACGATCCGGGAAGAAAACGCCACCGCAGCTTTGGAGGTGATGAGCCGATTCGCCGCCAACCCGAAATGGCTCATCTACCTACCGCCCACGATGTCGCCGTGCGAGACAACTTCTCTGGAAGGACTCCTCGAACACCCGGCCGAGGCGTTCGCCTATTTCCGAAATCAGGGCGTGCCCCAGGTCGTATGCGAAGAAAAGCACATGGGATCAAGGGCCGTCGTCGTCGTCTGCCGGGATGAAGCCGCTGCCCGTGAACGATTCGGCATTTCCGAAGCCGAGGCAGGCATCATCTACACTCGTACTGGTCGGCGCTTCTTCAACGACACGGAGCTTGAACGTGCGTTTCTCGACCGCATCCGAGCGGCGTGTACGGCGTCGGGGTTTTGGGAGAAGTTCCAGACATCGTGGGCGTGCTTTGATTGCGAACTGATGCCGTGGTCGGCCAAGGCGCAGGAACTTCTTCGTTCGCAGTATGCTGCTGTCGGCTCGGCCGGTATGGCTTCACTGCCCAAGACGGTCGCTGCACTTCAGCAGGCATCCGGTCGGCTGAATGGTGAACCCGCCAGCCAAGCTGAAACCGCATTGGCCAAGTATCGTGGCCTGGACCAAAGTGTCGAGCGATTCGTGGCGGCTTACCGGCAGTACTGCTGGCCGGTCGAGTCGCTCGACGATCTCAAGCTGGCTCCGTTTCACGTTCTCGCAACCGAGGGCAAAGTTCACGCTGATCGAAATCACGTCTGGCACATGGAGACATTGGCCGAGATCTGCAAGCAAGATGCCGGACTTCTCTTGGCGACCAACTTCAAGGTTGTGAGTGTCACAGATGCAGCCAGCGAGGCCGAAGGCATTGACTGGTGGGTCAATCTCACGGCCCGAGGCGGCGAAGGCATGGTTATCAAGCCATTCGACTTCATCATGCGGGGCAAGACTCCCCTGATTCAACCGGCCGTTAAGTGTCGTGGTCGGGAGTACCTGCGCATCATCTACGGCCCCGACTACACGAGCGACGAACACTTGCCCCGACTGCGGCACCGTGGTCTCAGTGGGAAGCGCTCGCTGGCACTGCGGGAATTTGCTCTCGGTATCGAGGGGCTGGAACGGTTCGTTCGCAAAGAGCCGTTGCGGCGAGTTCACGAATGCGTCTTCGGAGTGTTAGCGTTGGAAAGTGAAACGGTCGACCCGAGGCTGTGAAGCAGATCAACACGGCAACTTCACCTTCAGGCACCTGGCCGGTGCCGCCGAGGAGGCAGTTGAGTTTTTCCGCCGGCGATTCTGGACGGCCCGGGCCCCGGATACCGACAAAGTCGCCGATTTGGGGGCCACCGCCCCGTCGACGTGTTCGTCAATTAGACCGCCGTCGTGCAGCGCCTTGCGGAGTCGTAGTTTCCAAAGTCCCGAAGGTGGCTCGTTGTCGACGAGGCGAAATCTATTGCAGGAGAAGTTATGGCATGAGGTGATCGCGGGGCGACCAATCCGCTGGGCGATTTCATCCGACACTCCTCTGGCCGTTCATTGAGATTCAAAAGCTTCACCAGCGTCTTTCCGTGAATCCGATTCTGCTCGCATGCCGGACGATTGCTCATCCTGCCGGTCAGAACCCCGGCGTCGGATTTCGATCCATGGCTCCATGTTCGCACACACCTGGGTGCACCCTGCGGCTGGATGACGGGCCGTTCCCCATCATTGCAGACCACAGCAGTGCACGGTTTGGCGCTGCACTTTTCCCCCGCCGCCGACTTCCCGCCCGGCGCTGCACTTTTACTCCGCCGCACACAGCGGTCGGTGAGCCGGTCGAGGGCGGCGCCGGTGTCGCGGGATGGCCGCGATTACGATCCGATCGAATGGACCACCTGACGACGAAAGAATGGTCGGTCGAGCCCGGCCGGTGGTCGTGGACGACTGACGGTTGCCCCCGAATGGTGCGCGGCCGGCTGCGTCGCAGCCGACCGGCAGAAATGCGAATGGCGGTACCTATCGTATTCCGATTCATAGCGACGCCCGCATGACGGGTGATCCCGAATAGATGCTGGAGCGTAACCACGACCGCGTCGGCCGCGCTCGTTGACAACGGCTGAGTACCTCACTCAGCGTCCGGTTCTGAAGATAACGGACGGGAATCGACATCGCGGGTCATGGCGACAGCGGGCCGGGGCAGACCGACCGACGCCGATGGCGACGAGGATAGCACGGGTTCCCGCCCCGCCCGATCCTTTGCACCCCGGGGGGCTGAGTCGGCCTCCGTCACAGCTGCGCACCTGTTGGGACGTTATCAACAGGCGAATCTAGTTTTCGAAATCCTTCGCTTCCAGAGACTTGCAGGCTGCATGGCTCGAACGCCCTTCCGCACCTTTTTTTCAGTTCGCCGCCCGCTCCACCTTGATCGACTCGATTTCCAGTTTGAACGCACCGGCCTTCTTGTCGCTCAACATGAAGCCCAGGGCGTTTACCTCTTCCGGATTTACCGCACCGGCATTCTTAACCACTCGACCAAAGGAGGTTGCCTCGAACTTGTCGAAAGGCAGCTTGATCTCGATCCACTCGTCCTTCTTGGACTGCACCGTTGCCCGATACGAGAAGGCCATCAGCGGCTTGTTGAGGTAAAGGTTCATCGAGTATTCCCGGCCATCGCCTCGGATTTTGGCGACCAGCGTATCGCCTTTCTGCAGACCGAGCTTTTTGGCCTTCGTCCGCACCGAGGCGAAGCCGCCGTTGTTCTCCAAAGACAAGGTGCCAAAGAACTCCAGAGTCTTCTTGTCGGTGATTTTGAAATTTCCCTCCGACACGCCGCCCATCAAGCCATCGTTGATGACTTGCCACTCCTGAGCGGCATCCGTTCCGGTGAAGTCAAACAATTTTTGCGGTTTGTCGTCGGCCATGAGGAACGCCCCGGACAGTAGGAGTGCAAAAACCGAACCGCAGACGAGTCGCCGAGTATCCATGAAACCTGTCTCCTGTCGTGAGCCGTGTCGCCCCAACCAATTCATAAGAGGAAGGCGGCGGCAGGCGACGATCTCTCTGTTTCAGTTTTATCTGTGTGCGGCGGAGTAAAAAGTGCAGCGCGGGGTAAGACCAATGCGTTAATGAGATGAGGTTTACACGGCGGCAGTGCCTCCGGGGTCGAAGAGTCGGGTCGGGGTCAGGATTTTGGTTCGTTCCGTCGTCGACGTTTCGCGTCGTGCAGGCGGTCGCTTTCGCCGGTCGATTCAACGATGAGGCAGCGGTGGGTGAGCCTATCGAGAGCGCCGCCGGTGAGTCGTTCGGGTCCGAGGACTTCGGTCCGCTGTTCGAAGCCGATGTTGGTGGTGAAGTGTGCCGCATTGCTAGCAACCGCTTTTGTGGTCTGTGTCAGAGTCGAGGTTTCCAATTACGAGTGGAGCGACGGAGACGAGGTGGGATCCGGCTCGAGCTTGGCTTTGGACCGAGACAATCGTTTTGAGGGCGATCGGCGGACCATTTCCTTCCAGCAATCGTTCGTCGGTTCTTCGTGGGTCACGATCTAGGCCAGTGACGTCCAGTGAATCCGAAATTGCCCGTCCGCATGACTCTTGCCGGGCCACCCGTCAGTACCCAGCGTCGAATCTCGCTGCATTGCTCCATGTTCGCGTATACCTCGGTGCCACTTGCGGCCGGATGATCGGCTTTTCACCATCGTCGCAGACCACAGCAGTGCACAGAGTTGTTGCACTTTTTGCCCGCGGCCACCTCCCTGCCCCGCGTTTCACAGATTCTCCACCGCACATAGAACATCCGACCAAAAGGGCGAAGATTCGCTGGTGTTACCGGCTGTGTGCGGCCTTCTTCCCAAAAAGAACGTTCGCCCGTGAAATCCTGCCCACCATTCTGGCGTTCATTTGACCGCAATTGCGAATCTGGGTCATGACCGCCGAGTGGCCTACACGCTTTGCAGGAACCGCAGGCGGAACGCGAGGAAGTCGCTGCTGTCGACAGTACCGTTGCCGTTGAAATCGAAGGCCGTGCTCGAGCTCAGAAATGCCAGGCGGAAGGCGAGGAAGTCGCTGGAGGTGACTTGCCCGCTGCCGTCGGCGTCGCCGTAGAGGCGGAACAGCTTGTTCGTGGTGTTACCCACAAGTGTGTAGTCGTCGCCGCCCGTGCCGTTACCGTCGCCGTCGAAGCCGTCGCTGGCAAAGCCGGCCGCCATGATCGTCAGCGTGTATCGGCCGTCGGCCAGGCTGCCGGAATCCACGGCATCTCCCGCGAGGAAGGTCAGCGTCACGACATTACCGCTAGAGTTGACCGACGCGCTGAGGGCGGGCATCTTGCCGTCGCTTTGCCGCTGAAGCGTGAAAGCGGCGGCCGGCGTCGTCGCGAAGGACACGAGGTGGTCGAACGTGATCGCGAGCGACGTGACGCGGCTGCGCTGCGCGTCACCGCCGTTGATCGTAATCAGATTGACCTTGGCCTGCTGGAGGGATTGAGCTTCGTACGCTCCGACATCAGTCGCACCGAAACGCACCTGGCCCCGCTGGTCGGCGGGCGGCGCGCCCGCGGCCGTGCCGGCATTGACGGCCGGGCTGCCGGGCAGCAGGGCGATCGTCTGTGTCGGCCCACCATTACTGGCGAGCGTCCCCAGACCCGCGAGGGCCGCCGACAGGTTGAGCACGTTGTTCGACGAGCCGACCGCGAACGGATCGCCGCCGGCGTTCGGCCCGGTCGGGGCGGCGTTCCCGGCGACGATGGTGTTGACGGCGGTGACATCGCTGGCGGTGCCGACCTGGGTGCCGCCGCCCGCGGTCGTGGCCGTGTTGTAGGCCGCGGTCAC
>JAIBBI010000027.1 GCA_019694755.1 Gemmataceae bacterium
GCAAGCCGTGCTCGCACTCAAGGCGACGTAGCCGGCGGCCGCGACGGCGGCCGTCTCAATCCGCAACACGCGCGAGCCCAGATGCAACGGCTGCCAGCCACTTCGCACCGCCTGCGCAAACTCCTCATCCGTGAAGCCGCCTTCCGGGCCGACGGCAATGGTCACGTCGAATCCCGCCGCCCGCGCCAGTTCCGCGGGCGACTTCGCGTCCGGCCCGGTGCCCGTGTGGGCCAGGTACCGTTCAGTCGCGGTCGAACCTGCCAGGTAATCGGCGAAGCGCGTGGGTGCCGCCACCTCCATCAGAACATTACGGCCGCACTGCTTGCTGGCTTCGATCACCGTGCGCTGCAATCGCTCCTGCTTCGGGACGACGACGCTGCGGGCGGTGATGAGCGGCACGAATCGGGTCACACCCAGTTCGGTCAGTTTCTCGATCAGGAACTCTTCGCGGTCGCCCTTGGGCACGGCCGCGGCCACTTCGAGCTTTCCGGGCAATTCGCGAACGGGGCGAAGAGGCTCGCCGAGTCGGAGCGTCACGTCCTTTTTGCCGACCGCCAGGACTTCGGCCGGGTATTCCGACCCGTCGCCGGTGAACAGAATGACCGAATCGCCGGGCCGAAACCGCCGGACCGTGGCAAGATGGTGAGCCTCGGGGCCCTGGAGAAGCAATTCTCCGGGTGCGATCGGAAAACTGACGTAAAATCGGTCGGCCATGTATGCTATGGTACGCGGTGAAAACCGGGCGGGGCGAGTGCGCGCCGCCCGGAGAACGGCCGAGAAGGAACTCGCCATGGCGACCACACTGCACAATTCGACGCGTCAGCAACTCGACGAGTTGGATACTCTCCTGCAGAAGATGCTGGACGGCCCGGGCAAGCCGAGCAACGACCCGCCCGCGCCGGTGTTCCCGTCCGGACGCACGGCCGAAGTCCCGAAGTTCGACCTGCCGAAACTGGCACAAATTCCTGATCCAGTATCCGCGCCCGAGCCGGCGTCCTCGCCGGCACGCTGGGACATCGACCTGAATCCCAAATCGGGCAGCTCGGTGCTGGGGGATCGCAGCCCGCTCGCCGAAAAGCTCGCGGCCGGGCACTTCGACGACGCACCCGAGGTGGCCGTCGCCCCGGCACCCGCACCGAAGCTGAATTTCGAGCCCGTGCCGGCGGTCGCGCCGTTTTCGGTCACGGATACCGCGGCCGTTCCGGTTCCATTCTGGTCCCGGCCCGCCGTGCGGATCAATCACGCCTTCGACGCCTGGGCGTCAAGTTGGGGCTTTCTCGGTAGGGTGGCGGTCTCGTCGTTCGGCCGGACCCTCCTCGGGTACGCCGGACTCTTGATGCTCTGCTACAGCGTTTACTGGCTGACTTCGTCGTGGGCGACTTGGTCGGCGTCGGTCGGCGGACTAAGATGAAAGACTTCGCCGCCGGAGCCGAATAACCCGACATGTCGAACGCGACCGCCCCTCACGTACCGTCGCCGGAAAAAATGGACCCGTCGGGGGCGTTCCTCAGCTTCGTCGTGCCCGGGCTCGGGCAGATCCTTCAAGGGCGGATCGGGAAAGGCCTGCTGTTTTTTGTCGGAGTTTATTCGCTGTTCTTCTATGGCCAGTTTCTCGGCCAATGGCAGAACGTCTATTTCGGCGACACGGCCAGCGAAGCCCAGAAAAACTGGAGCTGGCCCCGTCTGCTCGTAAACCTGTACAACCGGCCGCAGTACGCCGGGCAGTTCTGGGTCGGGGCGGCGGCTTGGCCCGCGGCCTATCACTATTGGGCCGACCCGCCGACCGAGTCGCCCCAGCACCGCAACGCGATCGCCCAGCCCGAAAAAATGAACTGGTTGCAGCGGACGCAGTATGCCATCCCCGAGGACCGGCTCAACGAGCTGCAGCGGGACGGCGACAAGCGCTGGGACCTCGGCTGGGTGTACACGGTCATCGCCGGCGTGCTGAACGTGCTGGTGATTTACGACGCCTTGGCCGGGCCCGCGTTCGGGCGTGACGGGAAAGGGAAGCCGGCATGAACCCGCTCCTCGCCGAATCGATCTACTGGCACTTCCCGATCCTGCTCGTCGTCGTGAGCCTGATCTACAGCGCAACGCGCTTTGAGGATTGGCCGTCGATCATGAGCGAAGCCCTGTCGTGGGGTTCGCGCATGGCCGGCTTCCTGGCGACCATCGGAATCGTGCTTTACGTCGTCTCCACATATTTCTGACCGGCAGATATGGACCCGGCCCGCGACATTGCGGACGACGGACGTTGGCCCTCGCTGTTCCGCCGGGGCCGCGAACCTCTGTTCGTCCTCAACCGCCGGCGGCGAATCATCTTTGTCAATCCCGCGTGGGAGGCGCTGACCCAGGTCACGCCGACCGAGGCCCGCGGCATCACCTGTACGACGCGCGAGATCGGCCACGCCCGCGCCGATCTGGCCGCCGCGCTCGCGCCGCCGGCGGAGGTGTTCGCCGGGCAGAGTGTGCAAGTCCGCCGACCCGCGCCCGGGAAAGACGGCGGGCCGCCGTGGTGGGACATCGACTTTCTTCCGGTTCTCGGCGACGATCGCCCGGTCGGCATCCTCGCCCGGATTCACGTCGTCAGCGAACCGGAACCATCGAAGTCGATGATGCCGACCGGCTGGGGCGAAATCCGCGTGACGGCGATTCGGCGATTCTCATGGTCGCTTTGGGAGTCGAGCGTGCCGGCTGTCCGGCGTGTTGTGACTCAGGCCCGACTCGCGGCCGAGACCGGCTGCTCCGTTGCCATCGTCGGCTCACTCGGGACTGGCAAACAGATGCTCGCCCGGACGATTCACGCCGAATCGCCACGCCGCGAGTCAACTTGCGTCGCCCTCGAGTGCGACCGCTTGCCGCCGGACGCCGTGCGTGCCGCGCTCAAGCAAGCCGGCAACATCGGGCTGGTCTACCTGGCGAACCCAGCCTCGCTGCCGCGTGATTTGCAGGTGGAATTGGCCCGCTCGCTCCCGGCCCGACTGCAACTGGTCGTCGGATTCACGACGGACCCCGCGGCGGAGATTCGCGAGGGGCGGCTGGCTGAGGAGTTCTGGTCGGTTGCCGCGACGATGGTGATTCAGTTACCGCGACTGGTCGAGCGGTCGGCCGATCTGCCACTGCTCCTCGGCCGGCTGGCCGCGGGCAAGTCGCTGCACATTTCGAACGAAGTCATGGACTTGATCCGTTCGGCCGACTGGCCGGGCAACCTTGACGACCTCGAGCGCTGGCTTGCCACGCGGGCCACCGGGACGACGATCGATGTGGCGGAGCTACCGTGGGCCGTCCGCCAATCGAGCGTGCCGTCGGCCGTGGTGCCGCCGCTGCCGCCCCTCGACGAGTTGCTTGCGCAAGTGGAAGAGCGGATGATCCGACTGGCGCTCGCCCGGTCCGGCGGAAACAAACAGAAAGCCGCGAACCTGTTGGGCGTCTGGCGGCCGCGACTCCTGCGCCGGATGGAAGCGTTGAAGATCACTGATGCCGGAGGGCCCGACTGATGCGCCGTCCTCAGGTGGTGGTCTTCGAGCGAGACGGTCGACTGGCCCGCCAGTTGGACGAACTGGCCGCCGGGCGCAAGTGGGTCCTCCGCGAGTCGCGCCAGGTGGACTCGTGCGAGCGGTTGCTCATCGCGGGCGGCCCCAGCGTCCTCGTCGTGCGCCTGGGTGTGGATACCGAGTTGGAGTTGTCCCTGATCGCCCGGGCGGCCGGGTTCCCGGCGGAGTTACGGACAGTGGCGGTGACCGATGGGCCGCCGGCACTGTTCGGATTGGCCTGGGATCTCGGGGCGGCCTATGTCGTCACGGCGGGGGCAACCCCGGAATTACTGCCCGGCGTCGTGGCCGGGCTGATGGGTGTTGGATGAATGAGTTGCCCGCCCTCGACGACCGCCGATGCACCGGATGCGGAGATTGCGTGACGGTCTGCCCGACGCAGTGCCTGGAGTTGGCCGGGCGGCTGCCGTGGATGCCCCGGCCGAAAGACTGCGTGAGTTGTACGCTGTGTGTGGCCGTGTGCCCTGCCGACGCGCTGCGAATGGCGCCTCCACCCCCGGCCTAGCGCGAGACGCACGATGACCGAAGCTGAAGCCAGAGAATGCCAGGCCCAGGTGGCCCGAATCTACGAGCGGGTCGGGCAGTCGGTCGTCGGCCTGCGTCCGCTGATCGATCGCATGTTGATTGGTCTGCTGGCCGGGGGGCATGTGTTGATCGAGGGCGTGCCCGGCCTCGCCAAGACGCTTGCCGTGCGCGCCGTGGCCGGCTCGCTTGCGTTGCAATTCTCCCGGATCCAGTTCACGCCCGACCTGCTACCCTCCGACGTCATCGGGACTCAGGTGTTTCACCCCCGCGACGGTGAGTTCACGGTGAAGCGAGGGCCCGTCTTCGCCCAGATTGTCCTGGCCGACGAGATCAACCGCGCGCCCGCCAAGGTGCAAAGCGCGCTCCTCGAGGCGATGCAGGAGCGGCAGGTCACCATCGGCGAAGCGTCGTATCCGTTGCCCGAGCCGTTCATGGTTCTTGCGACGCAGAACCCCATCGAACAGGAAGGCACGTATCCGCTGCCCGAGGCCCAATTGGATCGCTTCCTCTTCAAAGTGGTGGTCGGCTATCCGGGTGCTGACGACGAGGCGGCCATCATCGACCGACTCACCTCGGGGGCGTCGCCCGCGCCGCCGACAGAAGCCTGGACCGCGCCGGACATCGCCCGGGTCCGCGGCCTGGCCGACGCAGTCCACGTCGACCCGAAGATCAAGGAGTACGCGCTTCGGCTGATCCGGGCGACCCGACCGCCGCAGTCCGGCCCAGCCGTGCGGTTCGGTGCGAGCCCGCGGGCCGGCGTCGGTCTCGTGCAGGCGGCCAAGGCGTATGCGTTGATTCAAGGCCGGCACTTCGTGCTTCCCGAAGACATCAAGAGCCTGGCCCCGGATGTCCTCCGGCACCGGCTTGTGCTAAGTTACGACGCGGAGGCCGACGGGCTGACGGCTGACTCGGTGGTGGCAAGCGTGCTGAACTCCGAGCGGATGCCGTAGCCGTGATCTCTTCGAGTCAGGGAGAATAGTGATGTTCCCGATCCTGCTCGCGCTGATAGGCTTTGCGGCCGACCCGCCGGCCGACGAACTCTTCGCGGCCGCCCGCAAGGGAGATGTGGCAGTCGTTCGCAAGCTGCTTGAAGACGGCATCGACCCTAACTCCAAAACCGCCTACGGGGCGACGGCCCTCACATTCGCGGCCGACAAGGGACACGCCGCCGTCGTGCGACTGCTTCTGGAAAAGAAGGCTGACCCTAACAGCAAAGACACGTTTTACGGTACGACGGCGATCACATGGGCGTTCATGCGAGGTCATGCCGAGGTCGTCGGGCAGTTACTCGATGGCGGAGCCACCGGAGCATCGGGATTGCTCGTCGGGGCGGCCCGGTCCGGCGAGATCGACATGGTCAAAGTTCTCATCGAAAAGGGTAAGCCGAATGCCGCCACGCTGACATTGGCCTGGGCGGCGGCGACGAAGTCGGAAGTCGTCGACCTGCTGAAGAAGGCCGGCGCAATCGCACCGGAAGCCAAAAAGAAGGTGACCGGGCCGCCGCCGGGGCCGTACCTCGGCCACTTCAAGAACAGCGAGGCGGGCGAAGTCGAAGTCGCCGCCAAGGACGGAGAGCTGATTCTCAAGGTGGACGGTCAGGCGGTGTACACGCTGGTCCACGACAAGGACGAGATCTTCAAGCCCGAAGGCGGTAACGGAACTTTCGAGTTCACGAAGTCCGATGGCAAGGTGACGAAGTTTGTGCGCAAGTCGGAGAGTGGGCCGGATCGCACCTTCGAGCGGTTCGAGAAGACGGTAATGAGCCGTGACGTGGCCCGCGTTGCCCCGGAGCCGACCGGTCGGCCGGCGACGGCGGGGAATTGGCCGCAGTTCCGCGGCGAAGGCGCGACCGGCGTGGCCGACGGTCAATTCCCCCCGACCAACTTCGATGCGAAGACGGGCAAAAACATCAAGTGGAAGACGCCGATCCCGGGACTCGGCCATGCCTGTCCGGTGGTATGGGGGGACAGGATCTTCGTCGCGACAGCCGTTAGTGGCGATGCGAAAGCGACGCTCCGGCCCGGGCAGTACGGCGACGTGGATTCGGTCGAAGACAAGACCGAGCATGAGTGGAAGTTGATCTGTCTCGACAAGTCCACCGGTTCCGTCGTGTGGGACAAGACAGCGAGCCGGGGCGTCCCGCGGATCAAGCGGCACCTCAAAGGCACCCACGCCAACCCGACGCCGGCAACGGACGGCCGGCGCGTCGTCGTGAGCTTCGGCGCGGAGGGCCTGTACTGCTACGACCGCGACGGCCAGCTTGTCTGGAAGCAGGATCTCGGGCCGCTCGACGCCGGCTGGTTCTTCGACCCCGACTATCAATGGGGATTCGGCAGCTCGCCGGTGATCTGTGGCGACAAGGTCATCGTGCAGTGCGATGTAGGAAAGGACTCATACCTCGCGGCCTTCGCCCTCGCAGACGGCAGACAACTCTGGAAGTCGGTTCGAGAGGAAATTCCGAGTTGGGGCACGCCCACGGCCATCGTCGGTCCGACCCGCACGGAGGTCGTGACGAATGCTACGAAGTTTGCCCGCGGCTATGATCCGGATACCGGCAAGGAACTCTGGAAGCTCGGCAAGCACTCCGAGATCACGGTGCCGACGCCCTTCCTCGCCAATGGTCTCATCATCATTTGCAGCGGTTACCGGCCCGTGCAGCCGATCTATGCCGTCAGGCCGGGCGCGACCGGTGACATCAGCCTGAAGAAGGACGAGAAGTCGAACGACTCGGTCGCGTGGAGCCTGGGCAAGGGCGGCCCGTACATGCCGACGCCGATCGCGTACGGCCCGCATCTCTATGTCTGCACCAACAGCGGCATGCTGACCTGCTACGACCTCGCGACCGGCAAGAGCGTCTACACGGAACGCATGGGAGGCGCGGGCGGCTACACGGCAAGCCCCGTCGCGGCCGACGGCCGGATCTACTTCACGAGCGAGGAAGGGGGAGTGCGGGTCGTGAAAGCCGGGCCGAAGTACGAGTTGCTCGCCGTCAACCCTGTCGGCGAGGTCTGCATGGCGACGCCGGCGATTGCCGACGGGCTGTTTCTACTGCGGACGCAAAGCCATTTGATCGCTTTCGGCCTCCCGCGTTGACTCAGGGCGAGCCGACCGTCAGCGGCAGGGTGATGACGTCTTCCCGGCGGGCGAGTTCATCGATCACGGTGAGCTTGATCTGATACTCGCCAGGCTTGGCCAGCGGCAGCAACGTTTCGAGGCCGATCCCGCGGAACGGCCCGCCCTCCGTTATCTCCCGTCGTGTGGTGACCGGCTGGCGCGAGACAGTATTCCCTTCGAGGTCGGTCAGTTCGACGCGGAGCGCGACGGACGACTTTCCTGCTTCCCACTTCGGGCCTGCGGCCAACACGCGCAGGTAGATCGACTGGCCCGCGAGGCCCCCCGCCGGGCCGGGCGTGGTGCGAGCCGCGTCGTGAAAGAACCGCGGGTTGATCGCGCGAAACTCACCCGGCTTGCACGTGAGCCGGCGGGAGAAGTGGGCGTCCCCGCCGCCGTTGCAATCGGTGACCGTGACCCTCAGCGTGTAATCACCGGGCGGCGCTGTCGGTCCGACTTGGATCGCCGCGGTGGCCGGCGTCGCGTCGCCGCTCATGACGGCAACGACGGAATGCCTGCCCGTGTCGCTCAAAACGACCTTGCCCGTGCTATCGGTCATCGAATAGGCGATGTCGAATTGGAACTCACCATTGGCCGCTGGTTTCAACCCGGCGACGACAAAGCGGTACACGACTTCTTCGAGCGGAGTGACTTCGAGTCGGGTGCGGGCGGGGCCGAGCGGACCGTGGCACGCCTGGATGTTGCGAATCTCGAGTGACAACGCGGGCCCGGCACAAGCCAGCCACGCCAGGAGCGGTAGGAGTTTCATACCGTCTTCTGTAGCCGGCGGCCGAAAACTGACGAGACCGTACTATCGTTTCGTCTGCGTGTGGCCGACCGTCGCGATGGCATTGGTTTCCGTCGAAGTTCCCGGGACCGGCGTCGCTTCCGGTTCCTTCCCGGTCATAGCGACGTACGCTTCGCGGGCCCGGTCGCGCACGGCGATGTCCTTGTCGCCGACGGCCAGCATCTGAGCCGCGGAGGTGGCCGAGCCGTACTGCGGGAAATTCTTCAGCGATCGAACGGCGGCCAGCCGGACGTCGCGGGCCTGGCCGCGCTCGCGGTCATTGAGGTCCGGCTTGAGCGGAGTCTTCGCGACCTCCGCCAGGAAGTTGGCGGCATCCGGTTTGTGTGTTTCGCCGAGAGCGTTGAGCGCCTGGCACTTCACCATGGCGGCCGGCTCGGGCGTGAGCTGGTCGCTCGACTGATAAGCCGCGATCAATGCGGAGACGGCCCGCGGGTCTTCAAATCGGCCGAGCGTCCGAATCGCCGCCATCCGGCACAGCGGCTGTGGATCGCTGACCGCCGCCTGGGAGAGCATCTTGATGACCTCATCCTGTTCGGCAGCCGATCCCGTGCGCTTCTTCGGTTCCTCGAGGCGGGCGTAGGCCTTGGCCCGGGCGTCGCCGTCGGTACTTGTTTTGAGCACTGTCATCGGGTCGGGCGGATTCAGCGTGTTGGAGAGGCTGAATTCCCGGCTCGTGACTTCGTCCCAGAAGCCGGCGCAGCCGCTCAAAGCAAACGTTGCCGAGGCCACCATGAGACTGAACCGCGCGCGCATCTGCCGACCCTCGGGACAATTCCGATGTCGCGATACCCGCGGGTCTATGTTCGCGTCAAGGTCAAAGCCACGCGCCGACGGCGACCAGCCAGGCGTCGAAGGTGGGGCCGATCGCGTCGGCAAAGAGTACGGCGACGACCGCCGTCATCGCCCCGGCGAAGACGTCCATGGTGTAATGGGCACGCAGGACAATCACAGCCAGCGCCTCGAACGCGGCGACCGCGCCGGCCGCGACGCCCCACACGGTGCCGCCCCACCGGCCGACCTCGATCGCGCCGAAGACGGCCATCGCCGTGTGGCCGGAGAAGAACAGATCGTTGGCCACGTCGTACGTCACGAGAAACGTCGGGACGCCGGTCGGACGCCAGATGCAGCCTTCGGGCACCGGCAAAGTACACAATACCTGACACACCTGCCGCAGCCCGAACAGGAAGAGTAAACCGAAGAACGGCGCGACGGTCGGCCCCAGGAGAATCAGGCCGATCAGAAACAGGCCGAACAGGTCGATCCCCAATGAAGTGACGATCAGCAGCACGTCGGAACGTCGCCGCTCAGCCGAGAACCACCGCCAGAGCGGCTCTGTCAGCGTGTGCAGCCCGTCGCCAATCGTCCCCGAACCCCGGGGCCGGTAGTTGATCATGCGCTGCGTGGCAAACCAGAAGGCCAGCCCGATGACGATCAGCGCGACGCGCAGGACGATGGGCGGCGAGGCGACGTCCGGCATGGGCAAAGTCACTCCTTCCATGCGGTGCCGTGGCGGGCAAGTTCCGCCAGTTTGCTTTTCAGCGACTCCTCGAGCGCGACCATGGCCGGGTCGGCCGCGCCGCGGGGCCGCTCGGGCGATACCTCGATGGCGTCGCACACTTCACCCACGCAGCGGAGCGGCTGGTGAATCGTCGTTTTGTCCGTCAGGTCTTCTTCGTACCGCTCGACGGTTTCCAGTATCCGCTCGACCGACGGGTTGTCGTCAAGGTAGCCGACGGGGTAGCAGGCCAGGCACTGTGCGAAATAGCAATCGACGAGGAACCGCCAGCGGCGATCCACCTCGGCCTTCGGCAATTGCCCGGCAATCAGCTCGGCAACGATCAGCGAACGGATCTTCTTGATCCGCTCCATCACGTCGTTGCCCGGCTGCGACAGTTCGTACCGCTTCTCGAGCGGCGTCAGCACCTGATCGATGAGCCGGGGCAGGCGGTCCGCGATCGGGCCGGCCTGGGCGAAACCGAAGTACTCGAGTTCCTTGATCCCCAGCAGGCCTTCGCCGAGTTTCTTCACCCGTTCGACGAGTGGTAGGTCCTGTTGCGACTGCCAGCTGAGCCGCTTTTCGATCTTCGCGAGAACAGGTTCAACGGCGGCGCGCAGGTCGCCGTCGAAGTAGTAGTGCAGGGCAATGGGGAAGATGACGACCTTGCCGGGCGTGGACGACTTGGCCCGGATTTTGGCGGCCGCCCGGGCGATGAATGCCGTGCCGTCCATCACCGGCCGCAACCGGTCGTTGGACCGGCTGATGATCCCTTCGGGAAAAAGGATTAGCGGCCGGCGACCGTCGACGAGCATCGCCGTGGCAGCCTTGATCGACTCGCGGTCCGCGCCCTCGCGGTTGACGCTGAACACGCCGCCGGCCCGGAGCATGAACCGCTGGATCGCCCCCTGCTTGAACAGGTGCCAACTGGCCATCATGTAGCAGGGGCGAGCGATCTGGCAGCACAACACGCCGATGATTTCCGGATCGCAGGGGCGGCAGTGGTTGGGCGCGAGCAGGACGCCGTGCCCGGCATCGAGCGCGGCTGTGATCTTTTCCATGCCGCGGAATTCGAGAGACCTCACGCCGTAGGCCGAGCGGACGCGCCGCGGCAGCCAATACCGGATGGGCCAGGTCCAGACCGTCGTCGCGAGCGGAGGAACGAACTGATAAGGCTCGGCGATGACGATATTCTGCATCGGCTTACCGGGGCGGTAGTTTGTCGTACCAGGCAAACACGTCGGGCAGAGCAGCCTGCACAATTACGATGTGTTCTATGTCGGGGTACTCCCGAACGACGAGTGTCCCGCCGGCCGTCGCCGCCGATTTGCCGAGCGCTCGAGCCCCGCTCAGGGCGAAGTCTTCGGTGCCGACCCCGACGAACAGTGGGACCGACTTGAATGCCTCGGGCTTGCTGACTCGCGACCCGCCACCCAGTGCGGCCACCCCGGCCCACCGCCCGGGATGCTGCTGTGCCAGGCCAATCGCCTGGCCCGCACCCATCGAATGACCCACGAGGAACACCCGCGACTTGTCAATCGGGTAACGCTTGGCCAGCTCATCGACGATGAGGTCTACTGGCGGTGCCCCGAAGAACTCTGTGCGGGTCGCGACCAGCATCCATCCGCGTTTCTCGCACTCGCGGACGACCGCGCCGTGACCGTACGCGTCGAAGAACATGTTCTCGGTCCCGCCCGCGCCGTGCAGTGCAACGACCAGCGGAACGGGTTGATTTTCCTTGGCCGCGGGCACCGCGACGCGCACCGTTGGTGCACCCTTCGCGGTTTCCAGCGTGATCCAATGCTGGCCGGTTCGCGACGCTTCGAAGAAGCGTCCATCCACCGGCAGCCTGTCCAGTGCCTCCGCATCATTGAGCAATCGGGCCGCAGGGTAATCAGTTTCGAGGCTCGCACCCTGGCTCAGTTTGGTGAGCAGGCCGGCGAGCATGCGCAGCGTCCGGTGTTCGCTCGTTTGTTTTTCGGTTGGCAGTTTCTCCACCGCTTGGGCCAGTGCCCCGAGTCGGTCGTCGAGTTTGTCGACGAGCGACACTGTGAACTCGCCGGTGCAGAGCGTCTTATCCCCGACCGCCAGTTTCCACGATACCGGCCAGTCGCCAGGGGGTATGTCGGTGATCGGCAGCGACACTTGAGTCGGCAGGACACGAATTGACTCGGTCGCAGTGGCCTTCTTATCGCCTGCGTTCAACTCGACTGTCAGTTTCAGTTCGGGTGATTCGACTTTCGGGTCGTACAGTCGTGCGACGGTCAACTCCAGACGGCCTGCCGATCGGTCCAGCAAGCGCGCCCGGGGGCGTACGGCGAGGGCCGAGGCCGCACGCTGGTCGGGCGTCGGGTCGATCCCGGCCAGCGCGAATCGGGCCCGGTCGATCAACTGCCCCGCGTCTCCCAATCGTCCGGAGAAAAACGTCGCCATGGCCTGCTTCAGAAACGGCAGCGTCTGCTTTCGAGCCGCGGCGTCGGACGTCGCGTCCCACGCCCTCTCGAACGCGACGAGTCGCCGACCGGTGTCGTACCGGTCGGCTTGTGCCACTGACGGCGATGGGATCGCAAGAATTGCGAAGGCCGCGATAAGGCTTCGATACATGGACCATCCGCTCCGGGAACGTGAGTGCTACGAGTCTGTACCCGAATGAACGGGGGCTTCGGCGGGCGAGTCGGGGCGGGCGGTCCGACCTGTCGGGTCGTCGCCGAGCTCCACACGGTAGCGGAAGTTGCCGATCACGACTTCGTCACCGTGATACAGAAACCCCTCATCCACCGGTTCGCCGTTGATCCGGACGCCGTTGGTGCTACCCAGATCGCGGATGACAAGTTTCCCGTTCACCGTCGCGATGACGCAATGCCGGCGGGAGACTTTACCCGAATTGAGTTGCAGATCGCACTCGGCATGACGGCCGACGAGCAGCACCGGCCGATCGAGCGGCAGGTTAGGCCCTTCCGAGAGCGCCACGAGATTCGCAGACACGATCACCCTTATCAAAACACGTTGAGCAGGGCCCATTGAGCAGTCCGAATGAGCCAGACGCGGTCGTCGGCCGTCATTGTGCCGCGGTCGGCGATTTCCTTCAAGCGGTCGCGGGACGCCTCGAACCGTTTACGCTGGTCTTCCGTGAGCGGCACGACCTCCGGCTTGGCGAGCGACCGGTTGAACAATTCCAAGACAGCCGCCACTTCGTCGAGGCCGGGGCCAAGCGGGGCGGGGTCCCATTTCGGGGTGTCGGTCGCGTCGGCAACCTGACGCGTGGCCGCCTCGATCCACCGGCTGATCTTCGTGAGTTTGGCGTAGTTAATCCGGTCCGGCAGATCCGTCGAGCGGTGGTAGTCCTTGTGAACTCCGGTGGTGAAGAACAGGAACGGCGTCTTGCGATCGCGAAACGGGCCGTAATCGCTCCGCGTGCCGACAAGATCGTGGCCGAGTCGGGCGACGCTCAAACCGGCTTCGGGTCTGACGGCTTTGCTTAAGTTCGTGAGTTCCGGGCTGGTCTCGCTGCCGAGGACGAAGAGGTGCTCGTCCATGACACCCGCCATCGAACGCCCGATGATGTCGGCAACGAGCATGGCCTTCAGTTTCGCGTAGGGCCGGGGCGGGTTCGTGACAAAGTGCGTCGAGCCCTGTAGGCCGATCTCTTCGAGGTCGAACGAGATGAAGAACACCGACCGCTTGGGCTTCTCGGGCGCGAGCGCCATCGCCTCGGCAACTTCCAGTAGCATCGCCACGCCGCTGGCGTTGTCGTCGGCCCCGGGGTGCATCTTGCCGAACCGCACGCCCAAATGGTCGTAATGCGCTGCGAGGATGATCCACTCGTCGGCCAGCGCGGGATCACTGCCGGGCAAATAGGCCCCGACATTCCGGCCGACCACCTTCTTGCCGTCGGCCCGGGGCGTGGTCAGAAGCCAGGGGATCGGTTGCAGATAGGAATCGCCGAACGCGGGCTTGAGCGGCAGCCGGCGGAACGCGTCGGCGATGTGGACGGCCGCCCGCTCGCCGCCGTCGCCCGACCGACCCATGAACTCCGAACCGGCAAGCCGGTACACGTGGGCCTTCAACTCGTGTTCGTGGATGTCGGCGGAAAGCTCCCGCTCATCCTTTTCATACGGGAACGGGTCGGCACACAGGGCCAGCATCAGGATCAGTCCGGTCATCCCGGGAATCTAGCCAACAGCCGGGGAAAGGCCAAGTCCGGCGTGACGACGGACGTGAAACATCTAACATGACCCCGGCACGATTCGCAGGAGTATCCGATGGCGCTGCACACCCCGCTTTACGACTGGCACGTGGCCCACAAGGGCCGGATGGTCGAGTTTGGCGGCTGGCAGATGCCGGTGCAATACGCGGGGATCGTGGCGGAACACTCCGCCGTCCGCTCGGCCGCGGGCCTTTTCGACATCTCGCACATGGCCCGGTTCTCGATCGGCGGGCCCGAAGCCCTCGCGCTCATAGACCACGCCTGGACAAACGACGCCGCGGGAATGAAGGACACGCAGGTCCGCTACGGACTCGTCGGCAACGAGCAGGGCGGGATTGTCGACGACATTCTTGTCTACCGCTGGAGTTACGGCTGGACGATGGTCGTCAATGCGTCCAACCGCAAGGCCGTGTGGGACCGCCTGCAAACGTACGCCGCTGGCAAGGACGTGCAGATGCAGGACCAAACCGAGTCGACCGGCATGCTCGCGGTGCAGGGGCCGAAGGCGGTTGAACTGCTGGCCGGCCTATTCGAGGCGGACGTGGCCGGGCTGAAGTACTATTACGCGACGGCGACACGATGCCGGGGCAATCAGTGCGTCGTTAGTCGGACGGGTTACACGGGCGAAGACGGCTTCGAGGTCATGCTGGCGGCCGACAAGGTCGTGGAGCTGGCCGACGAGTTCGTTCGCCGCGGTGCCGTCTGTTGCGGGCTGGGCGCCCGCGACACGCTGCGACTCGAGGCCGGCATGCCGCTGTACGGCCATGAGCTTTCGATGGATATTGACCCCTTCCAGGCGGGGCTCGGCTGGGCGGTCAAGCCGGCCAAGGGCGAGTTCGTCGGCAAGGAACCGATGCTCGCGAAGAAGGGCGATGCCGCCCGGCGGAAGCGCGTCGGCCTCACGCTCGAACCCGGCCGAAGCGCCCGCGAGGGCTGCGGCGTCGTCATGGCGGGCAAGAGCGTCGGCACGGTGACCTCGGGAGCGCCGTCGCCGACTCTGGGCCGACCAATCGCCATGGCATATGTTGACCCGGCACACGCCGAGGTCGGCACGAAATTGGAAGTGGATATCCGCGGGACGACGGTGCCTGCCACCGTGGTCGCGCTTCCGTTCTACCAGCGTCCGAAAAAGTAAACGACGAGGCCGAAGATGGACCCGAAAACGCTCCGCTATACAAAGACGCACGAGTGGGTGGCTGTCGACGGCGACGTCGCGACGGTCGGCGTCAGCCGGTTCGCTGCCGACCTGCTCAACGACATCACATTCGTCGGACTCCCCGCGACCGGCAAAGCCGTCTCGGCCGGCAAGGATTGCGGCGCGATTGAGACCGTGAAGTCGGCCAACGACCTGTACTCGCCAGTCGACGGCGAAATCAGCGCGGCCAACCACGAAGTGGCTACGAATCCCGGCCTGATTCAGGAAGATCCTTACGGGCAGGGCTGGCTGTTCAAGGTCAAGATGAGCCCCGGCGCGAGCCTCGGCCATCTGCTCGACGCGGCCGCCTACGAAGAGCATTGCGCGAACGAAGCCCATTGATCGTTTTCAGTCACGCCGCTGCTGGGAGGCCGGTGGCGGCGCGACCGCTTCGCACCTATAGCTAATGGTGTCCCTTCAGGGAGATTCACCGTTGGCTTATACGCTGTTGACCCCCGCCGACCGACAGGAAATGCTCAAGGCGGTCGGCGCCTCCTCAGTCGAACAACTTCTCGATCAAATCCCGGCGGATATTCGCCTCGGGCGACCGCTGGCCCTTCCCGCCGGCCTGTGCGAACAGGACCTTACCGAGCTGACGGCGAAACTCGCGGCGAAGAACTGCTCCGCCGACTCGCACGTCTGTTTCCTCGGCGGCGGGGCGTACGACCACTTCATCCCCGCGGTCGTCGATGCCATCGCCTCGCGTGGCGAATACTACACCGCTTACACGCCCTACCAGGCAGAAGCGAGCCAGGGCACGCTGCAGGTCGGCTTCGAGTTCCAGAGCCTTATCTGTGAACTCACCGGCCTCGACGTTGCCAACGCCAGCCTTTACGACGGCGCGAGCGCGGTCGCGGAAGCTGTGCTGATGGCTCGGGCCCTGACCGACCGGCCGGGCAAGGTCGTGATCGCCGGCAGTGTGCACCCCGAATACCGCGCGACACTCGCCACTTACCTGACGAATCTGAGCACGGAACTGGTCACGGTCCCCGTGCCGAGCGGCGTCGTTGACCCGGCCGAGATCCGCAAGCATGTCGATGCCAACACCTCGGCCGTCGTCGTGCAGCACCCCAACTTCTTCGGCTGCCTCGAAGATGTGGAGCAGATTGCCGCGGCCACGAAGGCGGCCGGGGCTCTGTTCGTCGCGGTGTTCGACCCGATCAGCCTCGGCGTGTTGAAGCGGCCCGGCGACTACGGCGCGGATATCGCCGTGGCCGAGGGGCAGGGGCTGGGCGTACCGCTCGGGTTCGGCGGGCCCTACCTCGGAATCCTCGCGTGCCGGCAGGAGTACGTCCGCAAGATCCCCGGGCGGATCGTCGGCCAGACGACGGACCGCCGGGGCAAGCGCTGCTGGGTGCTCACGCTCCAGACCCGCGAGCAGCACATCCGCCGGGATAAGGCGACCAGTAACATCTGCACCAACCAGGCGCTACTCGCACTGCGGGCGTCGGTGTACCTCACCGCGCTCGGCCCGGCCGGCCTGCGCGAGACGGCCGACTTGTGCGCCCGCAAGGCGCACTATGCCGCGGCCCAATTGGCGAAGATCCCCGGCGTGAAGTTGGCGTACGACAAGCCGTTCTTCAAGGAGTTCGTGGTCCGCGTGCCGGGCGACCCCGCGAAGTTGCTGGCCGACCTTCGGGCCGACGGCTTCCTGGCCGGGTTGCAGATCGGGGCGCACGACATTGCCGTCGCCGTGACGGAGAAGAGATCGAAGGACGAGATCGACCGTCTGGCCGCGGCCTGGGCCCGGCGTGCCGCCCGTTGACCGCCCACCCCACACCACCGAACACCCACGAACATGAAAACCATAGCGACCGAGTTGCTGAACGAGCTTTCCCGCAAGGGCCGGCGGTGCCACCACGTGCCGGCCAGCGACGTGGAGGCGGATCACGGCCTGCCGGCGTCTGCGCTGTCGGCCGCACCGCCCGCGCTGCCCGAAGTCGGCGAGATCGACCTGATCCGGCACTTTGTCAATCTTTCGACCCGCAACATGGCCATCGACACGAGCTTCTACCCGCTCGGGTCGTGCACCATGAAGTACAACCCGAAGCGGCACGAGCGCCTGGCCGGCCTGCCGGGCCTCGCGGGCGTTCACCCGCTGCAGCCCGACGATTCGTGCCAGGGCATGCTGCAGATCATGTACGAGATGCAGCAGTTCCTCTGTGAGATCTCGGGCCTGCCGGCGTGTTCGCTCCAGCCCGCGGCCGGGGCACAGGGCGAACTCACCGCGCTGTATGTCGCGGCCGCCTACTTCCGGCACAGGAAACAGACGCACAAGTCGCGCGTGCTCGTCCCCGACAGCGCGCACGGCACCAACCCCGCGAGCGCGGCCCTCGCCGGGTTCGAGGCGGTCACGGTCAAGAGCGGGCCGGACGGGCTTGTAGACGTCAACGACCTCGCGTCGAAACTCGACGACAAGACGGCCGTGTTCATGATCACGAACCCGAACACGCTCGGCCTGTTCGAGAGCCGGATCGTGGAGATCGCAAAGCGGGTCCACGACGTCGGCGGCCTGGTCTACCTCGACGGCGCGAACATGAACGCCATCCTCGGGCTCACGCGCCCGGGCGACTTCGGTGCGGACATGCAGCATTACAACGTCCACAAGACGTTCACCGGCCCGCACGGCGGCGGCGGCCCCGGCAGCGGCCCGATCACGGTCCGCGATTTCCTCGAGCCGTTCCTGCCGTCGCCGATGGTGGTCAAGGACGGTGACCGGTATCGGCTCGACAGCGATCGGCCGCTGAGCATCGGCCGGGTGCGCGGCTACTTCGGGACGATCGGCATTCTGCTCCGCGGCTGGTTCTACATCCGGACGCTGGGGGCGGCCGGGCTTCGCGAGGTCAGCGAGGTCGCGGTGCTCAACGCCAACTACCTGCGCGAGAAGGTGAAGGACATTTACGCGGTGCCGTACGGCGACCGCTGCCTGCACGAGTTCGTGGCCAGCGCGAAGAAGCTGCGGGCCGAGAAGAAGATCAGCGCGATGGAAGTGGCGAAGCGCCTGCTCGACTTCGGCTTCCACGCCCCGACGGTGTACTTCCCGCTCGTGGTGCCCGAGGCCTTGATGATGGAGCCCACGGAGACGGAGAGCAAGGAAACGCTCGACCAGTTCGCGGAAGTGCTGCGGACGATCGCCGGGGAAGATGCCGCGTTCCTGAAGGAAGCCCCGCACACGACGGCGATCAGCAGGCCGGACGAGGTGAAGGCGGCCAAAGAGCCGATTCTGCACTGGAAGCGGTAGGGGCGAACGGCGACGCCGACCCGCCCCGTACGAATTGTCTCCCTGGGAGCATTTCTCAGCCGGTCCAACGGTGAATGGGCGCAAGTGGCGTCCGCAATGGATCTTGCGAAGTAAGGGCCGCAATCGCAAATTCGTTTTGGCGATATCACCCACCCCACCTGGGACGAATTAAACGAACTGGACAAATGGAGGAAACCGGGGATCGGGCGCCGGGTGTCAGGTGTCGGGTGTCGGGTGTCGGGTGTCGGGTGTCGGGAAGAGGGGTATCGGGTGCCATGCTTCCGGCTTTGCGGAAGCATGAGGCCAGCGCAAGCGGACATGCTTCCGCATCGTCGCGATCAACATGACTCTGCCCGGCGGAACACGATCACGCGGGTTCCGCGGAAGCATGGCACCCGTCCAGCCATCCGAGCGAACCTGGCCAGTCATGGCCCGGGTGGTTTTCGAACATCTTCCGTTTCGTGCCACCCATTCATTCCTGCTCAAAGTCCGGGTACAATGCGGTGGCATGAGAGATTCCATGGGTGCCCGACCGCCGGCGTCACCCCAACAACCGAGACTCGGTCCGGGGCGATGGATTGGAAGGTAGCATGCTGTCGACTTTGCCCCGCGAAGACAAGTGCCTGGGAATGCTCGTTGTTGGAGCCTTGGCATTCGCGATGGTGATGATTGCCTTTCCGAGGAATGACCTGCCATCGACCTCGCGCATCGCGGGGAACCGCGAACCATTGCCGGAAGATCAATCTCAGACTACGGAAAAGCCTGGCAGCTCCATGATGATGCCGCCGGATGATGTCATGGCCATTGCCATGAGGCACGTTCGCGAGAAGAATCACGCCTTGCCTGACGATTACGAAGTAAACATGAGGCGATCACCGGCGGGTGGCGCGTGGCTTATCGAGTTCATCCCGACCTCGCGGCAACACACACAGCACCTGTATGTTACCGTCGGAGATGACGGGACCTTCAGTGCCTTCGGCGGTCGGTAATGCGCACCCGACTGTGACCGCAAAAAAGTGTGAGACGCCGCAAACGTTCTGGCAAAGAATGAACTGGTCAGGATCGAGAACCGTAGTTGGCACCGAGTGAGATATGAGGCCCTGTTGGACCCGACTATGCTCGATTGGCAGAAGTTACCCTCCCACTTGAGCTACCTTGCGGCCGCCGCAGAGAAGTATGGTGTCGTAAGCGGCGATCAGGCCATTGGAGAGTTCTTTCGCATGGCCTCGTCTGACGAACTCAATGCACTGTCAATGCTCAGTTGGCGAGTGGCGGACGACTTTGATGATATCGACGCTTGGCTGGATAGATATCCGATGACGCACCACAAGGAGTCAGCGCTGGTCTATTTTGCGCTGCACCTCGTGGCAATCGGCAATGATTGCGGCGTGCTGACGGCGCGTCCGCGGAATCGGGAGAGTAACGAAACAGATTGGTGAATGCACGGTGTGAGGAACGGCGACGTTTCGGCCGCAGTCGGTGCCCGGCAGCGGCTCGACAACATCGAATGGTGCTCGGTGTGGCGGGCGGCGGCGTGAAGTGCCCCTTACTTCGTGCGGGGCTCTTTCGGGGGAATCACACCGTCGCCAGATACCGCAAGCGGAACGCTTGGAAGTCGGCAGCGGTGACTTGACCGTCGTTGTCGGCGTCGAAGGTGGGGTTGTTGCTGAGGAAGGCCAGGCGGAAGGCGAGGAAGTCGCTGGCGGTTACTGTGGCATCGCCGTCGGCGTCGCCGAAGAGGCGGTGGAGGCCGATGGTGTAGTCGCCGCCGGGCGTGCCGTTGGCGTCGCCGTCGAGCGGGCGGTTGATCGGGTCGAGCGTCTGGCTGGCGTTGACCCGCACGGTGTACCGCCCGTCGGCGAGTGGTGGGAACGTGACCCGGGCGATGGTCTGCGTGGCCGTGCTGCCGGTCGTGGTCACGATGACGGGGACCGTCACGCTGCCCGCGCCGGTGAGCGTGATCGCGCCGGTGCCCAGTGTCATCAGTTTGTCGAATGTCACGGTGGACTCCGTGACCCGCGAACGCTGGGCGGAGCCGTCGTTGATGACCACGCTGCTCACCCGTGCGGGTGCCTGCCGGAGGACCTGGCCGGCCGTGCGGACGAGGGCGTCGGCATTGGTGTCGGGCAGGTCGCTCGAGAGGTCCCAGAAGAAGACGCCGCCGAGTTGCTGCGAGGTCACGACGTTGACCTTGCGGAGAATGGACGCGGGATCTTCGAACGTGCTGAACAGCCCGCCGTTGATGCCGGGGGCGTAGACGTAGGGCACGCCGGCGACGGTGTCCTGGTACTTCGCATAGCTGGCGGGCTGCGATTGCAGGCGGGCGTACATGTCGCGGTAGTCGATGACGCCGGCTTCCCAAGTGCCGGGCGCGGCCCCGGTGGCGGAGCGGTACAGGCCGTGGGTGGTGCCCGCGGTGACACCCTGCCAGGCGTGATTGTAGAGCGGCAGGCCCATGCTGAGCTTGCTGGCGGGCACGCCGGCCGCGAGGTAGGCGTTGAGCGACCACGACGTGTTGTAGGTGCCGCCGGCCGAGTTGGGGTCGGCCGGGCTGTGGTACAGCGGGGCTTGGTGGTTGGTCTGGTTCTCCCAGCGGCCGTGGTAGTCGTAGGTCATCACGTCGATGAAATCGAGGTGCTGGGCGACCGCGGCAATCTCGTAGTTCGGAATTGTGCCGGAGCCGGCCGCGAGCGCGGCGGACAGCTCGTAATACTTGCCGTCGGCCAAGCCGGCCGCGGTGAGTTGCGTGCGGAGTTCCTGACAGAGGAGCGTGAAGTTCTGCTTGTCTTGGGGCCGGTTGACGTTGCCGGCCTGGCCGCCGCCCACGGGGTATTCCCAATCGAGGTCGACGCCGTCGAACCCGTAGGTGCGGATGAAGTTCACGGCCGAGGCGGCGAAGGTGGCTCGGGAGGTCGGAGTCAGCGCGGCATCGGAAAAGGGGCTCGACAGAGTCCAGCCGCCGACGGCGATGGAGGTCCGCAGGTGCGGGTTGGCGGCCTTGAGTTGGAAGAGTTGGTTGAGGTTGCCGCGGAGTGGCTGGTTCCAGGTGTCGCCGGGAAACTGCTTCTCGACGGCGGCATAGGTGTCGTAGAGGGCGACCTGCCCGGCCGGGTTGATCTGCGCGAAGGCGTAGATCACGTGCGTGAGCCGCGAAGCGGGGATGTTGGCGACCTGATAGTTGCGGTCGTAGGTGCTCCACTCCGTGTAGTAAGCGGCCACTCGGTAACCGGCCGCCGGCGCGGTACGATCTTCGAGAAACTCAACGCAGAGCTTTCGCGCCATGATCCTGCTCCGGAATTCACTCCAGTGTAGGGTATGGCGGAAATGCAGAATGAAGAGGACGGAGGTCAGAGGTCAGAGGTCGGAATGCAGAATGAAAACGGGACGCACTGTGCTAGACGGGGATGGGTCGGGAATTGGTTTGGCGGATAGCGGAAAGCCGATAGCCGATAGCAGTCAACGACATCGCCGTGGTCGAAGACCACGGCGATGTCGTTGACCCGGTTACTTCTTACGGCGGGCGCGGAGGCCCATGATGCCCAGCGCGCTGAGGCTGAGTAGAAGGGTGCCCGGTTCCGGCGTTTGGGTGGTCGGGGGCGGGTTGCCGCCCGGCGGCGGATTACCGCCCGGGGGCGGGTTGCCACCCGGGGGCGGATTGCCGCCCGGAGGCGGATCCACCGGTGGCGGGTTGGTCGGCGGTGGATCGACTTCGCCGCCCACGCCGCCCGGTGGGACCGTAGTAACCGGAGGCTTGCTGACGATAATCCCGGCCTGGGCCAATGACGGCAGCACGAAGGCTGCGAGCGTCATGCCGAGCAGGCACCGGGTGAGAATCCAACGTTTCATGTCCAACTCCACTAACCAGACGTACTGAGGAGAGGGGACCATGCCCGACCCCCGGCCGTCTGTCAACCTATATCGCCCGGCACGACCGTCACAATTGACTATTTTCGCGCATCCGGCCTGTAGCGGACGTAACGGTTGGCGTGAGCCGGCCGGATCGACCGGCTGGACGTTCGCCATTTCCCCTGCCTTGCCGGAATTCCCCATTCAATCGGCGCGTGCGTAGTCGATCCATTCAGCGTGAAACGACGGGGCATGATGCCCGCATAATCCAGGGAAGGGGTTCGGCCATGACGGTACGCCAACGGTTGTTGGTGCTCGGCGGCACGCTCGCGCTGGCCGCCCAAGGGTATGGGCAGGAGCTGCAATGGCGGCCGGTCGGGGCGGCGAAGCCGTCAATCATCATCCCAGCCCAAGCCACCGAGACCGCGCTGGCTCCGCAGGCTCCCCCGGTGGTTACGCCGATCACACCGCCGCCGGTGATCAACCCGATCCCGGGCTTCCCGGCCAATGAGGCGTTGCCCGCGCCGAAGGCGGCCGTGGTGGTGCCGCCGAACGCGGGGGCCGGCAGCGACAGCCCGCTCCCGATGATTACAAACCCGGTGATGGCCGAGCCGGGCCCGGGCGGCGATTGCGGCGCGTGCGTGACTCATTCGATCAACTGGGCGTCGCCGGGCACCTGGCTGGCGTCGGCCGCGCCGGCTGACCACCGGGCGTGGGTGCGCGGCGAGTTTCTCGCCTGGGGCGTGAAGGGGGCCAACTTCCCGGTCCTGCTCACGACCTCGACGCGGACGTTTCCGATCGGTAACAACCCGGCCGCCCCTGTGATAAATCCGGCGAGGGTCGGCAACATCGGCTCGCTGGCCGACCCGCAAGCGGTCGTGTTGCTCGACGGCAACGACCTCAATGAACAGTTCCGCCCCGGCATGCGGTTCGGGGGCGGCTGGTGGTTCGACCCGTGCGGCGTGCAGGGCGTCGACGGCTCGATCTTCATCACGCCGCGACGGACGGGCAGTTACTCGGCAAACACCGGGCAGTACGGCAACCTGTATCGGCCGTACTTCGCCGTGAACCGCGGATTGCCCGAGACCGGCGGCGTGCCCGGCGAATCGCGCGAGGTCGTCGGCGTGGCGTCGGCCGGGATCAACGGCCAATTCAATGCCGAGCTTTCCAGCTTCTTCTGGGGCGCGGACCTGAACTACCGCCGAAACCTGTGGGCCGGCTGCACGACGCGGGTCGATGGGTTCGCGGGCTTCCGCTACCTGCATCTCGACGAGCGGTTCCAGGCCACCGAGTCGATCCAGTTCACCCGCGACACGACGTTTACGGATGCCGCGGGCACGGTGGTGCGTGTAGTCCCGGCGGGGCTGAACATCAGCATCCTCGACCGGTTCAACACGAAGAACAACTTCTACGGCGGTCAGGTGGGTGCCGATGTCGAATGGCGGCGCGATCGCTGGTCGCTGGGCTTGCGACCGAGCATCGCTCTGGGCTGCACGCAGCAGAATCTGAACGTGACGGGCGCGTATCAGGAGTCGATGAACGGCAAGGTGACCGCGGGCTTCCCGGGTGGCCTGTACGCCCTGAACAGCAACATCGGCTCGCGGTCGGAGACGAACTTCACGTACGTGCCCGAGGTGCAGTTGAAGCTCGGCTACTTCGTGACCAACAACCTCCGGGTGACGGCCGGGTACGATTTCCTGTACTGGTCGAGCGTGATCCGCCCGGGCGACCAGATTGACCGCAACCTCGACGTGGTGCGGGTGCCCCCGCTGACGGGTGGCACGCCGGTGGTGCCCGCCAGCCCGGCTCCGCTGTTCAACACGACGGATTTCTGGGCCCAGGGCGTGAGCCTGGGGATGGAATACCGCTGGTAATCGCCTTGACGCCGGCCAGCCGTCGCGGGTATGGCCCCCCGAATCGAATCGAGGGGTCTTATGCGCGGCGGCTGGGCCATTCTGGGCGTGTTCTGCATCCTGTTCACGGGGTGCGTGGAACGGCGATTCGTCATCGAATCGGACCCGCCCGGTGCGCTCGTGCTGGTCAACGGTCAGCCGATCGGCGCGACCCCGGTCGACGGGCATTTTCTGTTTTACGGCAAGTACCAGTTCACATTGATCAAGGACGGGTACGAGACACTGCAGGTGGAGGAGTGCTTCAAGACCCCGTGGTATCAGTATTTCCCGCTCGATTTCGCGAGCGAGAACCTGTACCCGGGGCGGATTGAGGACGTCCGCCGGCCCGCACCGTTCAAGCTCGTACCGAAGATGCAGCCGCGGACCGATGCAATTCTGGGTCAGGCCGACCAGTTCCGGAACAAGGGCCGGTCGCTGCAGGCGCCCGCCGCGACTCAGCCGGTGACGGCGGTCGGCATCGATCCGCCGGCCAAGCCCTGATCCGGTGCGACGGGTGATTCGACCAGTTCCAGCGGCATCGCCTTATTGATGTCCGCCACTCTCAATGCACGCCGACCGGCAAGCACGTCGCGCAAGACGGGCAGGACGAACTCCGCGCGCCAGCCGCTGGCGAGGGCGCAGGAGTCGGGCAGCGGCGTGCCCTCGAGTGCGGAGCGGACGAGCGCTTTGATGTCGGACGCGGTGGCGACGAGGGCGGGAGTCAGCCGATTGCCGGCACAGAACGTCG
This sequence comes from Gemmataceae bacterium, assembly GCA_019694755.1. Classification (GTDB taxonomy): domain Bacteria; phylum Planctomycetota; class Planctomycetia; order Gemmatales; family Gemmataceae; genus JAIBBI01. The sequence goes on from JAIBBI010000027.1 coordinate 24,620, forward strand.
CCAAGGCGGATTGCATCAGCGCGGTAATCGATGCAACCTGCGGCGGGTCGTGCTCGCGGCCCTCGGGCTCTGGGTGTCGCTCGGGTGGCGTCTCCATGCCGCGGGCGATCACGTCGAGGAGAGCGGGGACGTCGTTCTTCGAAACACCGCGGACGACAGAGATGTCGCGCTCGGCCGTGGGGAGGCGCCGGGCAAGCTCGATGATGAGGTCGTCGCGGAGCAGGAAGCGGGCGGGTCGGTTGAGCTTCTCGGCCCGGGCGTCGCGCCAGGCGTAGAGTTCGCGGACGGTGGCGAGTTGCCGGCCGTCCATGCCGCCGAGGCCGCGGAGCTTGCGCCACGGTTCGCGGTCCGGGTCTTCAGCGAGCCACTTCTGAATCAGCCCGGAATGTTCTTCGACCACCCACGGCGCGCGGCCCAGGTCGCCGAGCTTGCGCGTGATCTTGTTGTAGATCGGCAGCAGGTAGCGGACGTCGTCGTAGGCGTAGCGGAGTTGCTGCTTGGTGAGCGGGCGGCGGGCCCAGTCCGTGAGCGTCTCGCCTTTGCTGAGGCGGACACGGAGGAAGTGATGGACGAGCGCGCCGTGCCCGGCCGGGTAGCCGGCCCCCAGCAGTCCCGCGGCTACTTGAAGGTCGAAGACGTTTTCCGGGGCTCGGCCGGAGAACAGCCGGCACATGCGCACTTCCTCGCGGCCCGCATGCACGACGGCTACTCGGTCCGGATGGGCGACGATCTGCCAGAACGGGTCGAGATTGTCGAGCGACAGCGGGTCGATGAGGTACAGGCGCTCGGGAGTCGCGACCTGGACGAGACACAGGCGGGGGTGGTAGGTGTTCTCGCCGATGAACTCGGTGTCGAAGCCGATCACGGAACACGATTCGAGATGCGCGCAGCAATCCGACAGGTCGGACGCGCGGGAGACAATGTGTTCCGGCAGAGTGGCCATGGAGTCAGACGCGCATCCGCGTGTGGGCGAGGTACAGCTAACTTACGGCGGATGCCGACTCCGGCAGCGTGTCCCGGACCGCCGGAAGCTTACATCCGGCCCCGCGCCCGGTTCAGCAGGCCGCGGTCTTCGGCATTGAGTCGTTCCAGTTGCGCGTCGATCGCGCCGGCGTTCGGCAGGTTGCGCCGTTCGCGCTCGAGACCCTGCTGGAAATCGGCCTCGGCGTCTTTCGCGCGACCCAGGCCGGCGCGGGCGAGGCCGCGGAAGTACCAGTAGCGGGCGTCGAGGCCGTTGATTGTCAGCGCGGCACCGAACTGCTTTTCGGCTTCGGTCAGATCGCCGGCCCGGTAGCTGACGAGGCCGCGAGCGAACGCCCTCTCGGATCGCGGATCGCTGAGGTACGCGCCGGGGAGGACCGGCGGGAGGTCGGCGCGGGTCGGCTTGGCTGCAAGGGCGGCGTCGAGGCCGGTCAGCACCTCGGCCGGGGCCGCGTTCGGCGGCACCTGCACGCGCTGCTTGATGGACTGCACGAGGCTGCCCAACTCGCGGGAGGTCATCTGGGCCCGCTCGCCCTGCTGGCGGACCGTCGCCAGTTGATCTTCGAGTTCCTTGACTTTGGCGTCGAGTCGGACGCGCTCGGCGTCGATCTTCGCGACGTCGGCCGGGTCTTTGGGGTTGATTGGCGGCGACTTCATCGCGGCGAGCAGGTCCTTGGTTTTCTTCAGCTCGTCTTCAAGCGCCTTCTGCGCTTCCACGGCTTTGTCGGCCTGGGCCTGGGCGGTCTTCAGGTTCGCCTCGACCGACTTGGCGAGCGCGGCAGAGTCGTCTGCCGACTTCTTCGCCGTCTTCACGGCCGCGTCGGCGACTTCCTTGGCCTTTACCAGTTTGTTGACCGCGGCGGGAAGGTCGTTCAGGTCGAGACCGCTCTGGCTCAGGGCGTCGCGAATGGCCGCGAGCCGACTGCTCAGCTGCTTCGATTCTTCGGCCTTGGCCTTGTACTGGGTCAGCGCCTGCGACACCGCCGCGCCGGCCGACGATTGCTTCGTCAGGTCGAGGCTGGTGTGCAACTGGCTCTTGATCGCCCAGTAGTCTTTCAGCTCGTCGCAGCAGCGGAGGAAGATGTCTTCGAGCGGGTCGCTCTGCGGATTGAGTCCCTTGCGCGCGAGGACGAACCGCCGCTCGTCGTGCGCGGCCCGGGCGGCGGTCAGCGCGGCTTGGGCCTCGGAGTATTTGTGGCTGCGGGCGAGGCGGACGGCCTTCCAGAACTCGAAGCCGGCCTCGTCCTTTGCGGTCGGTTCGACCTGGAGCAGGAGCGTAAACAGCGTCGCCCCGAGTGGCTCGATCGCGGCGCGGGGGCCGGCATTGGCCGGGCGGGTGTCGAGGCGGTCGAGCGCGGCCTGGAACAGTTTCGCCTGGTCCGCATACTTCGTGAGCGCGTCTTTGTAAATCGTCTTCGCGGCATCGACCTGTCCGAACGACTCCTTGAGGAGCCCGAGCCACAACGCGCCGGCCGCGGAATTCGCGGCCTTCAGGTCCGACTCGGCCAGCTGCACGGCTTCGTCGGCCACCTTGGGTGCGGTGTTCTGCACCTTGCAGTCGCGGAGGTATCGCAGCAGCCGGGCCTGGCCGAGCGACGCGCTCGTTTCGGGAGATGCCGGCAGTTTGGAAAGCGATTCGATCGCCTTGTCCAGGTTGCCGCTGTCGAGGAAGGCGAGCGAGCCGGCCAGATCGATGGTGGGGGCGGCGGCCTTGGGGGCCGGCTTGCTACCCGAGCCGGGCAACGCGCCGGACATCCAGACGCCGACGCAGACGGCCACGCCGGCGAGGCCGCCGAGCACACCGTTGATCCAGCCGTTACCACGAGGCTGGAACTCGACCGGGGTGGTGGCGGGCAGGTCCTGATCCCGGCGGGCGCTGCCCGCGACGGCGGTGAGGCCCGGGACGGTAGAGAGACCCGAACCCTTGCCGCTGCCGAGCAGGTCGACGGTGCCGCTGTCGCCCTGACTGGAGCCGGAACGCGATTTGCGCCGGCCGCTGCCGGGGCCCATGACTTTGGAATCGACGGCCGGGAACGGCAGGTCGATGACCGATTGCGAGCCGAGGTCGACGGCCGAGGATTCGATGCCGCCGACGGGGATTGCGCCGATCTCCGCGGCCGCGTCGTCGTCATCCGGCGAAACAATCAGCGGCGAGTCGTATTGATCCGTCTTGTCGAGTTTCTGCGAGGAGCCGGTCTTGCCCGTGACGTCGCGCAAGAGGTTGATTCGGGAGGAATCGCCGGGCCGATCGGGGGTAAGGATGGACGATGCCTGCTCGTCTTCGATGAGGAAGTCGAGGATGGAGTCGGTGTCCCGCTTGCCAGTGGCCTTCTTGTCGGCGGGCGCAGCCTCGCCGGGACTGACATTGAGCTTGCCCGAGGGCGGCTCGTCGTTGAGAGCCTTTTTCAGGATGTCGCGGTCGCTGGCAGCGTCGAAGTCGATCGATTCGGGGCCTTCGAGGTCGAACGCGCCGGCCTCGTCGGAGCGGGCCTTCATCAGGTCGGCCCAGGAGACGATTGACGTTCCGCTGAGGGGGCCGGAAAGCTGGCTGCGGGACATCGCCGTCGAGCCGCCATCTTCCGCCGACAAGCTGCTGAAGTCGACAACATCGTCGTCGTCCTCGCCAGTCATCGATGTCGGGATCGGGACGCAGCGCGGGCTGGACCCGTCGTCGGGGATCGGAGTGGGGACGGGGACCGCCTTGCCTTTCTCGGGGTCTTTCGGCTTCTGTGATTTGGAATCTTCGGGCGTCATGAGACGGTCCCCCAGAGGTCGGCGCAGGGTGCGTACGCAGAATGAGCGTTAGTGTTACCTTAACTCGCATTTGCAGGCCGGGGAAGCGGCAAAACCCCGCGACACGGATCACCCGGAGTCCGCCCTTGGCACGGCTCCCGCGACCGGAATAATCCTTACCGGAATCGCGGCGAATCCGAGTTTTCCGGCACCGGGTGTCGCGAGGCCGGGCACTGGCGGGCCCGGGCAGTTCCACGAATCCTCCCGCCGGGCTTGATTCGCCCGCGAATAATGCGGTGGTCCGACTTGCGACTCGATTGGCACCTGAATTGCTGCTGTTGTGCTGGGAGCGAACCAACGGCAGGGTCCGCGACTCTGTGTCAGGTGGACAGGATGCACCCCGGGATCCCTCTCACCCGGCGGTCGAGGACAACACAATGACCATGCAACGTCTCGCCGGGTTTGTCCCGAGCGACCTCCGCGGCGAATCCGCGGAGCCCGAACTGATCGAGCTTTCCCTTCTCATTCCCCAATGGCAGGTCACCGCCATCGAGCGGACTGCCAGCAGACTCGGGATCACGGCCGGCCAGATGCTACGCCGCGTGCTCGGCGAATTCTGCCTCGCCAACTCCACGAAACCCATCGTCAATTGTCATTCGTAAACTGGATGCCCGCTATCCACCTGCTGATCACTCAAGATCCTTGAGGCCGGTCGTGTCTCGCTTGTAGAGCGGCAGGTGGCGGTAATAAACCTCGAGCGTGAGCAGCGACAGGCAGGTGGCGCAGAGCCGGCCGCCGCCGTCGCCGGTGTGCGTCCGGTCCGGGGTCCACGACCCGCGGTTCGGCCCGACGCCGTTGTCCTGCGTGTCGATCAGCAGGTCGCGCATTTGCGGGTTCCAGACCTTGTGCCAGTCCTCCTCGGTCGCGCAGAAGTGCATGACCTGAGTGGCGTAATAGTAGTAGTAGATCTCGCTGAGCCCCTTGCGGGGAAGGTTCTTTTTCAGGTTCTCGACACCGGCCATCATCGCGGGGTTCTTCGGCCCCCAGCCGAGGTAAGCCCGGCAGAGCAGGCCCACGGCCGTCATGTTCGGCCGGCCGCCCGCGCTCGAATAGCCGTAAGCCGCACCCTTCTGCGTCTGCATCGTGTCGAGGAAATTGCCGACTTTGTAAAACGCTTCTGCGGGCACCTTCAGCCCGGCCAGCTTGGCCGACTGCAACGCCTGGAGGCACCATCCCGTGACGGAGACATCGCCCGGCTGGCCGACTGAGTACCGGAAGCCGCCGGCTGAGTGTTGCGCCTTGAGCAGATAGTCGACGCCGCGTTGGGCCGGGCCGCGGAGCGTGGAATCGTTGGTCATGCCGAGCGCTTCGCAGAGCGCGACGACACAGATGGCATGGCTGTAGTGGCGATAAGTGGTGTCGGTGCCCATCAGGCCGTTGCCCTGCTGTTTGTTGACCAGCCAGCGCAGGCCCAGTTCGACGCACTTGGAATACTCGACGGAGTTCTTGTCCTTCGGGTCGAGCTTGTGGGTAATGCCGCCGGCGAGGAAGGGCAGCAGCGCGAGTCCGGTCGCGCCGAAGTCGTCGTCGACGGTGCCCTCGAGCATCTTCCATTTGCCGTCAGGCTTCTGCTGCTTCTTGAGCCAGGCCAGGCCCTTCGCGACGGCCGCTTCGGAAGCGGGGTTACCGCCCTCGGCCGCGACCATCTTCTCGCGGGTCGCGCCGGACCGCCCGCCGAACATCTGACCGGGGATCAGCCGGCCGCCAATGTAGCCGCCCGGCCCGCCGACCATGCTGGCTGCACCCGGAATGTTGGATTCGCTTCCGCCACCAGCGCCGCCGCCGACGCCGGGCGGCGGACTGACGGTTTGCCGAGCTGCGTTGTCCGCGCCGACGATGCCGACCGGTTCTTCGGGCCGGACGATGCCGGGTACGCTGATGTCTTCGATTCGGTTGAGGTCGTAATTCGTCTTCTTGTTCGGGTCGAGGCCTACGTCCTCGTTCGTCAGCGCCTGCTTTTCTTCGGGCTTCTCGTCGGCGCGGACGACGATCGGTTTGTCCTCCGGCACCGGCGAGGCCTGATCGCCGGCCCGCGATGCGAGGAATGCGAAGATGATTGCGGCGGTAAGGTGCAGGCCGCCCGAGATGGCGAGGGCCGGCACCTGTCGGTGCATCAGACGATCGTCGTCGTCCGTCGCACGACGCACGACGCCCGGCTGGATCGTCTGCCGATCCGGCGCTTTTGCGGGTTCAGTCGTTGCCGGGCTTGCGCTGGCCATGATGCGCCTCGTTGCAATTCACCAGATCATTCTACCGTCAGTTCGCCGACGGGCTTCCGGGAAACGGGTTGATGTCCCGGAATTCGGGCGGCGATGCATTGCGGGCGGCCGCGACCCGGGCCTGGTTCCGCCGGTCGGCCATGCGAAACGCCAGGACCAACCCGAACACCACGACGCCGAACGCGATCAGGGCTATCAGCAGCAGGGGCACGGAGGCAAATGCAGCGTCCTGCGGCGACGGCTCTACTGGCGGCAGCACCCGCTCCGTCATCGGCCCCCCGACGATCAGCGGGGCAATCCGGTACCCGTCGCCCGCGCGGAAGCGGTAGATCTTGTAGAAAAACCCGGCGAGCGTCACACGCCGGTCCAGTTGCTCGGACACGGGAATACCCGCGGGCAGGTCCGTCAGCAAGACGCAGTACGAGTATTCCCGGTAGATTTCCGAGAAGACCCAGGCCTCGTAGAGGTGCTTGACGCCGTCGGCTTCGAGGGCGCGGGTCGGACCGAGATCGCGGATCCTCTTGAGCCGGCCCTCGACGATCACCACCTCTCCGCGGTACTTGGCTGAATCGGGGCCAAGCATGTTCGCGAAGGTGATCTCTTTCCGCGCCGCGGCGAGGAAGTCGGCGGGACCCACCTGACGGGCGAATCCGACGATGTAGTCGTAGGCCCGGGCTTCGTCGGGATTCTCCGTCTCGCTTCGGACGGGAGAATTGTCTTCCACGAAGCGGAGCAGAGAACGGTTCAGGTCCGCGGGCCGGAGCGTGGCCGGCTTGCCGACCGGCGGGTGTGGTTCGGGCGACGACGGATCGACCGGCTTCGGCTGCGCGGCTCCGGGCCCCGCCATCGCGAGGCTGAAGAAAGCGACCGTCACCATCCATCGAGTCGTCATGTTACCTTCGGATCAGGTCCGGGGGCGGGGAGAAGCCCACCGATTGGAACTTCACGCCCAGGCACACGTCCATCACGGCAATGAGGTACTCGTACTTGAGTGCGCCATCCGCCTCGATCTTCACGTTGGCCGGGCCGACTTCATTCCGGATCGTCGCCAGCACCGACTTCAGTTCTTTCAAGTTGCCCTCGGCGATCACCGTCGAGTTCTCTTTCTCCTTGACGGTGAGCTTGTCGATGACGCCCAGACGCGATTCGATTGCCACGGTGATGTCGACGCCGGGTTCGTTCTCCGGGTTGCTGAGGGCGAACGGGTCGACCTGCTCCGCGGTCTTCGCCTTTGCCTGCCCTGCGGCCGGCATGAACATGTCCATCTGACCTTCGGCCACGCTGGGCGGGTTGAACGTCAGGATGAAGAACGACAGAAATTGAAACGTCATGTCGAGCATCGCCGGGATCGGGATCTCGACCTTGGCGTTGTCGCCTTGGGAGTGTTTCCGCTTGCGACGCACGGGACCTATCCTCGCAGTTGAACAGTGGCCCGGAGCTGAATCTTGCGTAGCCCGATGTCGGAACACTTCCGCATGACGCGGTAGACGCTGGAGTATTCGGCCGCGCGATCGGCCCGGATGATGACGAGCGTCTCGACCGGGGCCTGCGCCGGGTCCGCGCCGGCTTTGCGGGCGGCCTCGCCGGCTCGCCTTTTAGCGTCGTCGTAAACTCCTTGCAGATACACGGCCACTTCGTCGTCGTTGGTCAGTGGGTGATTCCGGCCGACGGCGAGCATTTCGCCCTTGTTGTTGATGGTCAGAAACACGATGTCGGAGTCCGTGCCGGTGGTCGAGGGCTTCGCCGACTGCGCGACCGGCAGCTTGATCGTCTGGTCCACCTGCTCCATGACGAAGTTGGCGCACATCATGAAGAACATGACGAGTTGAAGCACGAGGTCCAGCAGGGGGACCAGGTCCGGTTCTTCGTGTGCGTTGCCGCCGGCCATATTCGGGTTCCGCCGGGGGGATCAGGACTTGGCCGGGCTTGCCGCCCGCGATTCGGACGCCGGGGGCGGGGCGGGCGGCGTGCCGGTCGTCGGTGCTGTCGGCCGCTTCGAGTTGTGGTACATCTGCGTCAGCAGGTCGTCGGCCAGGTTCTCCGTGTCCATCGAGATTTTCGTGACCCGGTTGCGGAAGAACACCGTGAAGAACAATCCCGGCACCGCGAGGCCGATGCCGACCATGGTGACGACGAGCGCGTGCGAGATGCCGTCGGCCAGTCGCTGCGCCTCCACGCGGGCTCCGGGTTGGGCCAGCGCCTTGAACGACAGGATCATGCCGAACACGGTGCCGACGAGGCCGATGTACGGCCCCAGCGAACTGATCACCGCGACGTAGTTGATGAGCTGTTCCTTCTGCGAGCGGAGGCTGGCGACGGTGTTGAACGCGGCATCGCGGGCGTCTTCGAGGCCGTACTGGAGCCGGGCCATGCCGTTGGCGATCACCCGGCCGAGGAACGAATTGTCGGCCCGGGCCATGTCGAATGCTTCCTTGAACTTTCGCTGGTTCACCGTGTCGGTAAACGCCTCGACGAATCCGGGCGGGATTGCCACCGCCATCCGCAAGTCGAGCGCGAGCATGACCACGAGCGCGACGAGGCTCATCGAGAGGAACAGAAAGATCGTGCCGAATACCCAGCCGATCGAACGGAGAAAGTGGGAGACGAAACTCGGCTCGCCAGCGTCCGGGGGTGCTTCTGCGAGCGGCGAAGGGTCTTGTGGCTGAGCCATGGCACCCGGGACGGCCCAGAGCACCAGCAGCGTCGCCGCGAGGATCAAAAGCAATAGTCGCGTCGAGACCCGGATCCGCATGAGACGCAATCCCTTGGCAGTAACAGTCGGGCGTGGGGCGGGCGATGTCCGCGGTGATGGGATAGCCGGGGCGACCGGGGGCGACCATGAGACGCGCCGGGTCGCCCGGGAGTTCCCGGGACGCGACCAGTCCCGAAAGATTATCCGCAAGCGGGGCGCAAGGCGAGGCGAATCGGCCTACCGCCCGCCGCCGTGTCGGTGGCCCGTTCCAGGGGTTGTGCCGAAGAGCGTGTGCTCCTTGTTGCCCCGCGAGTTGACGTACGCGATCAGGTCCAGGATCTCGTCGCGGCTGAGCTTGTCGAGCAGACCCTTCGGCATCAGAGACGACGGCGACTTCTCGCGGGCCTCGATGTCCGACTTGCGGATCGTGATCGGCTTGGAGCCCGCCACCGGGTTGTCCACGATCTTGAACGCGTCGGCCGTCTCTTCGACGATCAGCCCGGTCACCGTCTGCCCGGAGGCGAGTTGAATGACGTACGACTGGTATTTCTCGTTGATCCGCGCCGACGGGTCGACCATCTCGCGCCAGATGTCGAGCGGAGTCCACTTCGGGTCGATCTTCATGAGGTCGGGGCCGTACTCCTGGCCAACGCCGTCAAGCTTGTGACAGGCGACGCAGTTGGCGATGCCGAACATCGATCGGCCGTTGGCGAACGATCTGCCATGCGTCATTGTGGCGACCGTCTCTGCCAGATCCTCGTACTTCCATTCCGTGCGCGTCCGGCGATCTTTCAGCAACGGGTCCTTCGCCGCGATACCGTGGGCGACAAGGTACGCGTCGGGGCCTGCCTGGAAAGCCTCCTGATCCGCGACGACGTACAGCGCACCGTACATCGTCCGCCAGTGGCCGGGGTACGTGCACACGTACGGGTACACGCCCGGCTCGCGCGGCGCGGTAAAGGCGAGTCGCTCGCTCCGGCCCGGCTGAATCAGCTTGCTGCTGAGGAGGACGGCCGGGAGTCGCGGCACGTAGTGGCGGGCGGCGGCATCCGCGCTCGTGGCATCCGCCTCGGCCGCGTTGCCGACGGCCTCGAGTGTGCCCGGCTGGGCGATGACGAAATTGTGCGGCATGAAGTCCGAGTTTTCGAACAGGAACTCGACCCGCTGCCCGGCCTTCAGCGTGAGCGTGTCCTTGTCGTACGACATGCGCTCGGGGAGCGTGCCGACCCGGATTACGCGAATGCCCAACTCGCCGAGTCGGGCCCGCGCTTTGCGTGCGTCGTCCGGCGGCAGCAATGCCGCGAGCGAGTCGGCAAAGTCGAGTGCGCTCGTGGCCGCCGGGCCGGTCCGCTCACCGACCGGCGTCTCGGCAATCATCCGGGTCAGCGAATCGATTAGCGCTGGGGCGGCTTGCCGGGGCCAGTCGGCCCGCGGCAGCTTTTGCAGCGCGAGGATCGCGAAGTCGCGATCGGCCGGGTCGGAGACGAACCGCGCCAGCGCGGCAAAGGTCTCCGACTCCCGGCCACGCACGCTCGTCAGCGCGTTCATTGCCGCACGACGAATCGGGGAGTCGTTGCCGGCGATCGCTATCGCGCGCTTCGACTCGGGCGCAGGGAATGGCCCGGCGACGGCGACCGGCCGCCGCATGTCGTCGAGGATCGTGACGGTGAATCCGTCGAGTCGCCGGCCGAGCTTTCCGTCGGTCCGGTTCCAGACGACGACGGATTCCACGGGCACGGCCGAGCCGAGGTCGACTTCCCACCACGGGTCGGCGATGTTTTCCTGCGTGTGGGTCACGCTGTTTTCGGTGTAGATGCCGGAGGTATTGCGGTCGATGGCCCGCTTGGCCTGCCCGCCGCTGGCCGTGGACTTCTGAGTCGCGCGGCCCTGCGGGGCGACGTTCGTACCGGCAGAGATGACCTCGACCTCGGCGAGCGACAGCGTCCGCTGCCGGCCCGGCAGATCGATGCGGACGAACCGCCCGATCGGAGGTGAGGAGGACTCGGTTGAAGCCGTGCCGTCGAGCATCTTGAGCACGCGCGGGTAGGCGGCGGTGCGCAAGGCCGGGTCGGGCAGCATAGGCAGCGAGGCGAGCCAATCGGTCGTGGCCCCCGGAGACTTTCGGGCCAACTCCCAAGCTGGCTCGATTGACCCGGCCGAGAGCGCGAGCGCAACAAAGGCAGCCTGCCGCGAGATGGCCCGGCGGGCGGAGGTGGCCAGTTGCTCCCAGTCGCGCCGCAGCACTTTACTGTCGGATAACCCGGCAGCAATCCGGACCAGGTCCGCCAGCGCGGTCGGCGATTCCACGACATCGGGCCGGCCGTCGAATTGGCGGACGACTGAGATGAGGATCGATCCCTCCGTCGACTTCTGCCGGGCTGCCAGGTCGCGAAGCGCGGCCTTGCGGAGGTCCAACCCCAGCCCGGGCCGGGTAAGCAACTCGGCCAGCACTTCCATGTCGCGGGGCATCTCGAGCAGTTGATCGATCGGTGCTTCGCGGATGATGAACCGCCGGCCTGCGTCGGTCGTCAGCGCGAGCCGTTTGCCCGCCACCAGCGCCGACTTCCAGAGCGGATCGAGCACCCGGTGCGATTCGGTGATCACGAAGTCGAGATACCGGTCCGTCGGTTGCGTCTTTGCCAAAAGCAGCACTTCGACCGCCTCGGGATTCGTCAGAAAGCTTGCCGCCCGCGCCGCTTCGAGGCGGACGCGCGGGTGCCGGGCCGATGCGGCGGTCCGCAGCAGGTCGAGCGCTTCGGGGACTCGGTGCCGCTGATAGCACATCACCCGGACAGCGCCCGCCTGTGCGCGGAAGTCGGGGGAATTGAGGAGGGGCTTCAGGTCGGCGGCAGTGACCCGGTCGTGCCACTGACGGACCCAGAGCGATTCCAGCCGGTGATGCTCCACTTCGGGGTCTTTCGGGTCGAGCGATGCGGTCCAAGTGTCGAGTTCCTTCATCACGGTGTCGGAGTCGCGGGAGCCGAGTTCGCCGCGGACGCGGTAGCGAACGCGGGCCTCGGGGTGTTTCAACAGGTCGAGCAGTTCCCGCACCGGTCGGCCGGAGATGGCGGGCGGCCGGGAGAGTGGCCGGCCCTCGTGCGACACGCGGTAGATCCGACCGTGCGTACGGTCGCGGCTGGGATCGCGGAGGTTGTGCTGCATGTGGCCGATGATCGGGTTGTGCCAGTCGCTGATGTAGATCGCGCCGTCCGGCCCGATCTTAATGTCGCTGGGCCGGAAGTTCGGGTCGCTCGACGACAGTACCGGCTCCTGCTCGACGCCCTGAAAGCTCGCGCCGTCGTCGTCGATTCGGTAACGAAGCACGCCTTGGAAGCCGATCACGTTGCCGACGAGCATGTGGCCCTGCCAGTCATCGGGCAGGTGCCGGCTACTGACCACTTCTATCCCCGGGCACGGTCGCGTGCGTTGCTGATACACCTGCGGCGGGGCCGGGTGCTTCATCGGGTACGGCAGGTGACCGCTGAACAGAGCGGCATGGTACGGCTGCGATCCCGTGCCGTCGACGACGATGTCCTGACCCCAACGGTCGAATGCATGACCGTGCGGGTTGGCAAAGCCGAAGGCGACATAGGTCTCGAACCGATAGCTCCGCGGTTCGAAACGATACACGCCGGCGTTGGCGTTGCGGAGCGGCGGGCCCCAGGGAGTCTCCACCTGCGTGTGGTGAAAGGTGCCTTCCTGCATGTAAAGTGCACCGCCCGGGTCGAGCACAAAGCTGTTGGCGGCATGGTGAGTGTCGGCCGAGTCGAGGCCGTGCAGGATGCGCTCGCGCACGTCCGCTTTGCCGTCGCCGTCGGTGTCTTTCAGGAAGATCAGGTCGGGGACGTTGGCGACGATGACTCCGCCGTTGACGAGTTCGAATCCCGTCGGGTTGTGGAGCCGGTCGGCGAAAACGGTCATTTTGTCGGCCTTGCCGTCGCCGTCGGTGTCTTCGAAGATCAGGATCTTGTCGTTGGCCGGCTCGGTGGGCAGTGCGTGTGGGTAGGTCTGCCAGACGGCGACCCAGAGCCGGCCCTGTGCGTCCCAAGTCATCTGCACGGGATTGACCAGGTACGGGAACTGTTCCTCGGATGCAAACAGATTGACCTTGAGCCCCGGGCCAACTTTCATCGCCTTGATTGATTCCTCGCCCGAGAGGAAGAGGTGCTTTCCGCCTGGGCCGTTGCCGGGCTTGTTGGTGATGACGGGGATGGGAGCGGGCACGTTGGAGTCGTCGGGCAACATCGCCTTCCGATCGGTCTCGCTCCAGGGCGACTTGTCCTTGATCCGGGCAGCCGCCCAGATCACCTTGTCGCGGTTGGCCGTTCCGACGTCGAGAATCTCCATCTCCCGCTGGGCGACCACTCGATTGGTCTGGTCGTTGACGAACTTCAGATCGGCCCGGCCGCCGAAGATGGAGTAGCCGTCGGTCGTCCGGTAACGCTGGAACCACATGGCATTCTTCTGATTCACCAGGTCTCGCAATCGCTCGGCACCTGTGACCGCCCGGCCGCCTGTCAGCTTTGCGGTAACGATGCGGGCGACTTCCTTCGCGCCGGCCTCGTTGAGGTGGATGCCGTTGAAAGTCAAGGGGCCGACGCCTTTGTTGGTGGCTGGTTGCTCGAGCGAAACGAAGTCCACGCCGTTGGCCCGGGCGACCTTCTCCATCGCGGCCGAGTACAGCTCAATGTTGGCGTTGATCTCCGTGCCGGCATGCAGCGACGGGATCCCCGGGTTGTGAAACCGGACGGGCGAGAACAGCACGACCCGCGGAGCAGAAGTGCCGTTGTACTTTTGCGACGCGAGGTGTTTGAGATAGTCGTCGAGTTCGGCGCGGAACTTCGGCAAGCCCGCGGGGCCGGCGAACGACTCGTTGTAACCGAAGAAGGCGAAGACCACGTCGGCCCGGCACCGCTTCAGCCAGTCGTCCGGTGAGCCGAAGTTCGCGCTGCGGAGTCGCTTCGTGATCTCGTCGCCCGAGAAACCGAGATTGCGGACGGTGAGGTTGTGCTCGGGAAACGCGGCGTGGAGGTGGGCTTCCATCCAGCCGTCATGCTGCATGCGTTCGGCTAGGGTGTTGCCGACGAGGCATATGTGATCGCCGGGCCGGAGTTCGACGGCACGGGCCGGGAACGCACAAAGTAGAATCAGGAGTATCGCCGTACGCATTGCAGTGGTTATCCGCGGCGAGGGGGCGTGTCGGGCAGGTGGGATATCCAGATCATATTCGTTCGCGCCGCCGAGTCAGCGGGGGCAAGTTTCGCCGGCCGCCGCGTCCGTATACTGACCGGACGCAATCGAGTTGAGGAGCGACCATGCGCATTTCTTTCGGGTGGGTCGTCGTTGTCGCCATCGCCGTATCGTCATCGCACGCACAGCCTCCGGCCTCGGGCCCGGTCCGACCGACGCCGACAGCTAGCCCGGAGATCGGCGGCAAGTCGCTGGACCAGTGGATCAAGGACATCGAAGACAAGGACCCGAGCGTCCGCGAGCACGCGATCAAGATGGTGGCGATGCTCGGGCCGCAGGCGCGAAAGGCCGTCCCGGCTCTGATCCGTCAGATGCGCACGCCGAACGACCTCAGCCCGATGACCAACGCGGCCATCGCCATAGGCCTGATACTGCCCGACGACCCGAAACACCAGAAGGAGGCTGTCGCCGGGCTGATGCAACTTCTTGGCAGTTCGCAGGGGATCATCCGGCTTCAAGCCGCGACCGCCCTCGGCAACATCGGCCCGCCGGCCCGGAATGCCGTGCCTTTGCTCGTCGGTATGACCCGCGACCAATTCTCGTGGGAGATCCGCAAGGCTGCCGCGTACGCCTTGGGCCGATGCGGTGTCGATGAGAAAAACCTCCCGGATATCAAAGCGCTCACCGCCCTGGCCGATGCCGTAGACGACCTAAGCAAGGAAGTCCGGGTCGAATCGCTGCAGGGGCTGATCAACCTCGGCTCACCCGTCACGCCGGCCGACCAGCAGGCGCTCAAGGTCGTACTCGAAAAGCGGGTGCGGTCCGACCGGGACAAGTATGTCGGCATCTGGGTCCGGGTGGCCCTGATGCGGCTCGATCCCAACCTGATCAATGATCAGAACCTGACCTACATTGCCAAGCACCTCAAGCAATCCGATCCGCCAGGCATCAATGCCGATTCTGCTCGCGCGTTGGGCGCGATGGGCAGCACGGCCCGTAGTAAGGTTCCGGATCTGATCGACGCGCTGAAGTCCAGTGACACGTCGCTTGTTTCATGGGCCGCCTGGGCGCTCGGGCAGATGGGCGGTGAGGCGAAGTCGGCCGTCCCCGCGCTGACCTCGCTTCTGGAGAGCGCGGACACTGCCGTGAAGACCTCGGCGTCCGAGGCGATCAAAAACATCAACAACCCGAAGAAGCCGTAGGTTACGCGCCCCTTCGGTAGAACCGGTCGAGGTCGGCGAGGGATGCGATCACTGTGAGCCGGTCGCCCGCTGCCAGCTTGTGTGCCGCGCCCTCCGACCAGGCCGGTTGATGCGAAACCAGAAGCATCCCGAACCGCTTCATCATTTCCCCGGCCGACACGCCGAGCAATTCCGACTCGCCTTCCTCGACGTGGATCTCGATGGCGGCCAACAGCCTGCCCGCGATCAGAAACACCGACTGCACGCGGTCGCCGAACAGTGCGGCCGCGAACGCCGGGGCGGCCAGGTTCGGAATCGCGACCGCGTGGCGAATGCCCGCCGAGCTTCGAAGAGTCTCGGCGAGATCGGATTCCCCGAGTCTCACGACGATCCTCTGGGTCGGATGCAGTTCTCGCACCAGCAGAGCAGATTCAAGATTGGCGAGATCATCGCTGGTCGTCACCACGACGGCTCGGGCCGACGCCACGTTGGCCTGCTTGAGCGCGTCCGGGAGCGTGCAATCGCCCACGACCACGGCGGCGCCAAGTCGCCGCGCGCTCGTGAGGAACCTGTTTTCCCGGCTGCGCTCGAGTACCACGACGGGCCGCCGGCCGCGGATCAACTCTTCCACCACGCGATACCCGACGTTTCCCAATCCGCAGACGACAACGTGCCCGCGATCCGGAATGCGCAAAGCCTCGAACGCGCCGCCGAGCCGGGCGCGGATCAGGTAGTTGGTCAGCGCGGCCGTGAACGCGGCCAACAGCGCCGCGCCCGACAACCGCAGGCCGCTTTCAAACCACTTCAGGAACGGCCCGTATCGCTCGCTTCGCAGTGAACCTGACGTGGCTATCACGCTCACCGTGTGGTGAAACGCGTCGGCGAGCGGTTCGTCGTCGACAAAATGAAAAACCAGCGTGCTCAGCGCGAGTACGGAAAGCAGCACGAGCAGCGAGACCTTCACCAATGTCTCGATCTCGCGACACGTGCGCACGGCGGCCCGCCACTGCCGGCGGAACCACGGAGCCCATTGCACGCTCTCGGTGTCGGACACTTTTTCGCAGACGACGACGCGGTCGCCGGGGGCGAGCGTCTCGTGCCCCGTGATCTCGGGATGGAATCGCGGCTTGCCCGACTCGGGGAGCCAGGCGACAAGTTGCGCGTCAGCCGGGACGAGGGCGTTGACCGGGGCGGCATCGGCGGCCGTGATCTCGTGGACGGTCCGCAGTCCGGCTTCGACCTGAAAGCTCCCGTACGCCGTGCCGTTCTGCGCGAGCAGCGAAAGCAGCGGGGCGGCCAGGCCGGACACGCTGAGCGCGACGACGTTGTTGACGGCCGAGCCGAGCCGCGGGACCAGCCGCGGGTTAAACGCCCGCACGACGATGCGCACGTCCGGCGACAGACTGCGGACGGTCAAGGTCGCTGCAATGTTGACGAGATCGTTCGAGGTGCAGATGATGACGCCGCGGGCTGCGGCTACGCCCGCCTCGGACAGCACACCGCGATTCCGGCAATCGCCGGCCACGAACGTGACGCGGTCCGGCAGGTCGGCCGGTTTCTCGAGGGAGACGACGACGACGGGGAGATCGTCGGACAGCAGGCATTCGACGACCCGCCGGCCAACTTTGCCGTAACCACACAAGACAACGGGCCGATTCATCCGGATAACGTAGCGAATTGCGACGGCTCAGCCGCCGTTGGCCGCGCGGTCGATTTCGGTGAAGGTAGCCCGCAGCCAGCGGTCCTGCAGCGTGGCAACATCGTTGATACCGTAATGGCTGCGGAGGGCGGCCTCGAGTCCGCCGGACGAGTCGCGCATGAACGCGGCAAACTCGGCCGGGCCCTTCTGGTTGACCAGGAACTCCACGACCGAAACGCTCTCGACGTAAAAGACCGTGACCGAGGCCGCGTCCGGATACTCCGACTTCCCCAAAATCTGGGCTAGCGGCACGAGCTTGCCCTCCTGGCGGAGTCGGATCATCGTCTTCAAATAGCGATCGACTTGCGTGCGCGGTTCGGCCAGCACGGCCATGCCCTCGTCGGCCCAGCGGGGCAGGGGCGCGTCGACGAACAGGTCGCCCAGAACGATGTGCGTGATCTCGTGCGGCATCGTGACGTTGGCCAACTCCGGATTGTCGGCCCGCAGGTCGATTCGCCGGGCCGTGATTTTGCCGCCCGCGGACCTGATCGACGAGTGCCCGGGGGCCGTCGGCGACTGCTTCGTCGCCTCGGCATAAGCCGTCCCGGTGGCGTGCAGCACAATCTCGCAGGGAGTTTTCCACGCGGCCGGCGTGGCCGTGCCCCACTTGGCGAAGGCGGCGAGGCGATGCTGCTCGGCAGCCGCGAGGAACTTCTCGGCATAACCGCGGTCTTGCGAATGCGTGAGCCGGAAGTTCGTGCTCTCCGAGCGAGTCCAGTTCTTCCCGGCGTCGGCGTGACGCACAGCAATGGGCCCGGGCGTCGGCGCGGTGGCAGGCGATTCCCGCCCTGCCGGGAGTTCCTGCAGCACCTGGTTCGCAAACGCATTCAACCGGGCGTCCTGCGGCACCAGGTTCATTGCAAAACGGATGTCCCGTTCGATATCGGCACGCGGGGCCCGGCCGGCGTTGATGGCCGCGACCGAGTCGTGGAGCAGGCAGTAGGCGTATTGCGATTTTTGTTCGCCGCCGAAGGCGACTCCCCCCTCGCGGAGCCGGTCAAACTCCCGGCGGGCGGCGGAGTAGTTCTTCGTCGCGAACTCGCGCGAGGCGGCCTCGCACGGGTCTTTCGCGGAGTCGCCAATGGGAGTTTGCTGAAACGGGTCTTCTTCCGGCCGGATGCCGCGGACGATATCGCGCTTCACCGGAGCGACCGGCTGGGCGACGACGATCTTGTCGATCACCGCCAGCCGTTTGCGGTAAAGCTCGTGAGTTTCAAACTTGTTGTCGAGTTGCAACCTCTGAAGGTAGGCCTGATACGCCTCTTTCAGGGCGGCGAGAAATGTCGGGTCGCCCTGCACCCGGCCGAGTTGCTTCTCGAGCAGGGCCACGGCTTGGGCCGAGTCGCCGCGGACCATCGCGGCTTTCGCCTCGGCCATCGCATCGCGGACGGCCTGGGCATCGGTGGTATCCGCGCGGAGCGAGCCGGCGATGAAGACGAGGAGGGAGAGCGCACCAACGCGCAGCACGGTCGCCATGACGGGAGCGTCCTTGCTCGGAGGGGATCGGACGGAGGGGCTGCGAGTGGCCCCTGTTCGGCCGGGAACGGCCGGGCGGGTCGGTCGCGGCTTCCTGCCGCGGGAAGGGGACGATACCCGATGGGCCCCGGACGGGCAAGTCCAGCTCCCGGCCTTCAGCCCGGTTGCTTCAGCAGCTTTTTCAAGCTGAGCCGCACTTCCTTCTTCTCGGCGGCCCGGGTCAGCGCGTGATTCGCCTTCTCCAGCAGCTTTCTCTCGAGCGACGGTTTCCACTGGTGGATCAGGTTCAGGCCCGCACCGCCCAGAGCCTTCGCGGCCTCGCCCCCGAGGCCGGCGACGTGTTCGACGACAAGATTTTCGTACCCCACGTCGCACTTCGGGACCTTGAGGGCGACCACGAACTCGAGAATCCCCGCGACCATCTCCGTCCGCACTGTCGCCTCACACTGGATCGTCGCGCGGACTTTCGTGCGGGCCCTGACGGAGACGCCGTACAACCGGATGCCGGACTCCCATTGTTCCTGTGCGGCGTCGATGCGCACGTCGCAAGCCACGAAGAGCGTAAACTTCACGGACGTCAGCGTGGGCTGGGAAACATCGCGCAGATCGAGAATCAGGCTTTCACGCGGATTCAGAGCGTCGACGCGAACCCGCTTCCAGAGGCCGTCGTTTTTCAGCTTCGATTCCATGACCGGTTTGCCGCGGCGGATTCGCAAGACATCGAAGCCGCGCTGCTTGTCCCACTCGTCCTTCTTTTCGTAGAGCGGGTTTGGCAGGTTCTGGAGGAGCAGGCCACGGAGGAGCCCGGCCAATTCGTCTTCCGACTTGCCGAGCAGCACGGGCGGGCCTGCGCGGAGCGAGGCACCGGTGGCGGCTGCCAAGACGGATGCGAGCCAGGTTCTACGGTTCATGGGCCATCCTGTTGCCGGGGGGCGGGCTATTTCCAGCCCAGCGTCCGCGCGAAATACTCGCGGACCACCGTTTCATCGACGTCGATGGCGAGGTCGATATTCGCTCGCCCGGCCGGGATAGGCCGGCCGTCTACGACCAGCATGCCGCGGGTCAGGTCGCCGTGGACTTCGACGTCGGCATAAACGCTCTTGATCGCAAAAGCGTGTGGCCGGGCGATCGCGGCGATGCCGAGCACGTCCTTGAGATGAAACCCCTCAATGCCATACTGGTTGGCCGTCGCCCGGATCCCATACGCGACGATTTTTCGCAGAAATGAGCAGACCTGCGACTCGGGCTCGGGATGAGTGAGGAGATCGGTCGGGGCGAGGATGAAACGACGCGTCACGTCGAGCGGGACCACGGTGATCGGCACGTTGGCCTTCAAGACGGCCCGTGCCGCCTCGGGGTCGAGCCAGAAGTGGAACTCGCTGACCGGGCCGGAGTTGCCGTGCTCGCGCCAGGTGCCACCGACAACAATGATCCGATCGAGTAGCGAAGCAAGTTCGGATGATCGTTCGAGGGCGATTGCGAGCGTTGAGAGTGGCCCCAGGCAGATTAGAGCGATCTCTTTGGGATGTTGGCGGACGAGTTCGATAAGCAGGCGATCGCTGGAGATCTGCGAGTGCAGGTTCACCTGCGGGCAGCGGATGCCGCCGAGTCCGTCCGGCCCGTGGACCGATGTGCCGTCGGCCGGGTACGTGATGGGCAGTGCGGCCCCGATGCGCGGCCAGCGCGGCGGATCGAGTTGGTCGTTGAGCAGCAGGCAGTTTTGCGTCGCCTGCTCGGCGGAGACGTTGCCCGCCGTCGCGAGCAGGCCCAGCACCTCGAGCTTCGGATCGTGCAAGGCCAGGGCGATGGCAAAAGATGTGTCGATTCCCGGGTCGGCCAGCAGGACCACCTTTTGCGGCATGGCGGATACCTCCCAGAGGACACTATTGTACTCGCAGAACCGGCTGCTTACGAAGGGCAACAAACAGGCGATTCCGCGGGTCCGGCTTGGTCGGCTGGCCCGCTTCGTCGGTGATCACTTTCCAGCCGGGGGCTTTGAGGAGCTGCTGGCAGATGGCGAAATTCT
>JAIBBI010000028.1 GCA_019694755.1 Gemmataceae bacterium
CGGCGTCGGCCATCACGGCGAGCACCCGCTCGCCCTCGGCCACCGTCCGGCAGAACGGCACCATGAGCTTCAGATTGGTTAGGCCGATTTCCTCGCGGACTTTCCGCATCGCACGGCATTCGAGCAGGAATCCTTCGCGGTACCGGTCGTCGTAGTACCGGCTCGCACCGCGGAATCCAATCATGGGATTCTCTTCGACCGGCTCAAACGGTTTGCCGCCGAGCAGCCCTGCATACTCGTTGGTCTTGAAGTCGGAGAGACGCATGATGACGTCTTTGGGATAGAACGCGGCAGCGATCCGGCCGACACCCTCGGCCAACCTGTCGACGAAATAGTCGGGCCGGGAGGCATAGTTCCGGGTCCGCCGGGCGATCTCTTCCTTCTCCGGGCCGTCGGGCAGCTTGTCGAAATGGATCAGCGCGAGTGGGTGAATCCCGATCGAGGACGAGATGATGAATTCCTCGCGGGCCAGTCCAACGCCGTCGTTCGGCAGGGCAGACAAGGTAAATGCCTTGTTCGGATCGCCGACGTTCATCATCACTTTCGTCCGCGGCCGGGGCAGGTCCGTCATGTTGATCTTTTCATGGTGAAACGGCACACGGCCCGCAAACACCTGGCCAGTCTCCCCACCCGCACAGCAGGCCGTGACCTCTTCGCCGTCCTGAAGCAATGCCGTCGCGCGCTCTGTTCCCACGATGCACGGTACGCCGATCTCCCGGCTGACGATCGCTGCGTGGCAGGTGCGACCGCCGCGGTTGGTGATGACGGCAGCCGCCATCTTCATCATCGGTTCCCAGTCGGGATCCGTCATGTCGGCCACCAGTACTTCGCCGGGCCGGAATGCCGAGATGTCTTCGACTCGGCGGACGACCCTCACTGGCCCCGCACCGATCCGCGTGCCGACGCTCTTACCCTCGAGCAGAACACGGCCGGTACCCTTGAGCTGGAAAACGTCAATCTCCGACTTCCGGGTCATCGAGTGAACCGTCTCCGGTCGGGCCTGCACAATGGCCAACTCGCCGGTCACTCCGTCCTTGGCCCATTCGATATCCATGGGTGTCGGATGACCGGACTTGCTCGAGTAGTGTCTTTCGATCAGGCAACCCCACCGTGCCAGCAGGAGTACTTCGTCGTCGCTGAGGCTGAGCCGGTTTCGCATCTCTTCGGGCACCGCCACTATGCGCGTACTTCGGCCACCGCGGCTGGCATAGACGAGTTGCTCCTGTTTGGACCCGAGACTGCGTTTGATGATCGGCCTGTATGGCCGGCTCCCGTCGAGGAGGGGCTTGAAGACCGCAAACTCGTCGGGGTCCACCCGACCTTTGACCACGCTTTCCCCAAGTCCGTACGCGCTGCTGATCATCACGACGTCCGGAAATCCGGACTCGGTGTCGAGCGTAAAGAGGACGCCCGCACAAGCCAGGTCGGACCGGACCATCTTCTGCACGGCTATCGAAAGAGCAACGGCGAAATGGTCGAAGCCCTTGTCGACGCGGTACGAGATGGCGCGATCTGTGAAGAGCGACGCAAAGCACTCCCGGCAGGAATCGAGAAGGGCCCGCTCGCCGCGAACATTGAGGAACGACTCCTGCTGGCCCGCAAAGCTCGCCCCCGGGAGGTCCTCGGCAGTCGCGCTCGATCGCACGGCCACGGCGGCCTCGGACCCCAACTCGCGGTAAGCCGCCATGATCTCCGCGGCCAGGTCGGTCGGGAACGGGGTATTGAGAATCGCTTCGCGGATGTTTCTGCCACGAGTCGCCAGCGAAGCGAGGTCGGAGGTGTTCAGCCCGGAAAGTTGTTCGCGAATCACGGCATCAAGTCGGCCGGCCGCGAGCAGGTGCCGGTACGCGCTCGCGGTGACGGCGAAGCCGTCCGGCACGCGGATGCCGAGCGAGGTCAGATTGTTGAACATTTCACCGAGCGATGACGTTTTACCGCCCACTTCCGCAACATCGCCGATGTCAATATCGCGAAACCATCGGACGAATCGGTTTGTGAACGGCATGTGGCACCCTGTGGTGATTCGGAGTCGTTAACTGAGATTTGCAAAACTCGCGCCACTGGTATCGAATATGCTATGTGCATCCTTGGCCGTCCCCCAAGCCTGCGAGGCGGGTGCAGCAACCTCGGAGATTGCCGGCCGGACTGCCGATGGGTGGCAAAAGATTATCCAAACCGGATAAACAGGTGCCCGCATGACGGACTCCATCACCAACCAGAGCGTCGCACTCGACTTGGGCGAAGTGGACGCGCGGTTTGGCTCAATAGGCGAGTGGATCGCCAGCCAGGGGTTGTCCAACGGTGATTTGATGGCCGTCCTGCACCGGACCCAGGCGGAATTCGGATATCTGGATCGCGGGGCGCTGGGTTTCGTGGCCCGGGCGCTTCGGCTGCCGCTCAGTCGCGTGTACGGAGTCGCCAGCTTTTACCACAACTTCCGTTTGACGCCGCACGGGCGGCACGAGATCATCGTCTGCACAGGTACCGCCTGTCACATTGCCGGCGCGACGCGACTCCTCGAGGAAGCACATTGCCGTGCGGTCGGGCTCAAGTCTGTGACGGTCGGGTCGACGCGCTGCCTCGGGCCGTGCGGCGCCGCGCCGGTGGTCGTGGCCGACGGCGAGTTACTGGGTGGGCAAACTGCCGAGTCAGTCTCGGAGATCGTCGCGAGGGCCCGGCATGAGTCCTGACGACCTCGACGGCATTGCTGCGCGGGAAAATGCCAGCCGCAAGCCGATTCAGATCCGCTGCTGTACGGCGGCCGGTTGCCTGGCGGTCGGCGCAGAAAGCGTCAGACGCGAATTGCAGGGCGTACTCGAGCAGCACCCGCTGCGAGACCAAACCGAAGTCATCGGCGTCGGTTGCATGAGGCTGTGCGGGTTCGGCCCGCTCGTGCGCCGCGATCCCGACGGGACGACCTTTGCCGGCGTGCGCCCGGCGGACGCGCCCGCCATTATTGCCGGTCAGGGGCCCGAACTGACCCCGCTGGACATGCACCAGCCGTTCTTCCGCAATCAGAAATCGGTCGTGCTGGCCAACTGCGGCATTGTCGACCCCGAGCGCATCGAGTCGACCATCGCGGCCGGCGGGTATCGAGGACTCCGAGACGCGCTGACACTCCACTCGCCGGCAGAGATCGTCCAGTTCGTGACCCGCAGTGGTTTGCGCGGTCGGGGTGGGGCCGGCTACCCGACCGGCGTGAAGTGGTCGATCGTTGCCGGATCGACCGATCCAAACAAACACGTGATCTGCAACGCCGACGAAGGCGATCCCGGCGCCTTCAAGGACCGGACGATCCTCGAGAGCGACCCCCATCGGGTGATGGAGGGCATGGTCATTGCCGGGTACGCAACCGGCGCGCGGACGGGGTACGTGTACGTCCGGGGCGAGCACCCGCTGGTCACTGATCGGCTTCAGAAAGCCATCGATCAGGCTCGCGAATTCGGTCTGTTGGGAACCGACATTCTGGGCCGGGGCTTGATCTTCGACATCGAAATTCGCGTCGGTGCGGGCGCGTACGTGTGCGGCGAAGAGACCGCACTGATCGCATCCATCGAGGGCGGGCGGGGCATTCCGCATCCCCGGCCGCCGTACCCGGGCAAGGTCGGCCTCTGGGGTGCGCCGACATTGATTAACAATGTCGAGACGTATGCGAATATCGGAGCGATCGTCGAAAACGGCCCGGACTGGTACTCGGCCATCGGGACGCCCACGAGTCGGGGTACCAAGGTCTTTTCCGTGGCCGGGCGCGTCGTCCGGACCGGACTGGTAGAGGTGCCGATGGGCACGCCGCTCCGCGAGATCGTGGAAGTGATGTGTGGTGGCGCGCCGAAGGGAGCGCGGATCAAGGCCGTGCAGACCGGCGGCCCGGCCGGCGGTTTTGTGCCGGAACCGTTGCTCGACACGCCAGTGGACTACGAGGCAATGGCCGCCATTGGCTCCATCGTCGGGTCCGGCGGAATGATCGTCCTCGATGAAACGACCGATATGGTGGAGATGGCTCGGTTCTTCATGGACTTCTGCCGCGACGAGTCGTGCGGCAAGTGCATTCCTTGCCGGACGGGCACGGTGCAGATGCACGGCCTGCTCGAACGCATAGGCCGGCGCGAGGGGACCCGGGCAGATGTCCTCCGCCTGGAACTCCTCGCCGACGTGGTCAGGCACACCAGCTTGTGCGGGCTGGGCCGGTCGGCCCCCAACCCGGTGACCAGCAGTCTCCGCCACTTTCGCGGCGACTACGAAGAAAAACTCCGCGGAGGGCCGAAATCATGAAGCATACCCGCGAGGTGATCGCGACATGACGGCGGAGCGCAAGATGCGGATCAACGACGTTCAGGTGAAGTTCGAGGAGGGCGAAACGGTCCTCGCCTGCGCCCGGCGCGCTGGGGTGCGCATCCCCACTCTGTGCCATTTCGACGGATTGAGCGATATCGGCGCGTGCCGACTTTGCCTGGTCGAGGTCGAGGGTTCGGCCCAACTCGCCGCCTCATGTGTCACGCGGGCCGAACCGGGTATGGTGATCCGATGTCATACCACGCGACTCGCGGAGTATCGCAAGGTCATCCTCGAATTGTTGCTTGCCGAGCGGAATCACGTTTGCTCGGTGTGTGTGGCGAACGGAAACTGTGAACTCCAGGACTTGGCGACCGAGCACCAGATTGACCATGTCCGCTTCGATTATCAATTCCCCGCGCTGGGCGTCGACCTGAGTCATGGCCAGTTCGGCGTCGACCACAACCGGTGTATCCTGTGTACCCGGTGCGTCCGGGTCTGCGACGAGATTGAAGGGGCCCATACCTGGGACGTGGCCGGGCGGGGCGGCACGTCGCGGGTGATTACCGATCTCGCCCAGCCGTGGGGCGAATCGCAGACCTGCACTTCTTGCGGCAAGTGCGTCGAACTGTGCCCGACGGGCGCGCTGTTTCCCCGCGGTACATCGGTCGGTGGACTGGTCCGCGACCGAGGCCGGATCGAGCTGGCGATGGCCCATCGGAGACACGAATCATGTCACGGTTGAGATTTGCAACGGCCTGGCTGGCCGGCTGCTCCGGCTGTCACATGTCGTTTCTCGATCTCGATGAATGGCTCGCGGACCTCGGGCGTCTGGTCGAAATCGTGTATTGCCCGATCATCGACGTCAAGGAATACCCTGACCATGTCGATGTCGCTCTCGTCGAAGGCGCGGTGGCCAACGAGGACAACCGCGAGATGGCCCGGCGTATCCGCGACCGGACCCGCGTGGTCGTCGCGTTTGGCGACTGCGCGGTGACGGGCAACGTCACGGCCATGCGGAACCCGCTCGGCTCGGCCCGGACTGTGCTCGAGCGAAGTTATCTGGAGTTGCCGACGCTCGCGCCGGCGATTCCCGCGGCCCCGGGGATACTTCCGGTCCTGGAAGACCGCGTCCGCCCGCTGCAGGAAGTCATCGCCGTGGACGGTTTTCTGCCCGGCTGCCCGCCCCCGGCCGGGATGATTCGTGAGTTTCTGGAAGGAGTGATTGCCGGGGGGCCACCCGTTGCACGCCGGCCGCGATTCGGATGACATGAGCCAATGACACGAACGATCACGATCGATCCCGTGACCAGGATCGAAGGCCATGCGAAAGTCACGATCCACCTCGATGACCGGGGGCAGGTGGCCGACGCGCGGTTTCACGTGGCTGAATTCCGGGGCTTCGAGAAGTTCTGCGAGGGCCGGCCGTTCTGGGAGATGCCCGCGCTCACCTCACGAGTTTGCGGCATCTGCCCGGTGAGTCACCTGCTCGCTTCAGCGAAGGCCGGCGACTCCATTCTGGGCGTGGCGGTGCCACCCTCGGCAAGCAAGCTGCGCCGGCTCATCAACCTCGCGCAAATTGTGCAGTCGCACGCGCTCAGCGTGTTTCACATGAGCGCACCGGACCTTTTGCTGGGTTTCGACAGCGACCCGCTGAATCGCAACCTGTTCGGCCTGCTCGCGTCCGAACCCGAGTTGGCCCGTGGAGGCATCCGACTACGGCAATTCGGCCAAGCGATCATCGAGGCACTGGGTGGACGAAAGATCCACCCTTCGTGGGCGGTGCCCGGCGGCGTGAAATCGCACCTATCACGGGAGTCCGCACAGCTCATTCAGAGTCAACTTCCCGAGCTTCGGCGATTCGTTCGCGGGGTGCTTGATCGACTGAAGGCGATGTTGGATTCGTTTGCCAAGGAGGTGGCGAGCTTCGGCTCGTTCCCGAGTCTGTTTGTCGGGCTGGTGGGGCCGGGCAGAGCTTGGGAACATTACGACGGCCTCGTTCGAGTCGTCGACGAGTTCGGCCGCGTCGCGGCGGAGTTCGAGTCCGGCCGGTTTGAAGAGTACCTCGGCGAAACCGTCCAGAACGATTCGTATCTGAAGTCGCCGTACTTCAAACCGCTCGGCTTTCCGCAGGGGATGTACCGGGTCGGCCCTCTGGCTCGCCTCAACATCTGTGACCGCATTGGCTCGCCGCTGGGAGACGTCGAACTGGCCGAGTTCCGCGACCGGGCGGGCCGGCCGGCCCACAGCTCCTTTCACTTTCACTACGCACGGATGGTCGAGATTTTGATCGCGCTCGAAAAGACGGAAGAGATGCTCGGAGATGAGGACCTTTACTCGGGGCGGTTGCAAGTCGAGGCGGGCGTCAACAACCTCTCCGGATTCGGCTGCAGCGAAGCGCCCCGCGGCACGCTTTTTCATCACTACACGGTCGACGGCGATGGAGTGTTGCAAAAAGTCAATCTGGTAATCGCGACTGGGCAGAACAACCTCGCCATGAACCGCACGATCCAGCAAATTGCCCGGGAATACGTGGCCGACGGGGCGTTTACCGAGGGCGCGTTGAATCGTGTCGAGGCCGGCATCCGGGCCTATGATCCGTGTCTGAGTTGTTCGACGCATGCTCTGGGCCAGATGGCGCTGCGGTTGCAACTCCTGGACGCCGCGGGACGGGTGATCGACGAGCGAAGCCGTGCATGAGGTCGGGCTGATGCAATCGGCTTTGGACCTCGCCGTTGCCGCGGCCGGGGAGGGCAGGGCGCGACGTATCGTGGGCATCCGGCTTCGCCTCGGCGAGTTTGCCGGGGTCGATGTCGACGCGCTGCGGTTCGCTTTCGAGGCCCTGCGGCCGGGCACGATGGCCGAGTCGGCATACCTCGATATCGAGTCGGTGCCGGCAGGCCGCGACGCCGGCTGCATCGAACTGACAGCCGTGGAGGTGGAGGACTCGTGAACGGGGCGATACCGACAATCCCAGCGGGGCGGCACCGCACGATCCAGTTGCAAAAGTCGCTGCTCGACCGGAACGCGACCCTGGCGGCCGATAATCGGGAGTTGTTCCAGCGGCACCGCGTATTCGCCGTCAACTTCGTCTCGGGGCCTGGTGCGGGGAAGACGGCGATCATCGGTCGCCTGCTCGATGAACTAGGCCAACGGCTGCGGATCGGAGTCATCGTCGGCGATCTCGCCACGGATAACGATGCCCAGCGACTGGCCGGTCGGTCGGCCCCGGTCCTCCAGATCACGACGGGGACGCTGTGCCATCTCGATGCGGGAATGGTTCGAAAATCGCTCGAACAGTTCCGATTGGAAGACCTCGACTTGCTCATAATCGAAAACGTCGGGAATCTGGTCTGCCCGGCCGGATTCGAACTCGGCGAATCGTTGCGGGTCGTTGTCACGGCAACGACGGAAGGGGAAGACAAGCCGGTCAAATACCCCGTCATGTTTCGTACCGCGGACGTGGTGCTTTTGAACAAAATGGATCTGGCCGAAGTCGCGGGCTTCGATCTTCATCAGGCCCGCCGGTGGATAGAACTGGCTGCTCCGCACGCCCTCCGATTCGAAATGTCCGCGCGGACAGGAGCCGGGGTCGCGGAATGGCACGAATACCTCGAGCGGCGGATTCATGACAGCGTCGCCGGTTGAAGCCAGGCGCATTCAGCTTCGCGGCCGGGTGCAGGGCGTAGGGTTTCGGCCGTTCGTGTTTCGACTCGCTACCGGGCATGGCCTCGCGGGAGCCGTGTCCAACTCCGGTGACGGCGTCATCATCGAAGTTCAAGGGTCGAGTGAATCGATCGAGTCGTTTCTGATCGCGCTGCAATCGGATTTTCCGCCGGGGGCGAGCATCGAGGCATGCAACAACGAGTTGATCCCGGTGCGGGCCGTCGCCGGATTCAACATCGAGCCAAGTCGCGACGCGGATGTTCGACACGCTCGTATCCCGGTCGACTCGGCCCCATGCGCAGCCTGTCGGGCGGAGGTCGCCGACTCGGCCGATCGTCGGTCCGGGTATCCGTTCAATGCCTGCTCGGACTGTGGGCCACGCTACAGCGTGATCGAGCGGTTGCCCTACGATCGGTCGGCCACTACGATGCGGCACTTTGCGTTGTGCCCGGCGTGCCGCGCGGAATACACGACGCCCTCGGATCGGCGGTTTCACGCTCAGGCGATCGCGTGCCCGGAATGCGGGCCTCGCGTCACCGTCCGCACGGCGTCGGCTTCGTCGCCATCGCTGGACTTGGCGGTCCAATTGCTGCTCGCCGGCAAGATCGTCGCGGTCAAAGGACTGGGCGGGTATCAGCTTTGGGTGCGGGCAGACAGCGAGTCGGCGGTCGCTGATTTACGGCGGCGAAAGCACAGGCCGACCAAGCCGTTCGCGGTGATGGTCGCCGATCTTGCCGTTGCGGAACAAATGGCCGTTCTGACTGACCTGGAACGCGCTGCCTTGCGATCGCCGGCCAACCCGATTGTGCTCGTCCAGCGTCGGGCAGGTACGTGTCTCGCGTCCGCAGTCGCGCCGCTTTCGCCCCTGATCGGCCTCTTTCTGTCGTCGACGCCGATGACGGCAATCCTGCTGGCGAATCTCGGCACACCGGCCGTCGTGACAAGTGGGAACGCGACCGACGAGCCCCCGGCCATCTGCGAGCAGGACGCGCACGAGCGCCTGGCCGGCATCGCCGACGCATTCGCGGACCACGACCGCGACATTGTCCGCCGGCTGGACGATTCGGTGGTCCGGGTGATGGCGGGCCGGGCCGTTTCACTGCGGGTCGGTCGGGGATACGCTCCACTTCCTTTGCCAATGCCCTGGCCGGGTAGGTCGCCGGCCATTCTCGCGGTCGGCGGCCACATGAAGTCTGCAATCGCTGTGTCGAACGGCGATCAGTGCGTCCTGTCGCAGCACCTCGGTGACCTCGACGATCCCCTGAGCCGGGCCGGCTTCGAGTCGACGGCCGTCGACCTGTCGACGTTGCTCGATTCTCGCCCGGAGATGATCGCGACAGACCGTCATCCGGATTACTTTCCGACACGATGGGCCTTGGGGCGAAGCCTGCCGGTCGAGGCCGTCCAACATCACCATGCGCACGCGGCCGCCGTGCAACTGGAACACGGAATCCTCGACCGCCCCGCGTTGGCCGTCACTTGGGACGGCACCGGCCTGGGCGACGACGGCACCCTGTGGGGCGGCGAGTTCCTGCTCACGTCGCCGACGGGTGCCTTTGAGCGGGTCGAGTCGCTCCGCCTGATCCCCCTGTTGGGAGGTGAGGCGGCCATTCGACAGCCGGCGCGGATCGCATTCGCAATGCTCCGCGAAGCGTTTGGCAGCGACTTTTCCCAGCAGGAACTTCTGTTGTCGCGGCTGGCGATCTTGCCACAGGAGGCGGACATGTGGTCCGCCGTGCTCGAGCGCGGAATTCAGGTTGTCATGTCGTCGGCCGTGGGGCGGATGCTTGATGGCCTCGGGGCAATCGTGCTCGGGATTAACCGGGTCACCTTTGATGGCGAGATTCCGCTGCGGCTAGAGGGGGTCGCCCAGCCCGGCGAGCGACCGTACCCGTGGCTGCGGGAGCGAGAAAACGGGATGGTTCGCGTCGACTGGCGGAGTCTGGTCCGCGATGTGGTCGGTGATCTCGCGGGTGGTGTTGCGCAGAAGGTGATTGCCGGGCGGATACACTCAACTCTGGCGACATGGGTCGCGAGCGTGGCACGGGATCACCCGCGGCTACCGCTCGTCCTGGCTGGCGGCTGCTTTCAAAATCGCTTGCTGACGGAACAGACCCGGGCGGCGGTGACCGGCTGCGTGTTTTCTCCGGCGACCATACCGCCGGGCGATGGTGGCTTGGCGGCCGGGCAGTGGGCTGTTGCGATGCAACGGCTCAGGAGCGGAAGTCATGTGTCTCGGAATTCCGGGCCTGCTTGTTGAAGTTGACCCGCCGACGGAGTTCGCCACGGGTCTGGTCGAGTTCGCCGGCGTCCGGCGGCGGGTCAGCCTCGCCTGCGTGCCTGAGGCCGTGCCGGGTGACTACGTTCTCATCCATGCGGGACTCGCTTTGAGCAGGATCGACGAGGAAGAAGCCGGGCGGGTATTCGAGATGATCCGGGCGCTGGATCCGGGGGCCCTCGATGAAGTTCGTTGACGAGTACCGCGACGCGGAAGGTGCGCGTGCGCTGGCCGAGGGTATTCGCCGGGCGGTCACGCGTCCTTGGACCATCATGGAGGTGTGTGGCGGGCAGACGCATGCCATCATGAAATTCGGTATTGACCAGATGCTGCCGGGCGAGATCCGCGTGATCCACGGCCCGGGCTGTCCGGTCTGCGTGACCCCGCAGGAGTACATCGACTCGGCCATCGACCTTGCCTGTCGGCGCAAAGTCATGCTGTGTTCGTTCGGCGACATGCTCCGCGTGCCGGGAAGTGCCGGCAGCCTGTTGCAGGCACCCTCGCGAGGCGCGGACGTTCGCACTGTGTATTCACCGCTGGATGCCGTCGAAATTGCCGCGTTGAATCCTGCCCGCGAAGTCGTGTTTTTCGCCGTGGGCTTTGAAACGACCGCCCCGGTGACCGCACTGGCCGTCACGCAGGCACGAGCCCGAGGGTTAAACAACTTCTCCTTACTCGTGGCTCATGTCACTGTGCCGGGGGCGTTGCGGGCATTGCTCGGAATGCCGGGCAACACCGTGCAGGGGATTCTGGCAGCGGGGCACGTCTGCACGGTGATGGGTTGGCACGAGTACGTCAGCCTGGCGGACGGGTTTCGTGTCCCGATCGTCGTGACCGGATTCGAGCCGGTCGATCTACTCGAGGGCATTCTTCGCACCGTCCGGCAACTGGAAGCGGGCCGGCACGTGGTTGAGAACCAGTATTCCCGAGCCGTCAGAGAGTTCGGAAATGAGTCCGCCCGCCGACTGATCGACTCCGTTTATCGGGTGGCCGACTGTTCGTGGCGTGGCCTGGGAATCATCCCGCAGGGCGGGTTACGGCTCCGACCCGAATGGTGCGACTATGACGCGGAAGTCAGATTCGGGCGGTGCGAGAATGGTCTGGAGCCGGAGTCCGAATGCCGGGCGGGTGATGTCTTGCGCGGGCTAATCCGCCCCGACCAATGTCCGGCCTTCGGTACGCGCTGTCACCCCGAGAACCCACTGGGCGCACCCATGGTATCATCCGAAGGGGCGTGCGCCGCTTATTGGAAGTACGGTCGGCGATCCGACCTTGGTAGTCCCGCGTCATGAGCCAGTTGCCGATCGAATGCCCGGTAGAGTACGCGAATTCGGATGTCGTCCTGCTCGCGCACGGTGAAGGAGCACGTGCGACGCGACGCCTGATTCAGTCGGTTATTCTTCCGTATTTCGCGAACGACAGGATTGCGCCCCTCGGCGACTCGGCCGTGCTGCCGTCGGTGGATGGCCGACTGGCCATAACGACGGACGGCTTTGTCGTGACACCTCTGAACTTCCCGGGCGGCGACATCGGACGGCTGGCGGTCTGCGGCACGGTCAATGATCTCGTCGTCGCGGGCGCGGATCCGCTTTACCTCACGCTGGGGCTGATCCTGGAAGAAGGGCTGCCGCTGGCGACTCTACACTGCATTCTTGCTTCGGTCCGCGATGCGGCCCGGGAGGCCGACGTGTTGGTCGTCGCCGGCGACACCAAGGTCGTCCCGCGAGGCGCCGCCGACGGCGCGTTCATCACCTCGGCCGGTATCGGGCGCATCAGGACCGACCTCGATCTGAGTCCGGACAATGTGCGGCCCGGCGATGCCGTGATTGTCTCGGGAACGCTGGGCGATCACGGGATCACGGTGTTGGCCGAGCGCGAGGGGTTCCAGTTCCAGGGGGCGTTGCAGTCCGACTGTGGCAGCATTCGTCCGATCGTCCTTCGGATGATCGAGGCCGGCGTGTCGCCACGATGGATGCGCGACCCGACTCGGGGTGGTCTCGCGTCCGTGCTGCACGAACTGGCTGAGACGGCCCGGCTCACATTGGAAGTGGACGAGTCCGCTTTGCCCGTCTCGCCTGTCGTGCGAGGCGCATGCGAGTTGCTCGGGCTCGACCCGATCTACGTCGCTAACGAAGGAAAACTCGTCGCCCTGGTCCCGGGCGAACAGGCGGACGCTACCGTGGCCGCGATGCGGCGGGACGCTCTGGGCCGCGAAGCCAGAGTCGTGGGTCGAGTGATGGCGCGGGGAACGCCGGGCGTCATCATGCGTACCGCTCTGGGAAGTCGCCGGGTGCTGGATGAGCCCCAAGGCTCGCCCCTGCCGCGAATCTGTTGAGGCTCACCGTGAATCCAGTCAGGTGGCTCATCGTTGGAATTGGCAACGAATCGCGGGGCGACGATGGCGTCGGCAAGGCGGTGTGCGAACAACTGCGCGCGAAGGCGATTGCCGCACTCGAAACGTTGACTGTACACCAGTTAACGCCCGAACTCGCGGAGCCGATCTCCCGCGCGGCCGGCGTGATCTTTGTCGATGCCGACATATCTTCAACGGATTTCGCGTCGATTCGCCCGGTCGGCCCGGAATCGCCCCGGTCCGGAATGACACATGCCGTGTCGCCAGAATCGGTGATCATGCTGGTGAAGACGGCGTTCGGCCGGAGTCCGCCGGCCTGGCTTCTGTCGATCCCGATCGATGACATCGCGATTCACGTTGGCCTGAGTCTCCGGGCTCGAGCGGGGGTCGATCAGGCCGTTGCAATTATCCTCGGAGTCTTGATGGCGGGTGCTGTTACAAGTGAGACACGAGACGGCGAAGAACGTCTTTCATGCTGACGACGCCGATCAACCGTCCGTCGGTGTCGCGAACGAACACGCGATGGACGTTCAGGTCGAGCATCTTTCGAACGCAATCTTTCAGTGAATCGGTCCGGGCTACAGCGAACACTCCCGGAGTCATGATCGATTCGACGGCCGGCGCGTCGGGCTCAGGCGTCACGCTGCGCTCGGGGCGGGGTCGGCCCCCGGTGCCGACCCTCGCCTCCGAGGCCCCAGCCGCGTCGATCCGACGCGACTGATCCCGCTCAAACTGAACGATGTCGAATTGGCTCACGGTCCCGACAAGTCGGCCGGCAGCGTCGATGACCGGGAGCGCACTCACACCCTGAGCCGCCATGATGCTGATCGCGTCTGAAACCGCGGCCGTGGCCACCACCGCAAGCGGGTTGGAGGTCATGATGTCACCGGCAGACAGACCAGCGGCCGCGGAAATAGACATGGTGACTCCAGTCGTTTTCGAGAAACAAATCAAATGCGCCGTCAGGACTTTTCACTGACCTGGACTTTTGTCGCTGTAGCCCCCGATTTCTTCGGTATGGCAATCATGAAGACGCCCTTATCGCAGGTCGCTTTGATTTTCTGGACGTCCGCTTCCGCGGGAAGCGGGATGGATCGGTAAAACTGACCGAAGAATCGCTCGGATCGGTGATACTGCTTTTGCTTGTCGTCGTGCTGTTCTTTCTTTTCGCCGCGAATGACGAGATTTATGTTGTCGATTGTAATGTCGACATCCTGTACGGCGACGCCCGGGAGTTCGGCCTTCACTGTCATGGATTCCGGCGTTTCCTCGACATCGACGTGGGGCGACCATTTCTGGAATGCCGACTCAAATGTGCTAGTTCCGACCATTCGCTGCAACGCCTGATCCATTTCGCCGCGGAGAGCCTCAAAGAAGCTCGGGAATTGTCGGAACGGTGTGATCTGGGACATATCGGGACACCTCCTTGAACGCGTGGCATGATAGACCGCAACTAGTGTGCCAATTGCCGTGTAACGAAGACCGCCAGTGGAGGCAGTCAGAAATACACCGTGTGAGACTCAGGGGAAATCAGGAATGGAAAGAGAATGACCACAGTATCAACGGATTTTCCACCTGATGGCTCATGCGCTTCCACTGATCGGACAGTACAATCTGCAGCAAGACGGGAGATTGAAATGCAAAATAGGCACTGGGTTTCTTGTTTCGCAGTTTTTTCCATCGTAGCCCTCTCTGTCTCCGGCATGACGCCGCCGACCCGATGCGTGCAAGACAAGAGCGTAAGGCCAGGCATAAATGATCCGTTCCGCGACCCGGACGTGAAAGAGTGGGTGACCCGATTCGAAGGCGAGAGCCGGGAGACTTACGACAAACGAAAGGAGATCGTGAAGGCGTGCGGCCTCAAGGCCGGGATGGCCGTGGCCGATGTCGGGGCCGGCACAGGCCTGTTCACCCGCCTGTTCGCGCAGGAGGTGGGCCGCGACGGCACGGTGTATGCCGTGGAGATCTCGCAGAAGTTCCTCGACCACATCGCCCAGTCGGCGAAAGCAATGGGAGTCACCAACGTCCGGACCGTGCTGGGCAAGGACCTGTCCGTCGAATTGCCGGCTAACTCGGTCGACCTCGTGTTCATCTGTGATACTTACCACCACTTCGAATATCCCCACCGCATGATGACCTCGATACACAAAGCGCTTAAGCCGGGCGGTCGGGTCGTCGTTGTCGACTTCATCCGGATCGCGGGCCAGAGTTCGGATTGGGTGATGAATCACGTGCGGGCCGGCCAGGACGTCGTCGAGCGGGAAGTTGCCGAATGTGGATTCAAGAAAACCGGCGAGAAGGCCGGGATTCTGAAAGACAACTACATCGTTGTGTTTGAGAAGAAAGACCAGATGCCGGCCGCTGGCGGGAAATAGCCGCTAGGCGTGTCCCGTGCCGGCGAGCAGGACGCCGACCCGAACGGCTAGCAATCCGAGAAAGACGCTGCCCGCGAGGTAGGCAGCGCCAAGGATGCCGGATCCGTCTTTGAGGAGCAGGTAGGACTCGAATTCGTACGTGGAAAAGGTCGTGTAGGCTCCC
Source organism: Gemmataceae bacterium (assembly GCA_019694755.1). Lineage (GTDB taxonomy): Bacteria > Planctomycetota > Planctomycetia > Gemmatales > Gemmataceae > JAIBBI01. The sequence goes on from JAIBBI010000028.1 coordinate 15,108, forward strand.
GTGAATCCGACGGCGAGGGCCAGCCTCAGATCCTGTGCCTGAATCCACGAGTTTGCTGGGCCGGACAGCCTGTTGCCGATCAGAGTCATCAGCCAGCCGAGAAACATGCTTCCCGAAACGTTGATGAACAGTGTACCCCACGGGAATGCCGTGCCGCACCATCGGCCCATCACGACGGTGACAATCCACCGGGTCAGCCCGCCGACCGCGGACCCCGCCGCCACGAGCAGACACTGAAACAGGATTGTCATGTCCCGATCTCCCGAGTGGTATCGACCGTCGACCGGCCAAGTCACTTTGCCGATGCCTTAGCTCGACTCTCCGTCGATCGCGTCCAGTAAACGCCGAGGCCAACGGCGAAAGTCAGCACGGCCAGCCCCGTCACCTTGGCAAGGTACAAGGTAGTGTCCGGTTCCTCCGGCGGCGGAACGAGCGAGAGAATCATGGCCAGTATCGTTGTGACCAGGCCCGACACGGCGAGTATCTGAATCGCCAGTCGACGGCTAAACCTGTCCGGTCGGCCCGGCCCGGGATTACCGTGTTGCAACCGGATCGCGGCCGCGAAGACGAACAGGAACGGGATGAACGTCGGAATCAGAGTCATGCTCTGAAAAACGTCGAACGCACCCTTTGTGGTCGTGCCCCATTGCCCGAGGACGATCAGGCCGGCGACAATCCCGGCCTGAAAGAGCAGGGCGACGTACGGAGTGCCCCAGCGGGGATGAAGTCGGCCGAACACCGCGGGGACGCAATGGGCGACTCCACCGACGAACGGCAACCGAGCGCTCGTCGCACTCCAGGCGCCGACTTTGCCCAATTGCCCTACGACGACCAGAAAGGCTGCGAGCGGCAGCAATCCCGACACGCCGGCCCGGGTCGACGCGGTCTTGAATGCCTGCATGAACCCTAGCGAGCCGGTCAGTTGATCCGCGGGGATCAGCACGACTACTGCCAGGGTCGCGACGATATTGGTCACGAGAACGAGGACGGCCGCGGCTACCAGAGCGGGGCCGATTCTCCGCCTCAGGTCCTGAATCTCGTCGCCGAGGATCGATGCGGCTTCCAGCCCCGTGAGACTCATGACGAGAACGGACCACAGCAGCGCGTTTTTCATGTCGAGCTCTGGGACGAAGCTGGACGTGGTCATGGGGGTGACCGGTCCGTGGCGGGTCCACGCGACGACTGCGAGGACAACGAGTCCGACCGCAGGCAGCCAGATCCCGGCCGCGCCGACATTGTGCAGCCATTTGCCGATATCCAACCCGACGATGTGAAGGGCCGTGACCAGAGCGAGGCACGCGAGCGAGACAGTCATGAAATAGGTCGGACTCTCCTGCAGGCTGACCCACGGATCGCCTCCGAGCGACAGGGCCGTCCCGGCAATGTAGTACAACACGACGGTTAGAAATGGCAGATTGCAGAACCAGTAAAACCAGCCGGTGATGAAGCCTGCGAGATCGCCGAACGACTCCCGGCTCCAGACGTAAAGGCCACCTTCACCGGGAAACCGCGCCGTCAGCGCGAGCACGCTGACGGCAAGAGGGAGAAAGAACATCATGCCGCTGACGCACCAGAATGTGACGCCGGCCGGGCCGGCCTCGGCCGCCCGCACGAACCAGATCACATTGAAGTTGGCGATGACGAAGAACAGGACGAGGTCGGCGAACCCCATGACGCGACGGAGTTCCGGAGTTCGCTGGTCCATGGTCGGGCTCCCATCCGCAAGGAGAGGCTCGGGGCCGACTACCGGGCGTTGCCGTGGCGGATCGCCCGGCCCGGCAACGCCGTCGTGCGCTCACCGGCATCGATGGCCAGTACGCCATTGACGAACAGGTAACGCACGCCGGGCGAGTACTGGTGCGGCTTGTCAAACGTCGCCAGGTCGCGGTAGCTTTTCGCATCGAACACGACAATGTCGGCCATGTAGCCGGGCTTGATGGCGCCGCGGTCCTTCAGACCGATGATGTCCGCCGGCAAGCCCGTGGCGCTGTGAATGGCCCGGGCCAGCGGCACGATCTTGTCGTCGAGCGAATAACGACCGATCTTTCGAGGAAACGTGCCGTAGGACCGCGGGTGTGGTACCTGTTCGGAGGGCACGACCGCCCCGCCGTCACTCGCGGTCGCTACATACGGCTCCTTCATGATCAGGCGGACGTCTTCCTCGTTCATCGTGAGTCCGACCACCGACGCGCCGCCGTTCCGCTCGATCTCCAGCACGATATCGACCGGCGACTTCTTTTCCCTCAAAGCAATCGTGCCGAGCGTCTTGCCCTGCCAATCCGGCCGTGCTTTGTAGCGGGCGATAAGGAACGTCGTCCCGGCATCGTACTTGGCGATCGCGTCGCCGATGGCTTGCCGGTAGAGCGGTTCCTGTTGTGGGTCCGAAAGGCGAGCGAGATACTCGGCCTCCGTGCCCCGACGCAAGTGCGGCGGCAATGCGACGGCCGCCAGACCGGTGCTCCAGCCGAGGTAGGGGTATTGATCCGCGGTTACCCGCTGGCCGCGGTTCCGTGCCTGACGAATGAGCCCGACGGCATCTCCAGACTTGCCCCAGACCGATTTTGCGCCGGCCTTCAGATGGGAGATGTGAACCGGTAACCCGGCCTGCTGGCCGATGGTTAATGCCTCCTCGATGGAACCGAGCAGGCCGGCCTCCTCATCTCGCATGTGAGTCGCATAAAGGCCGCCGTGCCCCGCCACGACACCGGCCAGCGCGATCAATTCGTCGGTCTTCGAATACGCCCCCGGCGTGTACTCCAGCCCCGACGACAAACCCCACGCGCCCTCGCGCATGGCTTTGTCGACCAGTTGCTTCATGGCCGACAGTTCGTCGGCAGTTGGAGGCCGATCGGCGTTTCCGAGGACTTTTTCGCGGATGGAGTTGTGCGGCGCGAGATGCAAGACGTTGCAGCCGACACGGCCTTCGTCAAGTTTCTTCAGGTATTCGCCGGTGTCTACCGGCCCGCTGCCGCAGTTGCCGGTCACGACCGTGGTCACTCCCTGAGTCAGGTAGTTCAGCAGGGCCCGGCGTTCCGGTGTCGTAATGCCCGTGTTGTCGCAGTGCGTGTGCAGGTCGATGAAGCCGGGTGCGAGAATCAGGCCGGTGCCGTCGATGACTCTCGGAGTGCCGGCAACGGCAAACGCCCCGACCGCAGCGATTCGGTCGCCTTGGACGGCGACGTCCGCGATTCTCCCGGGATTGTCACTGCCGTCGAAGACCGTTGCGCCGCGGATCACGAAGTCGGCCTGCACCGGTACGTCCGGTGAGCCGAGCAGCACGATCAAAACAGCAAAGCAGTTCATGGAGATTTCACCTTCAATTCCGGCGGGGCTCGATGCCGAGACCGGGCCCGGTCGGCGGATACAGCGTGCCATTCTCGAGCGGCAGGAGCGAGGCTGCGGGGTCGTTGATCAAGCCGAGATGCCCGTCGAGATCAGCGTATGTTGTCGAGGGGCAGGCGAGGGCCAAATGCAGCCCGGCCGCGATGCCCAGCGCCGATTCGTCCATGCAGCCGACCATGACTTCCAGGCCGGCCGCCCGGGCCACGGCTTCCACCTGCAATGCTTCCGCGATCCCGCCCGTCTTCATGAGCTTGACGTTGAGCATGTCGACCAGGCCGACTCGGGCCAACTGGAACGCGTCCTTCGCGTCAAACAGACACTCGTCGGCCATGACCGGCAGGAATCTCGCACGTCGCACCTCGCCGAGCAACTCCGGCGCGTCGGCCGGCGTCGGTTGTTCGATGAATGCCACGCGGGCCGTAAGCGTCGCCCGGCCAAATCGCAGCGACTCTTCCACCGTGTAGCCCTGATTGGCATCGAAGCGTAACTCGATGCCGTCGCCGAACGTCTCGCGAACTCGATGCACCCGCTCGATATCCGAGTCGACATCGAGTCCGCCTTTCAACTTGAGGCAGTCGAACCCGCTCTTGATCCACCGCCCGGCCGATTCCAGCGTCTGGTCCAGAGGCAGAATGCCAATGGTGATACTGGTGCGGATTCGGTCACGGCTGCCGCCGAGCAACCTCCAAAGCGGTAGATCGACCAACTTGCCGATCAGGTCATAAATCGCCATGTCGATGCAGGCGAGGGCCGACGGTTGCCGACCCAGGGCACATCTCAGGTTACGGAGCAGCGAATTGCACTGCCTCGGATCGCCGCCTTGCAGCATGGGAACCGCGACGGAATCGATCGCGGAAATGACCATCTCGGCCGTCTCACCGGTGACCTCGTGGTCGCACCCCGCCGTGCCATAGCCGACCAGGCCGGTATCCGTCTCCAGGCGCAGTAATGCGAGTTCCGACTTGTCGTACTGCCCGTACGCGACGGCGTACGGCACTTCCTGCGATACCGGAACTGTCCAGGATTCGACGCGTGTGATTCTCATTTCGGCGCCGGCCTGTTGGAAAGCAGCGCGGCCACGATTGGCTGTGGCCCGTGAATGAGCACATCGCAGGCCGGAAGTCCCGTCGCCGCCGAGATGGAAGTACATGCAGCGTCGACCGCGGCCCGATCCAGGTCTTCGTGGTTGATGGTGACGCCGACCACGCGACTGGTTGAAACAAGTTCGATCGCCTGAATCTGCTTTTCGAGCGGGGCCACCGGGCAGCCGGGGAAGCCATCGTACTCCCGGCGGGCCGGCGCGTGCTGCATGACGACCAGTTCAGGTCGGCACGCGGCCAGAATCTCGAACCCGCCCGGATAGGCCGGGTGCATCAGGCTTCCCTGACCCTCGATGACGATGACGTCGGGCCGGCTCGCATTCCACGCCGACCAGACGGCATGTTCGAGTTCTCCTGCGACGAAATCGTTGATCAGCGAATCGAGAGTGATCGAATACTGAGCCCCCTGCAGCCACGCCGTCTGCCCGGTGCCGACCATCTCGGCGGTCAGCCCTGCCGCACGCAGTCCGTCGATGAGCGTCCAGGCCGTGGTCCGTTTCCCGACGGCTGAATCGGTTCCGAGTACGGCCACCTTCAGCGATGTGACGTCTTTGATCTTGCCCGAATAGAAATGGAGTTGGGAGCGGTCGGGGGGCTTGCGGACATCGCGAATGTTCACGTGGTGCCGTCGGGCCAACTCGGCGAGTTCGGGGTCATCGCTCAGGAACGAATGAAGGCCGGAATCGACGTGCAGCCCGAGCGCCATTGCCTGTCGGACTGCTGCTCGGGCGTTATCGTCCAGTTGGCCACCGTCGGGCGCAAGGCCAATGACAAAGTGCGTTGCCGGCCGGCCGGCGGATTCACAGACCCGGCACGCGTCCGTGAGGCTGGCGACGATGGGGATGCCATTTGCACGTCCGTCGAGTGCCTGCCCGGCATCGTCCCCGGCCCGCTTCGAGTCGATGACGGCCGCGACGTCGTAACGCCGTGTCCGCCGGACAAGGCCGTGAGCCGTCTTCCCGGTCGTCGTGCCGAACGCGGCTTCGCAGTACACCACGGCACGTCCGTCCGGTCGCTCCGGCATCTCGGATACTCCATTGTTGACTCGGCACACGACAGTTCGACAGCGGGTGATACGCGCATTCTACGTCGAGTTATCGCCCGGGCTATCGCGATCGGGCAGTCGAGATTCGGCACTCCAGCGGCCGGCGCGATACAGTGTCCCCGAGCAATGAGCCGCCGGCCTTGTGCCGGCGGGACGGCCGCACCCCGAGCGAATGCGCCGCCACCCGGGCCATGACTGGCCCGGCTCGCCGTGTGTAGAGGACTGTCCGTTCCTGACACTATTGATCGCACGCGATCGGATACTTCGCCGCTCCCGGCAAATTGGGCGGTCGTGCGCGATGAGTCGGAGCTTCGCCCAGCGCGAATTCTATACCTCCGCTTCAGGTCGCCATCCATCCTGAATGCGGTTGATCAGCAATGGCATGCTCCAAAACTCATACAGCGACAGTTTCATGGACTCCTCGCTCAACTCGATTGGCTGAGCTTCCTGTCCGTCATAGATCAGAAGCCATTTATGAAAGTTCTCCGTGCCATGAAGGCCATGCCTGATGCGCATCGGAAGTGGAGCTTCAAGCCGTGCCGGCACCGTTACTGAACCGACGATTTTCGCGTCATTCGGTTCCACAAAGCCCCTTCGCCACACAAGATACGTGAAGAACCGTTCGTTCATTTCGGTCAACGTATTTAGGGGTTCGGGACGTGCTTTGAAGACGCCATCAATGATCCTCACCAGTGGCCCCATGAGTGGGCTTCGATAGATGCACTGGGCATACGCCAAGCCTGCACGGATCTTGATCTCGACAACACGGCCTTTTTACAGCGGGCCGGAATGAGTGTCAGGAATCGTCTTTTTGCCCGTGCGTTTGATCGCTGCGCCCTCTTTTTTGCTCCAGCCCGACTTCAATCAATCGCAACAGTCGCCGGCGCCATCCTCGAATCGCGCCGACACCTGTAGCCGGGCGTTTTCATGGGGCGCGGCCAATCGTGGCATTGAAGGCTTCCCTCTTGCTGCCGCATTCTACCCGGTCTTCGACCGGGATTGAACGGGTGTAGCATGGCGGGAAGCGTCACCTCAAGTCGAAATCGACACGGACTCGGAATCGCCCGTGTCACCGCGGAAAAAAAAGTCACGTCGAGACACGCGAGCAACAAGCTGCCGGCCTTGCGCCGGCAGGAACCGGTCACAAACTCACTCGCCCCCTAAATCGCTTGCAAAAACCGCAGCCGGAACTGCAGGAAGTCACTGGGTCCTACGATCCCGTCGCCGTCGAAGTCGAACGCCGGGTTGTTCAGGCCCAGGCCCAGCCGGAAAGCGAGGAAGTCGACCGAGTCGACGCGAGCGTCGCCGTTGCTGTCGCCGAAGAGGCGATGGAAGTTGGCGACGTAGTCCCCGCCGGCCAGACCGTCGGCATCGCCGTCGAGCGCCTCGATGCCCAGCACCTGATTGCTCAGCACCGTCAGAGAATACCGCCCATCGACGAGCGACCCGAACTGCGTCCCCGGCCCGGAAAACGTCAACGTCACGGTGGTCGCGGTGCCGGTCGTCACCGCGGCCGACAGCGCGACCGTCTCGCTCCCGCGCCGCACCACAAACGCCCCGGCCGGGTCCCCCGCAAACATCACCGGCTGATCGAACGTCACGGTCAAAGTCCGCACCACCGACCGCTGCGCGGAGCCATCCGCCACCTTAATCGAGGTAATGGTCGGCGGAAGGGTGACGTATGCGAAGACGTCGGTATACCGGTTGAGATCATCGGTAACGAGGTTCGTCGCTTCGCTCGTATACGCGATCACCGTCCCGTTGTGGTTGATGGTCAGCGATCGGTGCGAGTCGTTGCTCCCAACATTGAAATTGGAAACATCGAAGCTGGCGAGACGCGATTTCCCGTTGAGCCGGTCGTAGAGCATGACGTTGTAGGTGTTGCCGGTCGAAGGAAGCACGAGCCCGGACACGACGTCCGTCGCCGACGCCTGATAGGCAACGAACCGACCATCGCCGCTGATCGTCGGAAGTCGGCTGTCGCCGTTGCCGCCCGCCGTACTCGCGCTGACGGCGTGGCTTACCAGTACGTTGCTGCCGGTCACTCGATCGTAAAGTAAGACGTTTTCGTCGTCCGGGTTGCTGGTGCCGGCTGAGAAGCCGGCGACGAGATTCTGCGCCAGGCTTGCGTAGACGATGAACCGCCCGTCGGCACTGACGTATCGTCCGCCGGAGTTGTCCAGGCTCCCCGCCCAGAAGGAACTGGCCAGGTTCCCCGCGGAATTGGCCGTGCCGGCCGCGTGGCTGACCAGCGTGACCGAGCCCGTTATGCAGTCGTAGACGAAAATGTCGTTGTCGGCATTGGTGTCGCTTTGTCCGGCCACGAGGTTGGTGGCCGCGCTCTGGAAGACGACGACGCTACCGTCCCGGCTGATCGAGGGATCGTTGCTGCCGCCGTTGCCGCCGGTAACGAGCGAAGCCGCGGAATGACTCACGAGCACGTTGGTATCGGTGTCCCGGTTGTACAGAATGACGTTGCGACCGCCGCCGACCATTCCGGGCACCATGTTGGAAGAATTGGTCCAATAGGCCACGAACCGCCCGTCGCCACTCATGGAGCTCGCGAAGCTGGTGCTGTTGACCGTGGCCAGCGGTTGGCCGGGGAGGTGGCTCACAAGCCGATTGGTGCCCGACACGCGATCGTAAAGATAGACATCTGACCCGATGCCGTTTTCGACGATTGTCCCGTTGTTGTCGACCATGCCCGCCACGAGATCATTCGCAAGGCTCCGAAACGACACCCATCGGCCGTCGCTGCTGATGCTCAGGTACGCTCCCAGAATCGTGAAAAACGTTCCGCTGGTGTAGTTTCCGCCGACGTTGACCGTGCCGGCCTTCCGGCTGACCAGTTCGTTCACACCGGTCAGCCTGTCGTACAGGAAGATGTCGGTATTGGAGTAATAGTTCGCACTGAGCGGTCCGTTACTGTCCACGAAGCCGGGCACGAGGTCGGTTGCGTAGCTGCAATAGGCGACGTACCGCCCGTCGGCGCTGATCACCGCGAGGGTACTATCGGCATTCGCGGCCGTGGTCGGCGCGCCCGCGGCATGGCTCACCAGCACCGTCGTGCCCGCCGCCCGGTCGTGCAGAAAAACATCAAGGGTCCCTTTATCGCCGGTCACGGACCGGCCGGTGTCGATCTGGCCGGTCACGACATTCGCAGCGGAATCGGTGAAAACAACGAAACGACCGTCGGGAGTCTGATTGACCCAACCACTGTTGCCACCACCGGCAGTTTGCGATGGTCGTCCGAATCGCCGGGAAACGAGTGAGGTAGTGCCGGTGACGAGGTCCCTAAGGTACACATCGGTAAACCCATTGGCGTCGCTTATCGTGGCCGACAGGTCGCTCGAATTGGATGCAATGGCGACGAATCTGCCGTCTCCACTCATCGCAGAAAACTGGGAGTTACCGTTGCCCCCGACGACATCGGACGCCATCCGTCCACTCAGTAGGCTCACCTGACCGGTAAGTCGATCGTAACGATATACGTCGTTTCCATTCACACCATTACGATCGACGAATCCTGCTACCAGGTCCGTACCGCAGCCAATGAACCGCACGAACCGGCCGTCCGCAGACAATTGGGGACCAGCCGCATCTTGGCCTCTATTGTCCGACATGGCGGCATTGCCAGCATTATGATTTACGAGTACGGTTTGCTCGCTCTCCCGGTCGTACAAGTAAAGATCACGGCTGGTTGCAGAATTTCCGTCGACAAATCCGGAGACTATGTTGTTCGCAAGACTCTGAAATACCACGAATCGCCCATCTGAGCTCATTGCTGTCGAATGCGACGTCCCATTACCTCCAATCAAAGTGCTAGTCGCAGCGTGACTCACCAACCGCACCGCGCCAGTTTCACAATCGTACAACAATACCTGCAAGCCAGTCGACGTTGCCCCAGGGACAAGGTTGGTAGCGCGCGTCTGTACCCCAATCCACCTGCCGTCACCACTAATGTCAGTACCCAAGCTGCCACCATTCCCGCCAAATGGCACCGTATTCCCCGACCGCGTAACAAGCACGTTTTTACCCGTCATTCGATCGTGGCGATACACGTCCGTTTTGCTCGTAGACGGGACGTTCGTCATGTCCGAGCCCGAACTGGACACAACCACGAACCGCCCGTCATCAGACGCCCCGTAAACGAATGAAGAGCCGTTGCACGGGGCATTCGGATTGCCGTACTGATGATCCAATATTGCGACCTGACCCGAAACGACGTCATACGCATACGCATGCGTATTGACGGAGGAGGTCCCTCCGCCGGGATTGGGGAACGCGCCCACCAGGTCGACCGCGTTGCTCCGGAACACAATGAGGTTGCCACTTGCTGATATTATCGGTACCCCGGATTCTGCCGACGCGCTTGCAAATGGCGAATCGAACCGATGTGATATCAGCGAGCATTTGCTGATGACCCTGTCATAAATGTAAATGTTCAGGGGGTTGCCGGAAGCCGCGACAAATCCCGGAATCAGATTCGTTGCATTGCTTGTGAACGCAATGAATCTCCCGTCGGCACTAATTGCCGGGAACCCCCCGCCAGCCGCCTGGCCAGGTGCAATCAATACTGTCCCGTTCGCCGTGACGTTGGTCGTCCCTTGGGCCGCGCTGACCAGGACGGTAGAGTTCTGTACGCGGTCATAAAGAAACAAGTCGCTTCCATTATTGGTATCGATCTGGCCGGCGATGACGTTGTCTGCGCTGCTCAGAAACGCTACATATCGTCCGTCGGCGCTCACGTTGGACGGGAGCCCGGTACCGAAACTGGGATCGAATTGCACGAAGGACTCGCCGTTGGCAGTGTCGGTCACCGTCGCCGGGTCGGCCCGGCTGATGGCGGCGTTGTAAGCGGCGGGCGCAATACGGCATTCAAGCCGTTGAAGGCCCAACGCCGAGCATCGCCACCATTGCTTCCGCCTACCCATGCTCTCATTTTACATTAATGCTCAATCCCCGCAAGCCTCAACCCAACGCGCCAAACCACCCCGGCCATGACTGACCAGGCTCGCCAAAAAGAGCGACGCCTCCCGAGCCCCCGCTTTCCTCCATTCGTCCAGTTCGTTTGTTTCCTACCCAGTGGGGTGGGGCATATCGCGTAAACGAATTTGCGAAACACCGCTTCGGCGCGCAAGACCCGATTTTTTTGTCACTTGCGACCGATACCACGGCTGCCGCGTGAGAAATGCCTCCCTAGAGGCATTTCGGGCGTGGCACGCCGGATCACACCGACAGCAGGAACCGCAACCGGAATTGGAGGAAGTCTCCACTGTCCACCGTGCCGTTGCCGTCGGAGTCGAAGGGCGCACTGGAGCCCAGGAACGCCAGGCGGAAGGCGAGGAAGTCGACGCTGTTGACGGTGCCGTTGCCGTCGCTATCGCCGAACAGGCGGAACAGGCCGTTGGTGGGGGTGCCCGTGAGCACGTAGTCGTCGCCGGGGATGCCGTCGCTGTTGCCGTCGAACGCGCCGCCGTTGATCTGCGACGCCCGCAGCGTCAGCGTGTACCGTCCGTCGGCCAGCGAGCCCGCCGCCACAGGACCGGCCGCGAATGTCAGCGAGACCACGTTACCCGTCACTACCGCGTTCAGGGCCACCAGCGCGTTGTCCGATTGTCTCCGCAGTTGAAACGCGTCGGCCGGGTTGACGGGCAACGTCACGTTCTGGTTGAACCCGAGTTGCAGGCTCGTCACCCGCGACCGCTGGGCCGAGCCGTCGTTGACCGTGACTGCCGGAGGCAACACATTCGGGCTCGCGATTCGCAGGTTATCCACCGCCAGCGACGTCGCAGACTGCGTCGTGTTCAGCGTCAAAGTGATCGACGCCATTCGGCCGAGCAGTTGACTCAGGTTGGGGAAGCTCGAAAAGTCCAGCGTGCGGGTGCCGCTGCCGGGCGCGTTCAGGATGCCGGGGTCCGTGAATGTGAAACTCTGGCCGTCGTCGCGCTGAAATGTCACCGAGAGCGCGTCCCCGGCCGGCGGCCCCGCGACAGTATAATCGAAGGCGAACTCCTTCGTGTGGGGCGGGAAGTAGACGGGCAGGTGCGTCAGGGTTTTGCCGGCGCTGTTGAGCAGCGCGGCCGGGTTCGCCGGCGCGCCGGTGATCTGCGGCGATCCGGTGTAGCCGGCCAGCAGCCCTGACCCGGACACTGTGTTGAAGAAATCGCCGTTGTAGATCCGGCCCGGCGGATCCTTGCCCACGTCCAGCGCACTGTTGTCCGGTGGCGAAGCGGGATTCGTCCGCTGCGTGTAGCCGGCGAAATAGGCCGCGCGATCAGCCGCGGTCCCGCCGATCCGAGAGTAACGGTAACCGTAGTTCGTGGAGGACCCGGCAAACCAGGTGCTGTGATCCAGCGACGGATCGAAGAGGTTGATCGCGGGGTCGATCGTCAGTGCGTAGTATTCGTGGACGCGGGAGTGCGGCAGCGACCCGCTGACGTTGAAGCCGGCGAGGCTCGACAGGTTGACGTTCACGGCCGCCTGAGTCATCGCCCCGTCGAGCGCCCGGCCGTGCGGCAACGGCGAGAACAGGCTGCTCGTCCCAGCCGTGTTGTAATAGTTGTCCGCGTACGTCACGTTCGACCAGACGTGTACGTCCGGCTGCTTGACGTTGATCTCGTACGTCGGCGTCAGCGACCCGGTGAACACTTCGTAAAAGTCGTGGGGGTCGAGCGTCGTCAGCTGATCGACCGTCAGCCCGTCGAGATATCCCAGTCGCTGAATGACCTCGCTGTTGACGACGGTGCCGTAACTGTGCCCGATGAAGTGCAGCGGGTGGTTCGCGTCGGCGAGGCCGTATCGGCGCAGGGTGCCGTAGAGTCCCTCCGCGGCCGACTCGGCCCAGCCAGGCGTCGTCCGACTCGAGGCGGATTCCCAACTGACGTAGACGATGTACTCCTCGGACCCGGTCCCCGCCTGGAACGTGGCCGGAACGGCCGCGCCGCCGTCGTACTTGAGGACGCCCGCGGCAAAATCGTACATCAGGAACACGTCGGAGCCGGGGCTGCGGCCGGCAATCGCGTTGCCCATCGCCCGCACCCATGAGTCGGACCCGAATTGCGAAGTGAGGCTGAGCCCGTGCGTGATTATGGTCGTTCCCGCGGGCACGGTACGGACTTCGAGACACTCGAGCCGCGGCCGAATGCCGAGGCGTTTTCGATTCCAAGGCACAATCACACTCGCAGTTCAACAGTACGGGACGCGAGCACATCCTACACCGGCCGTTCGCGCACGTCCAAACGACTGCGTCACCCTCGGAATATTCGCGAACCCTTTCCGTCTGGCCCGCGTATGGCGTGGGGGCTGTATCTGCGCTGGCGGGCGGTCCCGTTCAACCGCGGTTGAGCGAGTTTCGAGTCGCGATGGCGGCGAGCCGGCGACGAATTGTGCCAGTTTTGGGGAGAATTGGCCGGGCTGCACCCGATCGGGGCAGACGATCCATTACGCCGCCAATAAATATGGCCGGTCGCCCGCCCCGGGCGCCAGCTAATCACCGTGTCGAGGAAACCATGTCGAGTCCCACCGTGTTCTGGAAGAGCTTCCGTCGTGCCCAAGGCAACTCGCGAAACCGGGTTGCCATGCGACCGCGACTGACCATGCACTCGCTGGAGGATCGACTCGTTCCCGCGACGTTCGTTGTCAGCAACCTGCTCGACGGGGCCGTGACCACGGCGGGCGAAATTCCGGGCAGCCTGCGGCAGGCCATCTTCGATGCCAACGCCCTGGCCGGGGCGGATGTCATCGACCTGTCGGGCGTGATGGGAAAGATTCCGCTCAGCGCGGGGCAGTTCAAAGTGACCGACAGCGTCTCGCTGATCGGACCCGGGGCCGGGAAACTCACCATCGACGCGGGCGGCACGAGCCGGCATTTCACGATCGACAACGGGGCGGTCAGCGTTCTCAACGTCGGCCTGAGCGGGCTGACGCTGACGGGCGGTGTCGCGACCAACGAAAACGGCGGCTCGATCCTCTGCGGCAATGAAAGCCTCACCCTCAACGGCATGGTCATTACGGGTAACTCCCTCGCCGGCTTCTACGCCAACGGCGGCGGCATCGCCATGGGCATGGGCGGGCAGGGCGCGTCGCTGACCGTGAACAATTCCACCATCTCCGACAACAACGCGGCCATCGGCTCCGGCGGCGGCATTCACTTCGAGTTCCCGTCGCCGGTCGGGAATCAGCTGAAGATTTCCAACTCGACGATCTCCGGCAACATCGGGGGCCGGCGCGGCGGCGGCGTCTATTTCTCGGCCGGCACCTATGCCGCGTCGTCGTTCGACATGCGCAACACCACCGTCAGCGGCAACGTTTGCTACGAGGAGTTCGGCGGCGGCCTCATGATCAGCGGCACCACGAATGCGGCCCTGGCGATCCGCAACTCCACGATCACCGGCAACCGGGCGTTGACGACCCCGGGCGGCGCGGGCCTCGCCCTGAATTACGGCTATGGCCAGATCGACATCGAAAGCACCATCATTTCCGACAACAGCGGGCCTGCCTCCGCCCCCGACCTGATGTCCAATTCCAACACGATCATCAACTCGAAGAACAACCTGATCGGCAGCACGGTCGGCGTGAACAACCCGGTAGTACACTTCGTCGACCTGGGCGGCACGGTCTTCGGCTCGGCCAAGCTCGCGCCGCTGGCCAACAACGGCGGCCCGACGCGGACGCACCTGCTCACCGCGCTCAGCCCGGCGATCAATGCGGGTTCCGACCCCGCGGCCCTCGTCACTGACCAGCGCGGTGCGGGCTTCCCGCGGCAGGTGGGCGTGGCCGTCGACATCGGCGCGGTCGAGTACAACCCGGCCGCCCCGGCCGCACTGGGGGCCGCGGCCAACGTTACCACCGGCGGCGGATCAGTCTACACGTTTACCGTCACCTATTCCGCCGCGCTCGGAATCAGCGTCGGCACCATCGACAACAACGACGTCCGGGTCCTCGGGCCGGGCGGGTACGATGCCGCGGCCACGCTCGTATCCGTGGACAATCCTTCCAACGGGTCGCCGCGCACGGCGACGTATCAGGTGACGGCCCCGGGCGGCGCGTGGGACTACAGCGACAACGGTGCGTACTCCGTCGTGCTGCAGCCGGGTCAGGTCACGGACACGGCAGGTACACCGGTGGCGACCGACGTCGTGGCCGGGTTCCAGGTAGCGATCGGGCGCAATCTCGTCGTGACCAGCGCGGCCAATTCCGGGCCCGGCAGCTTCCGCGAAGCCGTGGATCTCGCCAACGCCAATGCGTTCGTCGGCGACACGATCACGTTCGACACCGTGCAGATGGGTACGGCCACGATCACCCTCGCGCCGGCTTCGCCGATTACGATTGCAGACGCCGTGAAGATCATTGCCTCGTCGCCCGTCACGGTCGACGGCGGCAAGGCGTCGCGCATCCTGTTCGTCAGCGGGCCGGGCGCGATCGACGTGGGCATTACGGGCATGACGTTCGCGAACGGATTCGAGGAGCTGGGGGCCGGCGGGGCCATCATGCTCGACAATGAAGCACTGACCGTGACCGACTGCCGATTCCTCAACAACGCCACCGGCGACGCCAGCACCATCGGCGGTGGCGCAGGCGGCGCGATCGGTGGAGTCGGGCTGTTCGGCGGCTCACTGACGATCGTGGGATGTTCGTTCGAGGGGAATGTCGCCGGGGCCGGCAACGTGTTCAACCGCGGCGGCGCGGTCGGCATGGTCGGCATCCTGAGCAACTACGATGTCGTGATCCGCGATAGCAGTTTCGTCGGCAACTCGACCTTCGTCGGCCAGGGCGGCGCGTTCGCGTTCGAAGGCGGCAGCGTCCTGATCGAGAATTCGACATTCTCGGGCAATGTCGCGGCTCAGGGCGGTGGCGCGATCAGCGGCAACGGGTACGTCCGCGGCGTCACCATTCGCAATACCACGATCTCCGGCAACAAGTCGTTCGGGTTCGGCGGTGGCGTGAGCCTGAGCAACCTGCCGGTGAGCGCAGATCTCGTGAACTGCACCATCGTCAACAACACCAATGCCGACCCCAGCGGCCAGTTCCCCGGCGGCGGTGTCGCCTGGACCGGCTTCTCCGCGGGCACGCTCAACCTGACGAACACGGTGGTGGCCCGAAACACGAACAATGCCGCGGCCGATGTCTTCGCTTCGTCGACAGTGATGGCCAACAGCAGCCTGATCGGCGTCGGCGGAGGCGCGACATTTACCGGGACGGGAAACATCATCGGCACCAAGGCGTCGCCGGTCGATCCGCTTCTGGCTCCGCTGGCCAACAACGGCGGCCCGACGCAGACGCACCGGCCCTATGCCGGAAGCCCGCTGGTGAATGCCGGCCCGGCCACATCGTCCCTCGCATTCGATCAGCGTGGCGCCGGGTTCCCCCGCGTGGCTGGCGGGTTCGTGGACATCGGTGCGGTCGAGGTCGATCCGAACATTCCGTCCGCGAAGGTCTCGCTCTCCAAAGTCACCACCTCGGGCGGCACGGTCTACTCCTTCCAGGTCACGTACTCCGACAACGTGGCCATCGACGTGTCGACGCTCGACAACAACGACATTCGCGTGACCGGCCCCAACGGGTTCGATGTGCTCGCGACGTTCAAGAGTGTAAACGTTCCGGGCAACGGCACGCCGCGGATCGCCACCTACGAGTTTACGCCGCCCGGCGGGTCGTGGAACGGCGACGACGTAGGCTTCTACACCGTGTCCGTCGAGCCCAATCAGGTTTCGGATACTTCGGGCAATTTCGTCGAGGCGCATGCGTTCGGTCAATTCCAGTGCGGCATTCCGCTGAACATGGTGGTCACCAACGCCAACGACTCCGGCCCGGGCAGCCTGCGGGACGCGCTGACCCGTGCGAACACAAACCTCAATGTGCTCGACACCATCACGTTTGACACCAGCTTCTTTGCGACGCCGCGGACGATCACGCTCGACCTCGGCGAACTGCTGATCAGCGACCAGGTCATCATCAGCAATGCCACCGGTGCGGCCAACGTCACGCTCAAAGGCGTGAACTCCCGTATTTTCACGATCGATGCACCCTTTGATGACAATCTGGCCGTGTCGATCAGCGGCCTGACCATGACCAAGGGGACCGGTCAGGGGTCCGGCACATTCAGCTCGGCCGTTTCGGGCGGCGCGATTCTGAATCAGGACACCGCGCTGACTCTGGTCGGCTGCGTCATCACCGGCAACACCGCGCTGGACGACGCCGGCTACTCCGTGCCGTCGGGCGGGGCGATCAGCCTTGTGACCGCGGCCGCTTCGCTCACCGTCACCGACTCCACTATCTCCGGCAACCGCGCCAAGTTCAGCGGTGGTGGCATCGCCGTCAGCTACGGTACCAGCGTATCGATCCTCAACTCCACGATCTCGGGCAATTCGGCCAACGAGGGTGGCGGTATCGCCATGAACCAGGGCGGTACGTTGACCGTCTCGGAGTCCACCATCTCCGGCAACTTCGGCGAGGGAGCGGGCGGCGGGTTGGTCATCTTCGGCGCGGTCACAGCGACGCTGACCAATAGTACCGTCTCGGGCAACTACACTAACGGAACCGGCGGCGGCATCCAGCAGAGTGGCAACTCCTCCACCCTGAACGTTCGGAACAGCACCATCGTCTTCAACGCGGCACGTACCTCGGGCGGTGGCATTTTCCGCTCCGGCTATGCGGCCTACTCCGGCACGACCAATCTGGTCAGCACCATCATCGCGGGCAATACCAACCGGTACACGCCGGACCTCGCCACTCCGTCGACCGCCGCATTCCTGGCGGACAACTGCCTGATCGGCGTGGCCGACACCGCGCCGATCACCGGCGCGAACAACAAAACCGGCTCACTTACCGCGCCGCTGAATCCACAGCTCGGCCTGTTAACCCTCAACGGGGGCTCCACGGCCACGCACCTGCCGCTCCCCGGCAGCCCGGCCCTGAATGCCGGCTCGAATCCGACCGCCCAGACTTCGGATCAACGCGGGCTGACCCGGACCCAGGGAATCTCCACGGACATTGGCGCGGTCGAAGTCAACCCGGCGACGCCGACGGCGACCGGGACGTTTGCCAAGGTCACCGCGTCAGGGGGCAGCAGTTACACCCTCACGATCACGTTCGCCGACGACACGGCCATCAGCGTGGCGACGCTCGGCACCGGCGACGTGCGGGTCACCGGCCCGGGCGGCTTCAACGTGCTGGCGACCTTCACCGGCGTCGATGTCAATTCCGACGGTTCGCCGCGGATCGCGACCTACTCGTTCAGCGCGCCCGGCGGCACTTGGGATGCCGGCGATAATGGTGCGTACTCGGTAAGCATCGAGCCGAACCAGGTGGCCGACACCGGCGGCGCATTCGTCCCGGCAGCGACGATCGGCCAGGTCACCGTGGCCATCGCCCGAAATCTGGTCGTGACCAACGATCTGGACGCCGGCACTGGAAGCCTTCGCGACGCGATCGCACAGGCCAACGCCAACGTCGGGGTGTCCGACGCGATCACCTTCGACCCGGTGTTCTTCAGCACGCCGCGCACCATCGCCCTGACCGGTACGCTGCACGTCACCGACCCGGTGACCATCACCGGGACGGGTGCCGCGCTCGTGACGATCGACGGCGGCGCGATCGACCGCGTCATGTCGCTTCAACTCCCCGCGCCCTGGTGGGGGCAGGCCGTTAGCCTGAAGGGCCTGACGCTGGCCAACGGCACGTCGGCGACCGGCATCGGCGCAGGCATCTACAACGACAGCGCGGCTCTGGTCATCGATTCGTGCGTGATCACCGGATGCAATAACCAGTTCTATTCCGGCGGCGCAATCGCCCTCGACTCCATTTATGCTCCGCTGACCCTGATCAACAGCACGCTCGACTCGAACTCCGCATTCGAAGGCGGGGCAATCTTTATCAACGGCGGTATCCCGTCCATCCCCGGGAGCCTCGTCGCGACGATTCAGAACAGTACCCTGACCGGCAATAAATCAAACTTCGGCGGAAACGGCGGAGCGATTCTCGTCGGGGCCGGCGGGTCGGCGGTCATCTCGGGAAGCACCCTCCAGGGCAACATCGCCGACGGTAACGGCGGCGCGATCGCCGTCAACCACGGCGGGCGACTCAGCGTCGAAAGCTCCGCGATCGTCGGCAATACGTCTTTGTCATTGTTCAACGGTGGCGGCGGCGTCTTCGTCACGGGTACGGCCCAGGCCACGATCTCCAACTCCACCCTGTCGGGAAACTCGGCATCCGAAAGCGGTGGCGGATTACTTGCCCTGTACTTTGAAGGATCGCTCACCGTCCGCAATAGCACGGTCGCGTTCAACAAGGTCGCCAGTACCGGCGGCGGAATCACGTTTTATGAGGGAGCGGGCGAAGTCCACCTCGTCAGCTCGATCGTCGCGGACAATGCCGCACCGACCGCGCCCGACCTCGAAAGCGGTACGACAACCCAATTCTTTGCGACGGACCACAGCCTGATCGGCAAGACCGACGGCGCGACCGTCACCGGAAGCAACAACATCACCGGGACGGTAGCGGCCCCGGTCGACCCGCTGCTCGACGCCACGCTGTCGAACAACGGCGGCCCGACCAAGACGCACGCCCTGCTGGCGGGCAGCCCGGCCATCAACACCGGGGCCAATCCCGCGAGCCTGGTCTTCGATCAGCGCGGCGTGGGCTTCGGCCGGGTCTCCGGCGGCTTGACCGACATCGGCGCGTACGAGAAGCAGAACGGGATCGCGCTCCCGACCGTCTCGTCGATCGTCGTCAACGGCGGGGCAGCCCAGCGGTCGATGGTCACGCAAATCGCCGTGACGTTTTCCGCCCCGGTCACGTTCCCGGCCGGGCTGTCGTCGGCGTTCACCCTGACCCGCACGGGCCCCGGTGGCCCGACCGGCGTGGTTAACCTGGCATTCTCCGTCTCAGGCAACACGGTGACGATCACCTTCGTCAACGGCGGTGCGGTCGGAATTGCGCCGGCCGGTTCGCTTCTCGACGGCCGGTATTCGTTCACCATCAACGCCGCCAAAGTCCAAGGGACCGGTGGTGACACGCTCGACGGCAACGGCAACGGCAGCGCCCAGGGATCGCCCGCGGACGACGTCACGCAATCAGTGACCCGCTTGTTCGGCGATGCCGACGGGGACGGGACGGTGACTTCGTCCGACTTCCTTGCCTTCCGCCTGGCGTTCCTGAGTTCGAATCCGGCCTTCGACTACGACGGCAGCGGCACGGTCGACAGCGGTGACTTCCTGCAGTTCCGTCTGCGATTCCTGCAATCGGTCTGAATGGGCTGTGATCCGCTTTCTGCTATCCGCCAGAAACCTGCGGACTCAGTCTTCTTCGACCTCGATGTTCCAGTCCCGCGGCGGGTGGGCTATCCTCCGCGGGACTGGAACCGACTGCTTCTACACCGACGCCAGGAACCGCAGGCGGAACTGCAGGAAGTCGCCGCTGTCGACCGTTCCGTTGCCGTCGAAATCGAAAGCGTCGTCGGACGAAAGAAACGCGAGGCGGAAGGCCAGGAAGTCGTTGGAGTTGACCTGTCCGCTGCCGTCGGCATCGCCGAACAGGCGGAACAACCTGTTGCTCAAGTTGCCGATCAGAACATAGTTTCCTCCGGGCACGCCGTTGGCATCGCCGTCGAGAATTCCGTTTACGTTGCTTACAAGCGTGTCAAAAACGGTCAGGTTGTATCGGCCGTCGGCCAGGGAGCCGAACTCTACGGCATCACCGGGAAGAAACGTCAGTGTCACGATCGTGCCGCTGCCGGAGTTGTCGACCGTCGCATTCAGCGGTGGGTGCTTGCCATCGCTCTGTCGAACCAGATCGAATGCATCGGAAGGCGATGAAGGGAGGGTGACAATCTGATCGAAGACGATTGTCAGCGAAGTTACCCTAGACCGTTGGATACCGCCGTCGTTGAAGGTAATGCTCATAATCCTGGCCGGGCTTCGCGTTTCAAACGCCCCGATGTCGACGCCGCTGCCGGAGACTCGGGTGAACCCGGTGCCGCGTTGGTCGTAGACCAGCCCGAGTGGATTCGAGCCTGCGTTGATCGCGGGGCTGCCAGCCAACAACGCGTGGGTTTTTGTCGGTCCACCGTTGCTGGCAAGCGGAGCCAGTTTGGCGTCGAGTGGGTTCATAGTCGTGCCGGTCATGCTGCCCGGTGCCAGGGTCGATTTGCCGATATTGCCGTCTCCGATCAGATTGTTCGCTCCGATGACCTGTACAGGGCCACGGTTGACATAGTTGAGGCAATAGATGTCTCGGCCGACGGGCGACGAGTTGCCGGCGACGATGGAACTATTGATCGCGGTTTCGCCGTAGACTATGCGGATTCCGCCGCCCTGGGATCCGCTGACGTTGCCGGTGATCGTGCTGTTCGACACGATGAAACTGCCCACCGAACCGTTCTGCAACGAGATCCCGCCGCCCACACCTGCACCCGTCACGGATGCCGATACCGCAGAGTTGCCGGATATCGTGCTGTTGGTCACGATCAAAGAGCTTGCGGCTCCGGTCCAGGACGAGCGGAAGTAAATGCCCCCGCCACGCGGTACTCCGTCGTCGAAACTGTTGAGCCCGCTGCTCACTCCGGCACGGTTACCGGAGACGGTACTGTCGAGGAGGACTAGTCGGCGCACACCGTACGCATCGATGGCACCGCCCGTCGAGTTACTGCGATTGTCGGCCAAAGTGCTTCTCTCGATGTTGATGTCGTAGTTGCCGACAAAATGGAATGCACCGCCAAAACTCCCACATTTGTTGTTGATGATGTTGCAGTCGCGGAAGATGAACGACGATGTAACGGTGCTAGTCATCGATGCCATGATCGCGCCACCGCGGTCGGCGGCCTTGCAGTCAGCAATTGTCACGCGGTTCAACGTGATGTCTTGCGATGTCGCCAGAATGGCACCACCGTTTTGATCGCCGATGTTCGATGCGAACCCCCGGGTCAGCATCATGTCGGCGACGGAGATTTTCGCGTTGGCCGGTGCCGCTGTCGTATTGAAAATTCGCGAGGCGTAATTGCCGTCAATGGTCAGTGGGGCGGCCGGGCCGTCGATGGTGATACCATCGGTGATGTTGAGTCCCGATCCGTTCAGCGTGATCGTCGTGGCCGCATTGAAGACCGAGGGGTCGAAGGTGATCGAGCTGGCGTCACCATCGGCATTCGCCAGCAACAATGCTTCGCGAAAGCTCAGGTGACCCGGCGAATAGTCCATGTCCGTCACATCGCTCACCTCGTCGACCGAATAGACGTTCGGGATGGCTACAACCAGGAATGTGAATGCGACCGTTTCACCGACTTGTGGCGGCGTATCCCGATCGAAGACCTCGTTGGGCAGGATGATCAGCGGATAAATGCCGTTGTCGGACTTGTCCCAGCCGGCCTGAAGGTTCACGGGCACGGGGATCTGGTAGGTGGCGACAATCGTCTGGGCATCGACGTTCGGCGTCGCGCTGACAAATTGAGGAGTCTCGTAGTAGGTCCCCGTCGGCCCGATGATCAACAGGTCACCGGTGCCCAACGTCGAGACGTCTACCAGACCCGAACCACGATTGTCGACGTACGTTACCTGAAACTGAAATGTCGTCGCCGCACTTTCCTGTGTCACGTAAATGGTGTTGTTTTCCGCCATGGGTCGGAAGTAATAGGTCTCTACCGAGCCAATGTCGACGGCGTAACCTTCCAGTCGAGAGTAGCCTTTGCCTCTCTGGTCTTCGGTCAGAAGGTCGGGCGTGATGCCGGCTTCCCGGGCGGGGCTGTCGTCCATCGGCAAATGGGTCAAGGTCGGGCCGCCGTTGTTGGCCAGCGGGCCCAGTTTGGCGTCGACGGGCGCCATGTTTGTGCCTTTGAAGTTCCCGTTGCCCGCTATGGTTGCGGCATCAGTCGTGCCGAAGAGGCTGTAGGCGGCATTTATGTTCCCGCTGACATCGGAGGTGTTGCTCGCGCCTCCGGAGTTTTGTGCCACGATCGTACTGTCGATCAAAACCGTTCCGCCGCTGCCACCCACGCTCACCCCGCGTCCCGTGCCCGTACCACTGGCGACCGAGTTCTGCGTAATCGTGGTGTTCTTGAGGTGGAGTTGGCCGGTGAATGCCGCAGAAGTACGGATGCCGCCGCCGTGTGAACCGGCGGTATTGCCCGAGATTGTGGAGTTGGAGATCTCGGCCGCGCTCGCGCTGAGCAGGACGACCGCACCCCCGGAGCCCGACAGGGCCGTGCTGTTGGCCGAGAGCGTTGAGCTACGAATCTTCAGCGTACCGGCAGAGTACACCGCGCCGCCACCAGTAGTACCGCTGTTACCGGAAAGTGTGCAGTAATTGATTTCCACCGTGGATGAAGCAGTTCCGGCGACCGCACCGCCAGTTGTCGCGTGGCAGGCGTTGAATACGCAGTTGCCGAAAGTGGCGGTCGCGTTGTTGACCAGCACGGCGCCCCCGATGCCTGAAGCTTGGCCTTGCACGAATCGCAGGTCGCGAAAATCGACCTGTTTGCCGCCCCCAGTGTTGACTTGAAACAACCGATAGCTGAGTTGCCCGTCGACGGACAACAGTCCAGCCCCGGGACCGGTGATGACCAGATCGTCGTTGATCGTCGGCAGTTCACCATTGAGCAGAATAACGCCGGTGACGCCGGTCGCGTCAATCAAGTCCGGCCCGGGATTCATGTTGGCCTGTGCGATGCAAAATCGCAGATCGCCGTCGGTCCCTGCCCCGGCCCCAGTGTCGGTCAACGCCGTCACGGTGTATGTGGCGGGCGCGGTCCGTGATTCGAGCCGACATAGCGTTGGCCGGCAGAAGCGGGCACGAGTTGTTCTCGGACTGGTTCCGCGGGTTCGACGCGCGTCATTGTCATTCCAGGACATGGTGTGACCTCCGGAGCGATTGCCTCGATGGCGTCCGACACAACTACATGCGTCGGCGGAGTCGAGAACGCGCCAGGAATCTCGTCGGCGAACTTCCTGAACCCGGGATTGCCGGCTATTCTGACGTGCAATGAGTGATGTCACGGCGATTCTGAACGCGATCGATGCCGGCGACGCCTCGGCCACCCATCAACTACTTCCCGTTGTGTACGAGGAGTTGCGAAGCATGGCGGCCGCGCAGATGGTCCGCGAGTCGCCAGGGCAAACGCTCCAGCCGACGGCGCTGGTCCACGAGGCTTATCTCCGACTGACCGGGGCGGCCGGGCAATCAACGTGGGGGAGTCGCGGCCACTTTTTCGCCGCCGCCGCCGAGGCTATGCGGCGCATCCTCATCGAATCTGCCCGCCGTCGCAACGCCATCAAGCGCGGCGGCGATCTGCAGCGGGCAGAGTTCGACCTCAACGAGTTCGCCGGGCGAGCCGTCTCCAACGAGATCCTTGCCGTCGACGAGGCCCTGGAACGATTTGCCCGCGTCGCTCCGGCCAAGGCCGAACTGGTCAAACTCCGCTACTTCGCCGGATTCACTCTCGTCGAGGCGGCGGATTTGCTGGGAATCTCGCCCCGCGAGGCGGACCGCTGGTGGGCCTACGCCAAATCTTGGCTGAAATTAGCGTTGCAGGATCCCGACCCGTCCTGGCGGAAGTGATTTTTCCGGCGCGACCCGGACGGAAAATACGCCTGACTGAGGGGAGGCCATCCGACACAATGGGGCCGTCGATGACGGAAGAGACACTTTTCGATATGGCTCTCGATCTTTCGCCGGAGAAGCGAGCAGCCTTTCTCGCCGCGGCATGCCCCGACGAGTCGCTACGCCGTCGGGTCGAGGCCCTGTTGGCCGCGAACGAGCCGGGGGATTCATTCCTGGAGCAACCGGCGGTGGTCGAGAATGTCACCCACAGTTTCCCGGGCATCGACCGCGTGGGCACAACAATCGGCCCGTACCGCCTGCTACAGCAGATCGGCGAGGGCGGCATGGGCGTTGTTTTCATGGCCGAACAGGACCACCCCGTCCGCCGGCGTGTCGCCCTCAAGATCGTGAAGCCGGGCATGGACACCGCGCTGGTCGTTGCGCGGTTTGAAGCCGAACGGCAAGCCTTGGCGCTAATGAGCCACCCGAACATCGCCCAAGTGCTCGATGTCGGTACGACCGATCAGGGGCGGCCGTTTTTTGTCATGGAGCTGGTCAACGGCGTTTCGATCACCGAGTTTTGCGACCAGGAGAGGCTCACACCACGCGAACGGCTGGAGTTGTTCGTCCCGGTTTGCCTTGCCGTGCAGCACGCGCATCAAAAGGGCATTATCCACCGCGACCTCAAGCCGTCGAACGTGCTGGTCGCCTTGTACGACGGCGTGCCGGTGCCCAAAATCATCGACTTCGGCGTGGCCAAGGCCGTCAATCAACGCCTGACTGATCGCACTCTGTTCACCGAATTCGGACAGATCATCGGCACGCTCGAATACATGAGCCCCGAACAAGCCGAGCGGAACACTTTGGACATCGACACGCGCAGCGACATTTATTCGCTGGGGGTCCTCCTCTACGAACTGCTTACTGGCACCACGCCCATCGATCGATCCAAGCTCAGCAATGCCGCCTATAGCGAAATGCTGCGAATGATCCGTGAGGATGAACCGGTCAAACCCAGTACCCGGCTCAGCCATTCCGGCGACGCCCTTCCCTCGATCTCGGCCCGGCGGAAGATGGAGCCAGCCAGCCTTTCCAAGTTCATTCGTGGTGAACTCGATTGGATCGTAATGCGGTGCCTCGAAAAGGACCGCGGCGCACGCTACCCGAGCGCAAGTGCGTTGGCCAGCGACATCCAGCGACAACTAAACGACGAACCCGTCGAAGCTTGCCCGCCCAGTCCGAGGTACCGCCTGAAGAAACTCGCCCGCAAGCACCGGGCCGCGCTGGCCACAGCGGCTGGACTGATCGGCGTCATTCTGGTCGGCGCGGCCGTCAGCATCGGCCAGGCGATTCGCGCTACCAACGCCCGGGCTGAGGCCGACACCGCCCGCGCCGCTGAGGCCCGCCGCGCCGACGGTGAAGCCGCCGCACGCGAGTCGGCTCAGAAGCGGCTCGTGCAGATCGAGAAAAACATCGCGATTCTCGGCAGCATCTTCAGCGACCTCGACCCGCGGAACATCGAACAGGAACCGCTCTTCGCTCTGTTGGGAAAGCGATTGGAGAAGGCAGCCGACCAGGTGGCCGCCGGCGACATCGGCGATCCGCTGACGGTCGCTCGATTGCAAAAGACACTGGGCGACTCGCAACTCGGTCTGGGCGAAGCGACCAAGGCCGTCGACACGTTAACCAGGGCCCGCGCCGGCCTCACTCAGGCCCTCGGGCCGGCGCACCCCGAAACGCTTCGCTGCATGGAATCCCAGGGCGAGGCGCTACGCGAGGTCGGCCAGGTGAAACGGGCCATCGCCGTCTTCGAAGAATCGCTTCAGTTGCAAAAACAAACGCTGGGCGAAGATCACCCCGACGCGCTCAGCACCCTGGGCAGCCTCGGCGACGCCTATCGCATCGACGGACAACTCGATCGGGCCATCGACGTCTTGGAGCGCACTCTGTCGCGCCGCCGCGCCGTGCTCGGCGAAAACCACCAATCGACTTACACCAGCCTGCACAACCTGTCGCTAGCCTACCTCAAGGCCGGCCAATTGGAGAAAGCTCACCAACTCATGGTTGAGCTTTACGCCATCGTTAAGGTCCATCTTGGCCCCGATCATCCGTTTTCGCTTTCGGCATTGAACAACCTGGCCATAAGCCACAAATCCGCGGGCCGTTTCGATCTGGCCGTCTCGCTCCTTCAAGACCAGTTGGAGGTCCGCAAAGCTCGATACGGCCTCAAGCATCTCAGCACTCTCAACAACGCCATCAATCTCGCCGCGTGTCTGTACGCCGCTGGAAAAGCCGACGAAGCGATACCGGTGCTCGAGGACACGCGGCAACGCCTGCAAGCGGCCTACTCGATCGACCATCCACTGACGTTGAGCTGCACCAATCAGCTCGCACTCTCCTTGCGGAAGATCGACCAGAACGCCAGGGCATTGACCCTTTTCGAGGAAACGGTCACCCTCCGCAGGGCAAAGTGCGGGCCCAATCACCCCGATACGCTGACGAGCGCGGACAACCTGGCCAACAGTTGGAAGCTCGCCGGTGAACTCGATAAAGCCATCGCCCTGATTGAGGACACGCTGACACGCCGGCGCAACACTCTGGGGCCGACCCACCCCGACACGCTGTTCAGCATGAACAGTCTGGCGATGGTCTGTATCGAACGTGGCGAACATCGCAGGGCGATCGCAATCCTCGACGAAGCATTTCCGACTTTTCAAAACACTTTCGGTCCGGAGCACCCGCACACCAATTCCGTAATGGCCAATCGTGCGCGGGCCTACTTCGCGGCCGGTCAGGATGAAAAAGCTCTCGGCTTGTTGACGGAATTCGTCGATCGGCAACGATTACGACTGCGCGAACAACCCGCACTGTTTGCCGACGCGGCGGACGCAATCGCCGGCGAAATGCTCCGCGCCAAGCATCCGGAGCCGGCCGAGAAATTGCTGCGGGAGTGTCTCGCAGTTCGTGAAATCCTTGATGCAGTTGCCTGGAAAACCGCCGACACTCGATCCCGTTTGGGCCAATCGATGCTGGACCAGAAGAAGTTTGCCGAAGCCGAGTCACCGCTCCTGGCGGCCCACGCCAGCCTGGTTCGGGAGGCCGACAAAATCCCCACAGCAAAGCGCAAATCGATCTTTGCTGACACTCGATCGCGACTCGTTCAACTCTACACCGCGCTCGGCAAGTCTGACGAGGCCGCAAAATGGCAGGAGAAGAAGCCATAGCGACCTATCGGAGTGATTCACCAAACGAATCCCCATTCTGCTTCGTGAGGCGACCTCACCGGTTCTTGCTCCAGTTACAGCGACGGATTTCCACACCCGGCCTAACGAGTGCGCATCGCTTCACACAGCAAGCCATCCCGTGATCGGGGCGGCGATGCTGGGTTCTTACCTCGACTGTGGCCGTTTTTGTGTGCGGCGGAGTAAAAGTGCAGCGCGGGGCGGAGGAAAAGTGAAGCGCTGATGGAATGAAGTTTACACGGCGGCGGTGCCTCCGGGGTCGAGAAGTCGGGTTGGAATCAGGATTTTGGTTCGTTCCGTCATCGACGTTTCGGGTCATGCAAGCGGTATCATTCACCGGACGTACCGACGAGGACGCAGCGGTGGGTCAGCTGGTCGCGGGCGACGCCGGCGAGCCGTTCGGGTCCGAGGACTTCGGTCCGCTGTTCGAAGGCGAGGTTGTTGATGAGGACGACGCTTGCGCGTTCATAGGCGGTGGTGAAGATTTCGAAGAGCGGTTCGGCCCCGGTCTTGCTGGCGATGAAGTATCCGAACTCGTCGAGGACGAACAGGTCGAGTTTTGCGAGTCAGTGGCGGATGTGAAGTAGATGCCGGTCCTGCTCCAGGTAATGCACTGGCAGCAGGACGCTAAGCAGGTCATTGTTTTCGGCGGCGCATCGGATCGACCCTGCCTGCCACAATATGTTCGTGTTGCCTGAGGCTGCTTGATCTTGAGTCTTCGGGTCAAAGCCGACGAAAGATACCCCGGCGGTACTTCATGGGGCAGGATTAAATGCGAACTTCTTCCCGCGAATCAGATACTGCTCGCACGCCTGCCACTTGCTGAGCCCGCCGGTCAGAACCCTGCGTCGGACTTCGCTCCGAGGGGCTCGATTCGAGCACGCTCGGTGCCTCCTGTGGTTGGATGACGGGCTGTTTCCCATCGTCGCAGACCATAGCAATGCGCGGTTGTGGGCTGCTTTCTTTACCCTCCGCTTCGCGGTGTGCCTTTGTTCCGCCGAACAGAATGGACAGATTCCTTCGGAACGAGGCCGAAGTGAGCGTATCCAACTACCTCGCGAGCGAGTTTTCATTCGCTATCTGATCACACCAGCCGCACGGCCTCAGACTTTTTTTCGGGGCTGCCTTAGGTTTTGCCGATCACCGCCGTATGTAGTATGCCCTCGCACCTTGACCACGAGAATGATCATGAACACTTCACGCCGAAATCGCCTGATTCGCCGTCTATTCGTCCAAGCACTCGAAGACCGCACCGTTCCCGCGACGATTGTGGTCAACAGCACCGGCGGTTCGATGAACTATGCGGCGAACGTAACCATCGATCAGTTAAGCCCGTCGGTCTTGCCCGTGACGCTCCGCGACGCGGTCAATGCGGCGAATAACACGCCGGGCGCGGACACGATCGTCCTCACGAACGCGACCTATATGTTCGGCAGCGCCGACAACCGGTGGTATGGGCCCAATGCTTTGCCGGCGATTGCCAGTGACATCACCATTCAGGGCAATGGGGCGACGCTGCGGCGTAACCCCGGCATGCAGTTGTACGCGGCAAATGCTCTGCGATTCTTCTATATCTCGGGCGGCACGAGCGGGCTACCGGCCGGCAACCTGACTCTGCAAGACCTGACTCTTTCCGACGGGGTTGCCTGGGGTGGCGACAGCGGTTGGGGCGGTGCCGGCCTGGGTGCCGGCGGAGCCGTCTTTAATCAAGGTTCGCTAAATCTCAACGGCGTGACGCTCACTGGCAATCTCGCCCGCGGTGGGGCAGGCGGGGCGAGTTCGCGGGCCGGCGGCGGTGGCATCGGCGAAGACGGTGGTTCAAACAACGGCGGCGGTTTCGGCGGGTCATTCCCCGGTGCGTCAGGCGGCAACGGCGGCGCAGGATTCTCGGATCTCAACGTCAACGTCGCCTTCGGCGGTGGCGGCGGCGGGTTCCTTGCCAACGGTCAGTCCGCCAGCTCGGGCGGTGCCGGGACCGGCGGTGGAAATAGCGGCTTGGGCGGAGCAGGCGGCGGTGGAGGTAGTGCCGCCGCCGGAACCGGCGACGGCGGCGGCGGAGGTAAGTCGTTCTGGAACTCCAACAACAACGGCGGCGGCAACTTCGGATTCGGAGGCAACAGCTTCAGCGGCGGCGGCGGCGTCGGCGGCGGCGGCGCGGGCAACCGGGGTGGCGGCGGCGGGTTCGGAGGTGGCGGCGGCTTGGGCGGTGGTGGCGGCGGATTCGGAG
>JAIBBI010000160.1 GCA_019694755.1 Gemmataceae bacterium
AGCTCCGGCGGTGCGATCCGCTACGTTGGCGGCGGAAACCTCAACGTCATCAACAGCACGCTCACGCAGAACTCCGCCGCCAGCAACGGCGGCGGGATCGGGTTCTCGGGCTTCACCGGCATCGCCTTCGTCCGCAACTGCACGATCGTCGGAAACACGGCCGGCGGTGCCGGTCAGGGCGGCGGCATCGGCGTGAACTCCGGCTCGACCGGGTCCGTGACCATCGAGAGCAGCGTCGTTTCCGGTAACTCGGCTTCAACGTCCGCCGTCGATCTGTTTTCTGGCGGCACGATCACCGCCAAGTTCTCCGCGCTGGGCAGTACCGCCGGAGTCACCACACTCTCGGCCGACGCCACCACCTCCGGCCTCGTCGGGCAGAACTTCAAGCTGGGCCCGCTGACCGCTAACGGCGGACCGACCCTGACCATGCTGCCCGCGCTCGACAGCCCGCTGATCAGCAAGGGCAGCAACCCCACCGCCGCCAACGTCGACCAGCGCGGCGCGGGCTACGGGCGGGTGCGCACCGCCGTCGACATCGGCGCAGTCGAGGCCACGACCAACTTCATCGTCGTCAATGATCTCAGCAGCGGGCTGGGCTCGCTCCGCCAAGCGGTCGCCGATTCCAACGCGTTCACCGGCACCGACACGATCGAATTCGACGCGGCCGCCTTCGCCCTCACGGATACCACGATCACTCTGACGGGTGGGGCGATGTTCATTTCCGACTCGGTGGATATCCGCGGCCCGGGTGCCACGCTCGCCACGGTTAGCGGCGCGGGGACGACCCGCATTTTCCAGGCCTTTTCCGGTGCCGGGCGGATTGTAAAGCTCTCGGGGCTGACACTGGCCGACGCCAGCGTGGCGGGGGCCGGGGGCGCGATCACTTGTGCCGCCAACCTCGTCGTGCAGAACTGCGCCTTCCGTAACAACACGGCCGGCGCAGGTGAAGGCGGCGCGATCAACATCGAGAACTCCGGCTCGTACAGTCTCACCATCGACCGCTGCTCGTTCACCGGCAACGTCGGACAACTCGGCGGCACGGTCAACTTCACCGCGCTCGCGCCGCTCTCCGTCACGAACTCCACATTTTCCGGAAACAAGTCGCTGTCGACGGGCGGCGGCGCGCTCCGCATCTTCTCCGGCGGCAGCCCGCACACGCTTCTCGTCCGCAACTGTACCTTCTCCGGCAACACCGCGGCCACGGTCGGCGGGGCAATCGAACTGTCGTCCGTCTCCGGGACTCTGACGGTCCAGAATTCCACGATCGTGAACAACTCGGCCGCGACCAACGGCGGAGGCGTCAGCGCGTTCAGCACCAGCCCGCTGATTCTCCTGGAGAGCAACATCGTCTCGGGCAACGCGGCCGGCTCGGCCGGCCCCGACGTCTTCAATGCCGGGACCGTCAACGCGAAGACCTGCCTGCTCGGCAGCTCAGCCGGTATCACGACTTTCAACCCCGATGCCACGACCACCACGCTGCTCGGCCAGGCCCCCCAGCTCGGCCCGCTGGCCGACAACGGCGGGCCGACGGCCACGCACGCCCTGACCGCGCTGAGCCCGGCCGTCGATGCCGGCTCCAACCCGGCGGCCGTGCTCGCCTATGATCAGCGCGGGCCGGGATTCGACCGCACTTCGGGCAAGGGCACCGACATCGGCGCGTACGAACTCCAGATCGTGACAGTCACCTCGGCCACGTTCAACGCCGCCGACGTTCAGCGGTCGCGGGTCGATCGGCTCGATGTGGCTTTCAGCCGGGTGGTCAGCCTGCCACCGACCCCCGAGGCGGCCTTTCAACTCGTCCGCCAGAGCGACGGCGCAATTGTTTCAATGAAGGCCGCGGTCACCAATTCGCCTACCACGTCGGTCGCGTTCAGCTTTACCGGCGGGCCGATCGAGTTCGGCAGCCTGGCCGACGGGCGGTACACACTCCAGATTTCCAGCGGGCTCGTCGGCGGCGGCAATGCCCTGCTCGACGGCAACGGTGACGGCACCGGCGGCGACAGTTACCTGCTCATCGGCAACCCGACGAACAAGCTCTTTCGCCTGTACGGCGATGTCGACGGCACCGGCACCGTCGATGCCGTCGACCTGCTTGCTTTCCGCCTTGCATTCCTGACCGCGAGCCCCGCCCTCGATTTCGACAACTCGGGGCAGGTCGGCGGGGCCGACTTCCTCGCTTTCCGTCTGCGGTATCTGGTGACGGTGTGATTCGGGTTGCCCCACCCCGTCAGATCATCATCAGGAACCGGAGTCGGAACTGAAGAAAGTCTGCGCCGTCGACCTGGCCGCTGCCGTCGAAGTCGAACACCGTGCTGGCTGTCAGGAACGCCAGACGGAATGCCAGGAAGTCGACGGAGTCGACCTGGCCGCTGCCGTCGGAGTCACCGAACAGGCGGAACAGGCCGTTGGCCGGGGTGCCTACCAGAACGTAGCTGTCGCCTCCAACACCGTCGCCGTTGCCGTCGAGATTCTGCCCGTTGGCAGTCACCTGCGAGGCGATCACAGTCAGTGTGTAGCGTCCGTCGGCCAGCGAATTGGAATTGATCGGTCCCCCCAGGAAGCTCAGTGTGACCACCGTGTTCGTGGGCGGACCGCCCACCGTTGCGGCCAGCGTGACCACCGCCCCGTCGCTCTGCCGGGTCAGGTTGAAGGCGTTGGTCGCGGGCGCGGGCAGTGTCACAACCTGATCGAATGTCACGTCAATTTTTGTCACCATCGACCGTTGGGCGACTCCGCCGTTGACGGTCACGACGCCGACGCGCGGCGGGGCGGCGGTGAACTCGATCGCACCGATGTCCGGTCCCGCGCCGACCTGGCGTGGGAAGCCGGTCCCGCGCTGGTCGTTCGCCAGCAGGAGCGGGTTGCTGCCGACATTGATCGCGGGGCTGCCCGGGAGGAGATTGTGAGTCCAAGTGGGGCCGCCGTTGGCCGCGAGCGGTGCGAGCGCGACGGGAAACAGCAGGTTGCCACCACCATTCGTGAACAGGCCGATGCCTGTCAGGCTGTTGATCCAGCTTGTCTTGGCGGTCACGATCGGAGCGTTGATGTCCTGAAGCGTGCCGCTGCCGGAGAAACCGACGATGGTGCTTTCGAGCGAAATGGTGCCGAAGGTGGGATTGCCCGGCAACGGAACGACGTAAACTTCACCGCTGGGGTTGGCCTTATTGTTGCTGATCGTGGAATTGCGGATATTGAGGGAGCCGGTATCGAAGTAGGCGAGGATGCCGCCACCCGGGCCGCCGGCCTGGTTGATGTTTCCGGAGATCGTGCTGTTGGTAATGGTCCAGTTGGGGGCGAGGCCGAGCGTTCGGGCCACAGTCACGCCCGCGCCGTTGGTGGAAAGGTTGTCGCGGATCGTGGAATCAACGAGGTCAAGGGTAGCGTCGTAGAGGTATAGTCCGCCGCCGGCAGAGATCCCGTAGTTGCCGCTCACCGTACTTTCGCGGACCGTCAACTTACCGCCGGGGGCGACGTACATGCCGCCGCCGTAGACACCCGCCTGGCACATCTGGATACTGCAGTTCAGGACGTTGACGATCTCATTACCCGACACGTTGATGCCGCCGCCGTTACCGGAAGTGAACCCCTGGGTAATCACCAGATTGCGGAAGGTCACGCCGATCTGATTCGCCGTGCTGTCGTTAACGACGAAAATGCTGGACAGTCCGTTGGCCGCGACCGTCACCGTGTTGCCCCCACCGGCGTCGATCGCAACGGTATCAGTCACGGTAATGGCCCCGGACGTCAGTCCAATCAACCACGGCGCGGGCAGGCCGGCAAAGCTGATCGTGTCCGCGCCCGGGGACGCGTTGGCCTGAACCATCGCCTGGCGCAAGCTCCCCGGCCCGAGATCCGCGCCGTTGGTTACGTTGAAAACGGCTGGCGCGAGCCGGGTTTCAAGTGCATGAGCCACGAGCCCGGGTCGAAACGTCTGTCGGGTCCTGCCAGGCATCGCAAACCTCCGTACTTCATGATGTCTTTCCCCTGCTATTTTATCCCGGACGGACCGCACGCCGGGGATACGTTGGTGCCTTCGACAATAATGCACCGGCCGCAATAGTTCGCTGCGAACGACGAACTACTGAATACCATCGCTTTGATCTTCGGAGAGGTGCCATGGGTCGCATGTTTGTCCTTCTGGCCGTGCCGGCCATTTCGCTGCTGGCCGGCTGTGGCATTTTCATCGTCAGCGGCCCCACGATCACCGGGTCGGGCGTGGCGGCCAAAGAAGTCCGTCCCGTCAGCAATGTCCGCACGGTGTTTGCCCGCAACATCGGAAACGTGAAGATCACCGTCGGCGACAAGGAATCGTTGACCGTGACCGGCGATGCCAACATCGTTCCGTTGACCGTCAGTACCGTGGACAACGGAACGCTGACGGTCGGCCTGCAGGACAACACCGCCGTTTCGACGAAGGTGCCGCTCGAATTTACGCTTACAGTGAAGTCGCTCGACGCGGTGAAGGTCTCGGGCGCGCCGACGGTCTCGATCCAGGATCTCGATGCCCCGAAGTTTGACGTGAATCTGAGCGGTGCAGGGTCGGTAAAGGTCTCCGGGAAGAGTGAGTCGTTGTCGCTTTCGCTCACCGGCGCGGGCACGGTCGACGCCGCCGGGTGCGAGGCGCAGGCAGTCTCCATCACCACCACCGGCGCGGGCAGGATCTCCGTCCATGCGGTTAAGACGCTCGACGTGACGGCTACCGGCGCGTCGGTGATCGACTACCTCGGATCGCCGACGGTGAAGAAGTCGCTGACCGGGGCGAGCGTCATTTCCCCGCGGAAGTAGCCGGCGGAGGTGCAATGCGAAGCAGGATCGGCGGGGCCGTGTGCTCGGTCTTCTTCCCCTCGTGCTTCGCGACCACGGCAATCGGGTAATCGCCCGGCACGACCCACGGCTCCACCTGGATCGGGATCAACCGGGCGGTTTCCTTCTCGGTAATCATGATGCCGTTGAGCCCGATGTTCAGCACGTACGCCCCGTGCGGCAGGCCGCGGACTTCCACCGGCACCCGATCACGGAACCCGTCGCGGCGTTCGATGTGCATCTTCAACTCGCCTGCCCGACCCGGTGAGATCACCAAGTCCGGCTGATCGACAAACGTGACCATGTCCGCGGGCATCGCCAGTTTCACCGGGCCGACCTGTGCCGTCCGCTCGGCACCGAGATTGGCCGTGCCCACGACACGCAGCGCAGTATCGGCCGGGGGTTCGACCGCATCTTTGTCCGCGGCGAGCGTCAATGTCCCGGAGTTCTGCCCCGCGCCGATCGTTGTCGGCAGGCAGCGGAACCCGACCGGGACCCCTTCGAGCCGAATGGCGATCGGTCCCTCGAATCCGTCGCGCCGCTCGGCCGTCACCGTCAGCGTGCTGGCCTGGCCGGGCACCACTTTGGGGTTCATCGTCGACCGCAGAGCAAAGTCCGGCTCGGCCGGTCGGATCGTGAGCCGGTACGAGTACAGCTCGCCGCCCTGACCCCGCGCATCGGTCACGCGGACTTGAAACGTCCCGTCGGCCGGCGGCGTGAACAGGATCCGCGCGTCTTTGCCGTAGCCCGCGCCGCCGTCGTCGTTGCGGTAGTAGACCGGCACCACGGGGAAGCCGTTGGGAGGCAGGTCGGTTCCCGGGGGATACACTCGCACCTTGTACGCCGTCGCCCCGATCGGGTGCAGTTCCGGCGTCGTGCCGAAGTACGCCAGCCGCCGGCCGTCGACGGCGTAGAAGTCGCAGTCGGCATCGGGGTGGCCCGGCAGGGCGCGGATCTTGATGACCTCCCGGCCGATCAAGAGCAGGTCGTCGGCCGCCAGTTCGTTCCACGCCTCGAGTCGCAATGCGGGGCTTGTTGCCGAGATGTCGCGGAGCACCATCGTCGTCTTGGCCACACAACGAAGCCGGGCCTGCTCGATGGGCCTGCCTCGACCATCGAGCAACTCGATCACCGGATCGAGCGGCGAACCGTGGGCCCGGGCCATCGCCTCGATCACAAGCGGCACACCGCCCTTCGCCCGGAACCCCCAGACATTGCCAGCGCCCGCGGTAATGCGCCCGTTGGCCGTTACGGGAACCGGGAGCGTCTCACTCGGCCCGGCGACCTCGGGGAACCGGCCGACGGTCAATTCGGCCCGGCCCACAACGCCCGGGAGCGTCACCGGGATCTTCGTGCCCGAGGGCGCTTTTCCGTCGATCTCCCGGGAGGCACTGGGAAGATGCACACCGCGTAGCGATACCGTCGTTGCCGACCCCGTCGGTACACCGAGCGGGAAGACCCCGGCCAGCACGGGCACCGCACCGGCATGAAGTCGATAGCCGTAGGCCGGCCCGCCGCGGTAGTCGCGGTCGCGAACCTGGAGCGTGTACGTCCCGTCCGCCGGCGCGGTCGCGGCCAGCGACGCGCGACCCTCGGCAACCACCCGTCCGTCGGGTCCGGTGAGTTCGAGGGCCGGCTCGATCTTGCTACCCAGCCCAGCCGTCACCGCGATTCCGAACTCCTGTTTCGACTTCAAGACATAGCGATACGTATGCACGTCGCCGGGTCGGGCCAGCTTGCCGACGTAAGTCACGTCCGAAGTCGCTTCGGGAAGTCCGTCCGGCCCGGCTTCGCGGGAAGCGAACACGTCGACGGCCAACTCGGCGGTCGCGGTGCCGGCCGGTCCCTCGGCCGAGAGCGTGACCAGTCCGGGAACCATGTCCGCAGGAATGGTCAGCTCCACCGGTCGGGCCCTCGATGTGCCCGAACCCAGCCGGGCCGACACGCCGTCGGCGTTCGCGCGGACCGCGTTCAGTGTGTCGAGGTTCTGCCCGTGCAGTGTCACTGTAGCGGTTTGGCTGCGGACCACGCCGGTCGGCTCGACGCGGACGATCTTGGGTGGTGGTTCGACGGCCGGGGTGATGGTCTTCGTCAGCTTGCCGGTGGTCGTGTCGTGCAGAGTCACTGTGCCGTCGTGCCGACCGACGGCGAGTGTCTTCCCGCTGGTGCTCAGGGTCATCGCGGCCGCATCGGAGGTGAGCCGGGCGAATGCACCCTTCTCCGCGCCGCGGGCCCAGTCCCAGCGTTTCACGGCACGGTCTTCGCCGAGCGAGTACAGCGACTGGCCGTCGGGTGAGAACGCGAGCCGGAGGACCGCGCCGTCGTGGGCAAAGAACGTGGCGATCAGCTTGCCGCCGGCCTCGTCCACGTCCCACACGCGGATGGCGCGATCGACGCCGCCCGCCGCGACGCGCTTTCCGTCGGGGCTGTACGCCACGGCGTAAAGCCAATCGGTGGCGTCGGAGAGCGTGTAGATGCGCCGGGCGGTGTCCACGTCCCACACCTTCACGGTGCGGTCGGCCGCACAAGTGGCGACGAGTTTGCCCGCGGGGTGGACCGCCAGGCCGTAGATCGCGTCGGAATGGTCCTTGCCCGTTTGCACGGCCTTCGTGTCGGGGGCGATGATGCGGACGAGCCGGTCGTAACCCGCGGCCACGACCCGCGGGCCCGCGAAGCCGACGCCGTACTGCGAGTCGGTGCCGCCGGGCAGGTCCGTGACCTGATCACCGCGAATTACGCGGACTACGCCCGGCTGTCCCGGTCGCCCGGCCGCGAGCGCCATTGCTTTACCGTCGGGCGATATGCCGATGGCGGTGACCGGCCCCGGACATTCGGCGAACCGCTGCAACACCTTCCCGGTGGCGGGGTCGAGGACGATGACCTTGCGGTCGACCGCGACGACGAGCATGCCGTCGGGCCGGTAGGCGACCGCCTGCACGGGCGGACCCGCGACGGCCGGGCCGGCGACCCCGCACATTATTGCCATCGTGAGCAGCGAACGCATGAGCATCAGTGGTTGAACAGGAACTCGCGGGAGGTGCCGACGGCCCAGAGCAGGTCTTCCCAAGCGGCCCGGCGGTCCGCGCCGGTCGCGTCCAGATCGCGGAGCAGTTTCGCGTCCTCGGCTTCGGTCGGCGGCCGGCCCAATGCCAGTTGGAACGCTTCGCGGACCGCCCGCTTGTGATCGTAGTCGGCCGCCAGCCACTTCTCGACGACCGAGCCTCTGGCCCGCAGCTTGTTGTTCAGCGTGTCCCCGTTGGCGAGGTGCAGCGCCTGGGTCATGCTGGAATCGGATTGCCGTTCGCACGAGCACGCCCGCTCACGGGCCGGCCGGCCGAACGAGTCGAGGAACGGTGAGACGAGCAGCGCGTCGGGCAACTGCTCGGCGCGCACGCCCAGCGGATACTGGTCGGTCTTGCGCACTTCGCGGTTCACCGAATAGAACTCGTTGAAGTCCGTCGGGATGCCGGTGAGCTGACTGTACGCATCGAGAATCACCTCGGCAGGCAGTCGGCGGACGGTGTACCGGCTCAGCCAGCGGTCGTCCGCCTCGTTGCCCGGCAACTGGACCGACGACCTCTGGTAAGCCGCCGACTCCAAGATTGTCCGCACGAGCCAGCGCATGTCGTACTTGTTGCGGACGAACTGCGTGGCCAGTTCGTCGAGCAACTCCGGGTGGCTCGGCGGGTTGCTCTGGCGGAAGTCGTCCTCCGCTTCCACCAGCCCCCGGCCGAAGAAGTTCTTCCACACCCGGTTGACCGCCGCGCGGGCGAAGAACGGGTTGTCTGCGCCGGTCAGCCAGTCGCCGAACGCGGCCCGGCGATCTGTTCCATCGACACCCGGCCCGTCGAGCGCGGCCGGGGTCGGCGCGGTGCCGCGGCGCGGGTGCATGAGGTCGCCGGTCGGCTCCTCGAGCACGATGACCTCGCCCGCGCGGTCGCCGGCCTTCAGCGCGACCCGCCCGAACAGGTTGGCGAAGCCCCAATACTGGTCCTGCGTCCATTTCTCGAGCGGGTGGTTGTGGCAGCGGGCACAGGCGATCGTCAGGCCGAGGAACGTGACGGCCGTCGCTTCGGTCAGCTCGGCCGGGTCCTTGTGGATGACGAAGTAGTTGCCCGCGCCGCCGGTCAGCGTGCTGCCGCGGAACGCCACGATGTCGCGGGCGAACCGGTCCCAGGGCCGGTTCTCCGCGACGGCCGAGCGGACGAATCGGTAAAAGCTCCAAAGCTCCGTCTGCGGCAGCTTGCGCGACGAAAGCAGCAGCACGTCGCACCACTTGTGCGACCAGTAATCGACGTACTCGGGCCGGGCGACCAGCTCGGCCGCCAGCCGGGCCCGCCTGTCGGCCGACCTGTCCGCGGCGAACCTGTCGACTTCCTCCGGCGCGGGCCGCATCCCAATCGTGTCCAAATACGCTCGGCGGACCCACGTGCGATCATCGGCCGGGGCCGACGGCGGGATACGCAGTTCTTCCAGCTTCCGGTAAACGTGGTCGTCGATGAAGTTGTGCCGGGGCGCGCCGGCCAGCGACACCGCCGGCCGGTCGTACGGCACCGTCAGCGTCAGCGACGAAACGAAGGTCCGGTAGCCGACGCTGATCGCGACTTCGCCCGGGCCGGCCACCGTGACCTGCCCGTACTCGTCGACCCCGGCCACCGACTCGCCCGATGAGGTGAACCGGGCCCAGGGTGTCACGTCCTCCACCGCGCCGTCGGCATACCGCGCCCGCACGACGATCGGCATCGCGTCCTTCACCCGCAATCGCGCCCGTGGCGGAAAGACCTCGAGGCCGACGAGTTCGGGGGCCGACCCCTCGGCCGGCT
>JAIBBI010000161.1 GCA_019694755.1 Gemmataceae bacterium
AGCGTCAGGTAAGGTGCCAAAAACGCCCATTCCGCATCCGACACATCGCTCGGATACGGCTTCCGTGCCGTGTTCATCCCCGTAACTTGCACTACCGGACGCAGATAAGTCAATAACAGGCTCTAGAAGAACCCGAACATCTTCTTCGCCACGTTCTTGCGGACCGGATCGATCACTTCGTCGATATTGAACTTGTCGAACCGCTCGAAGACGGCTTCCGACCCCTTCTTCATTTTCAGGTTCATCTCTTCGAGGTACAGCGGAATCACGGACCAGAAGCGGATCGTCTTTTCGTCGTTGACCCGCAGTTGATGAAACTTCTCGCCGAACAGCAGTGGCGGCCCGAGCATGACGCAGCACATTTGCGTATTGTCGGCGAACGGTTCCGGCGGGTCGCCGTTCGGCACCGTGTGGCCGTAGCCCAGCCACGTGTCGTATTCGTGCGGCAAACGCGCGAGAATTTTCAACCAGCGAATCGGCCAGTAGTTCGCCTCGTCTTCAAAATCCTCTTTTGTGAGCGGCCAGTCGGGCGGTAACAGCGCGATTACCTCCGCATACTGGTAATCTTCGAGGCCCGGCGGCACGGTCATCGGCCGATCGCTCATCCCCGACGTCACCAGCGTGATAAACGGGCGGTCTTCGTCCGGCGGCACGAAGTGAATGTCGACGTGGACCAGATCGCTGACCATCTCGTGGAAAACCGTCGCGACGGGTGCGACGTGCTTCGCTATGTGCTTGCCGATGGCCTCGATGGACTCCGAGTCGCCCGCGGCCAGCTCGAACGGCTTGTTCCGATCCTTGTGCCGGTAAATCTGCGAGCCGCCCTCGGAAATCTCGGGTTCGTCGGACATGGGTGACGCTCCGGATGGGATGATTCGCAATAATAACGGGTATCGTGATTGAACTCCACGACATTTCGGAATTGACCCGCGCCGCCGAAATCCTTCGGGCGGGCGGCCTGGTCGCATTCCCGACGGAAACAGTCTACGGCCTCGGGGCCCACGCCCGGGACGCGGCAGCGGTACGCAGAATCTTCGCCGCGAAAGGCCGGCCCGCGACCAACCCGGTAATCGTCCACCTCGCTGACACTTCGCTGGTGTCTGCTGTCGCCGAGGAGCTCCCGGACGTCGGGCAAATGCTGGCCGAGCGGTTCTGGCCCGGCCCGCTGACGCTTGTTCTCCGCCGGCGCGACGATCTGCCAACTGAGGTCACGGCGGGCGGGCCAACGGTGGCGGTCCGTGTGCCGGCGCACCCCGTGGCCCGTGCCCTGCTCCTCCGGGCGGGCGTCCCCGTCGCCGCGCCCAGCGCGAACCGCTCGACCGAAGTTTCGCCGACGACGGCGGACCACGTCCGACGGAGCCTGGGCGATCGCGTCGACATGATCATCGACGGCGGCCCGTGCCCGGGCGGAATCGAATCGACAGTTCTGGATGTGACGACATCTCGACCGCGGCTATTGCGGCCCGGTCTCGTGAGCCGGGCGGAGATCGAAGCGGTCATCGGGCCAATTGACGTGGGTTCAGCACCCGGCGAACAGGTTGCAAGATCGCCGGGGCAGATGGACCGGCACTACGCACCGCGGGCGAATCTGGAATTGGCCGACGGAACGGGTGCCGACCGCGTGGAATCACTGGCTCGAGGCGGGCATCGCGTGGGCTGGCTGACCTGGGCGGACGCCGAAGAGGTGGCCGGCGCGCTGCGGATCGGCGTCCCACATGACGAGCGGGCATTCGCCGCCCGGCTCTATGCCGCGCTGCACGAGTTCGACGAGGCTGGCTGCGAGCGCATTGTGGTCGCCGTGCCGCCGTCGGAGTGGACTGCGATCCACGACAGGCTCCGCCGGGCGGCGACGAGGACATAGCCGGCTATTTCCCGGACGGTTTGTAACTCGGGTTGGACCGGGGTAATCGCGCACCCATGGATTGCAGTTCCTTCATCAGAGACTCGGACATGGCCCCAATTCGCGCTTCCTGATCCTTCGCCAAGTCCTTCGACTCGGCCGGGTCATCCTTCAGGTTGTAAAGCTCCCGCGCCGGCCCCTCCCAATAATAGATGAGCTTCCAATCGCCCTGACGCAGGATGCTGTAGGGCCCCGGAGCGTGGCGATAGTGCGGGAAGTGCCAGACCAGTGACCGATCCGTTGGCTGGTTCTTCGGCGCCCGAAGGTACGGCGCCTGCGACCGGCCATCGAGAGTGGGCTGGTCGGGAATCGGAATGCCTGCAATCTCAGCCACCGTGGGAAAGAGGTCCACGGACGTGATCATCTGATCGGAGATCGTCCCTGCAGGCGTCACACCGGGCCAGCGGATGATCCACGGCACGCGCAACCCCCCTTCGTAGGCGTAGC
Source organism: Gemmataceae bacterium (assembly GCA_019694755.1). Classification (GTDB taxonomy): domain Bacteria; phylum Planctomycetota; class Planctomycetia; order Gemmatales; family Gemmataceae; genus JAIBBI01. The sequence continues at coordinate 2,348 of JAIBBI010000161.1, forward strand.
CCTTTCCGGACCGCAGCGGTCCGTTGTGCGTCGGGCCGACGAGCCCCCCGTTGTCGGATGTGAACACGACAATCGTGCGATCCGCTATCCCGGCCCCGTCGAGGGACTTCAACACCGAGCCGACAAGGTCATCAACGCTCTCGACGAGCCCGGCATACACGGCGTTCTTCTGTTCACCGACGCCCTTGCCTTTGTACTTCTCGATGACCTCCGGCTTGGCCATCAACGGCGTGTGAACGGCATACGGCGCGATTTGCAGGTAGAAGCGTCCGGCTTTGTGATCAGCGATGAACTTCGCGGCCTCATCCGCCTCACGGTCTGTCAGAAACTCGCCCTTTTTCCGGGCCGCAAGAGTCGGAATGCCGGGAAGCCGATTGTTCGAGTAGGGGTCGAAGTAACTCGGCGGCTGGCCATAGTCGCAGCCGCCCCGGTTGATGTCGAAGCCCTGTTGCTCCGGATACCAACCTTCGTCTCCGAGGTGCCATTTGCCGATGTACCCGGTCGAATAGCCCCGCGACTTGAGCAATTCCGCAATCGTCAGTTCGGAAAGCTCCAATCTGTAGGGGTTGGCGGGACACAGGAGTTTGCTGGCAGGACCGCCGACGTAACGGTTCGGGTCCGGAGTCGTCGACTCGCCGGGGGCGCGCTGAAAGCCGGCTCGGATCCAGTCGGTGATTCCGAGCCTGGCCGGTGATCGACCCGTCAGCAGCGCGGCCCGGGTGGGCGAGCATATCGACGCGGCGGCATATCCCTGCGTGAACCGGGTGCCTTGACCGGCGAGTCGGTCGATATGGGGAGTCTTGTAGAAACGGCTGCCCTGACACGACAGATCATTCCAGCCCAGGTCATCGACAAGTATCACGACGAAGTTCCACGGGCCGGGTTCCCGTCCGTGGGCGCGTCCTGCCGTCATCGCCTGCAAGGCGATCGCGACAACAACCAGCATGAGTCGGATACGCGACATTTCAGTTTTCGGGACTCGTCGTACTGGCGTGAATTACGGGGACGCAAACGCTTCGCATATCGCGCTCGACCGTTTCGCAGAATTTCTCGAGCGGCAGGTCGTTGTCGTCGGTGCCGAAGGGGTCTTCGATCTCGACCCCGATCTCCTCGATGCCCAGCAACACGAAGGCGACGAGCGTCGTCACCAGGACTTCGCCCCAGCCGAAGCCCTCAAGCGTCGCAAACGGCAGCGTACCACAGTATAAGAGGAGCGCGCGACGCAGGTGGACCACGTAAGCGAACGGCAGAGGTGTCTTGTGGATGCGGTCGCACGCGCCGGACGCGTCCACGAGGGCGGCCACCTGTGTGTCCATGAGCAACTGTTCGTGGTCGGTGATCGCACCGGCGCGCCGCGCTTCGACAATCGCCCGGCTGATCTGTGTGGCAGCCGCCAGCGGCACGTTGCCGGAGTCGACCGCCAGCCGTGCTTCGTCGTTCGTGAACAAGTCGGCCGAAGAGCCCAGGCTGGCGGTGTTCCGCAACCGGTGCATGACCCCGTGGGCAAACCCGACCGTCCAATCGCGGACGCGCCCGGCCGGCGCGGGCGCCGCGCCCATGAATGCAATTGAGCCGCGGGCGAGGTTCCGCGCGGCATTGATGATCGACCCCCACTGTCGCCGGCCTTCCCAGAAGCGGTCGTACGAGGCATTGGTCCGGAAAACGAGCAGGAGTCCGAGCGCTACGCCGACCAGCGCGTGGGCCGTCGCGGGGAATCCCACGCCGGGAAACTTCAACCCGACGGAGCCTACAAGGCCGGCCCAGCCGGCCAGGAGCAGCACCCGTGGCGCGACCTTCTTCAAGACTGATCCGCGGACGTCGAGCAGATGGTCGCGCCACAGATGGGGGTCGTACTCGATCAACGCGCTACCCTCGTGGCACCGGCCAATGGTCGATCCCGTGCGTCACGTTGTAATAGTCGGCCAGCCCCTCGTCGCTCGAAACGCAGAGGCCGAGATCGTGCAGCAATCCGTCGTTGAGCCGGTAGATCCAGCCGTGGACCGTCAAATCCTGCCCCGCCCTCCACGCCTGCTGGACCACGGTCGTCTGGCACACGTTGACCGCCTGCTCGATGACATTCAGCTCGCACAATCGGTCCTGCCGTTCGGCCTCGTCGGTAATGGGGCTCAGGACGCCGCGATACTTCTCCTGTACGTCCTGCACGTGGCGCAGCCAGTTGTCGATCAGGCCGAGTCGCTTGTTCTTCTGAGCCGCGATCACGCCTCCACACCCGTAATGCCCGCAGACGATGATGTGCCGGACCTTGAGCGCCTCCACGGCATACTGGATCACGGAGAGACAGTTGAAATCCGTGTGGCTGACGATGTTGGCCACGTTGCGGTGAACGAACAACTCCCCGGGCCTCATGCCGACGATTTCGTTGGCAGGCACCCGACTGTCGGCACAGCCGATCCACAGGAATTCGGGCTCCTGCAGCTCGGAGAGGTCCTGAAAGAACCGGGGCGACCGCCGGGTCATCTCCGCGGCCCACGCCCGATTATTCGCGAACATTCTTTTCAGACCGTCCATCCCTCTCTCCTCCGGGGGCTACCGGCCCGGCCATCGCCTCGGGATCGGCAGAAGTGTCGCGGGTCGATTTCATCGACCCGACCTAATTCTGTCAAGAAAGTCATGTTCCGGACATCCTCGGAGGTTGCCCACTTATGCCAGACTCCCGGCTCGACACTCTGACACGCCGATTCCTCGACCGCACGCTGCCGCGGAAGGAATGGACGCACGAGGCCCACCTCCGCGTGGGGCTTTGGCACCTGCTGCGATACACGCCCGAGGAGTCGCTCGACCGACTGCGGACCGGCATCCGGGAATACAACATAGCGGTCGGTGTCCAGAACACCGCCACGGCCGGCTATCACGAGACCATCACGCGATACTATGTGATGCGGATCGCCCGGTTCCTGGACGGCGCGGACCGGTCGTTGACAGATGACGAATTGTCCGAGAACCTCATTCAGGAAATCGGTGACCGGGAATTGCCGCTCCGGCATTGGACCCGCGAGCGACTCTTCTCACCCGAGGCACGACAGGATTGGGTCGAGCCCGACCTCACACCACTGATCGCCAGTACAGTCCGTGCTTTCGCATAAACATGTACTGATTTGTTCGCATGACCTGCCGTTAGCCGATGCGCGGGAACAACGGCTTGACCTTGCCGGCATCCAGCGCGGCGAGCACTTTCAAGTCATCCGCGAACTTGGCGGGTGACGCCGCATCCTGGTAAGTCACTTCGTCCCACGGCTTGGCGAAATTGAAGCTTGCGTAGATCGTCTGCGCCGAGCGCGGCAGGAACGGCTTGAGCAGGATGCACGCCGCCCGCAGCGGTTCAAGCATGCCGAAGAGCACTTCGCCGGCGGCCGGCATGTCGGTCTTCACCAGCTTCCACGGCGCGCGCGAATCCGCGAACTTGTTGGCCGGGTCGAGCACCTGCCGCCAGATGGTTTCGAGTGCCTGGTGATACCGGCACGCCTCGACGTGGCCGCGCACGGTCGCGACCGCAGCGACCGGGTCGTAGCCCTCGATCGCCGGTGCGGATCGGCCCGCCGTCCCGGCGAGCGTCCCCGCGAAATTCTTGGAGACGAGCGTGACCAGTCGGCTGTAAAGGTTGCCGAGATTGTTCGCCAGGTCGCTGTTGAACACCTCCGCAAACCGCGCCCAGCCGAACTCTCCGTCCGACGGGAACGGGCACTCGCGGAGGAAGTAATACCGGAACGCGTCGCACGAAAACTTCGTGACAATGTCCATCGGGTCGACGACGTTGCCCAGCGTCTTGCTCAGCCGTTCGAGCGCGCCGGTCTCTTCGTTCTTCTTGTAAACGAAGCCGTGGCCGAACACCTGCTTGGGCGGCGTGAGCCCGGCCGCGTGCAGCATCGCCGGCCAGAGTGCGCAGTGAAACCGGGTGATGTCCTTGCCAATGAAATGAACGTCGGCCGGCCACCACTTTCGGAACTCCGCGTCGTCCGCGCCGTACCCGATGCCGGTGATGTAAGTGAGCAGCGCGTCGAACCACACGTACACGGTGAACTCGGGATCGAACGGCACGCGGACGCCCCAGTCTTCGCCGCGCCGCGTGATGTTGACGTCCTGCAAGCCCTCATTCTTGATGAGCGTGATGATCTCGTTGCGCCGGCTCTCGGGCCGGATGAAGTCCGGGTTCGCCTCGTAGAAGGCGAGCAACCAATCCTGAAACTTGGACAGCTCGAAGAAGTAGCACGGCTCGCTGCGTCGGACGGCGGTCAGATTCTCGTGCAGCGGGCACTTCCCGGCAACGAGTTCCTTTTCCGTTTTGAACGCCTCGCAGCCCTCGCAGTACCAGCCCTCATACGACGACTTGCGGATGTACCCCGCGTCGTGGACTTTCTGAATGAACGCCTGGGCACACGCGTGGTGCCGGGGCTCACTGGTCTGTACGAACTCGGTGTAGCTGATGTCGAGTGCGTCCCAGACTTCCCGGAACTGCCGGGCCATCTCGTCGCAGTATTCCTGCACCGGCTTGCCCAACTCGGCCGCCCGCTTCGACACCTTCACGGTGTTCTCGTCGTTACCCATCAGGAAGAAGACGTCGTAGCCTTCCATCCGCCGGTAGCGGGCCTGCACGTCCGCACCGAGTTTCTCGAAGGCCGTGCCGATGTGCGGCCGGGAGTTCGGGTAGTCGATGGCGGTCGTCTGAAACCAGCGCGGTCGTTCACTCATGCGCGGAAAGCCCTGCGGGAAAGCGTGACAGGTAGTTTAGGAGATTGCAGCGTCAGGCGCGACCGCCGGTCAGCCGGAGGCGCCAGGGACCGGGGTCCGCCGGTGCCTTGCTTTGCATCCGGCACCGGTCGCTGCAGTACTTCACCGCGGCCCAGACGTTGGCCCACTTCTTGCGCCAGGCGAAGGGCCGGCCGCAGGTCACACAGATCTTTTCCGGCAATGGTCGCTTCATCCCGGCATCAGCTCCGCGACCAGCGACCGCAGGAACGGCTCGGCATCGCTGACGATCCCGACCGTCTGCGTGCTGCCGCGATCCATCAGCTTGGTCACCGTCGCCGGGTTGATATCGACGCAGCCGACCTTCACCCACGCCGGGAGCATGTTGCCCGTCGCGATCGAGTGCAGCATGGTCGCCAGCATCAGGCAGAAGCCGGTGCCGGGGATGTGCTTCCGCATCTCTGTCTGCGCAGCGATCATGTCGGTGAACACGTCCGGCAGCGGGCCGTCGTCGCGGACACTTCCCGCCAGCACGAACGGGACGTTGGCCTTCACCAGCTCATACATGATCCCGCTCTTGATGGTGCCCCGCTCGACGGCGTTCTTGATGCTTCCCAGCCGGCGGACCTTGTTGATCGAGCGGAGGTGGTGTTCGTGTCCCTCGGCCGTCGGCAGCCCCTGCGATAGCGACACGCCGAGGCTCGTGCCGTACAGCGACTGCTCGATGTCGTGGGTCGCGAGCGCGTTGCCCGCGAACACGCACTGGCAGTAGCCCTCGCGGATGAGCCGGCATATCAGGTCGGCACCGCCCGTGTGGACCACGGCCGGGCCGAGCACGAACAGGATCTTTTCGCCGATCTCGCGCGTCCGCCGCATGGCCTGGGCGATCTCGCGCACGCTCACGCCCTTCGGCTTCTCGCTCGACACCGGGCTCGACATGAATTCGAAAAGCTCGTGCCGGGCGCTCGTCTCGGCGGGGAAGACCCGCAGGCCCTGCCGGCCGATGACGATGCGATCCCCGACGTGGACCGAAGTCATCGGTACGCACCGCGCCGCCTTGCCGTCCGGGTCGATCAGGATGCCGCAATCCATCTCCTGATCTTCGACGTCGACCCACTCGCCACCCAGGCGGACCTGCGTGCGGAAGTTCGTGGTGCTGTAAAACGCTTCCGGGAAACAGCCGGCCAGGTCCGCCAGCTCCGTCTGGCAGTCGCCCGGGTTCGCCTCGACCGCCCCGTGATCGTGAATCGCGTCGAGAATCGCCTCGAGGGCGCTCGAGTTGTCGGCCCGGATCTCGATCTTGGCGAAGCTGCTGTCTTCCTGCCGCTGGCCGATGCGGATTTCCTTGATCACATACCGGCCGCCGCGGGTCACGATCTCGTCGAGCACCTTCGGAAGAAGAAGGGAATCGATGATGTGGCCTTTCAACTCGACAGTCTCGACGCAGTTGTCCTTCATGGCGGCTCCAGGGCACGTTACGGTTGGCGGGCGCTACGCGGATTATCTTATGGCTTCGATGGGCCGGGGCTGGCCTTGCCGTTGGGCAACTGGCCGTCACGATACGCCCCCGTCAGCAGGTGTTTCACCTCGTCGGCCAGCGGCGCGGCCTCGACGGCGGCAACCGCCTCGGCCACCGGATACTCGAAACGCTTCAATTCATAGTCGCGGCCGCTCAGCACGGCATACGATCCCCGCGGGTCGCCTTCACGCTGCAGGCCGACGCTCCCCGGGTTGATGACCAGCGTCTTACCCACTTCGAGGGCGTACGGCCGGTGAGTGTGACCAACGCAGATCACGTCGACATCGATCCCCTCGAGCCGACGGGCCCAGAAGTTGACGTCCGGCGGGGCGTATTCATCGAGCGGGTCCCGCGGAGTGGCATGGACCATCATGATCCGCACGCCGTCGAGCGTAAGAAACTGCGTGAGCGGCCAGCCGGCCAGCGTCCGCCGGTCGGCCTCGCTGATCCGCTCGCGGGTCAAAGCCCGGGTCGGGCCTGTCAGGTACTTGAATCCGTGTTGCGTGACCGGCGGCCGGGGCACGTCGTGGGCGGTGCCGTGGTCGTGATTACCGCGTACGGAGTAGGCACAGCGCTTGCGGACCCAGTCGATACACGGGGCCGGCTCGACCCCGTACTCCACCGCGTCGCCGAGAAACAGGGCGACATCGTACGGCTCGCGGATCGCCTCGAGGGCGGGCCGGTTGCCGTGAATGTCTGCGACCAGCAGGATCCGCATCGTGCCTCCGGGCGGTTTTTCTACCGCTTTCCCGCGATATCGTCCCCCGGCCGCTTGACTCGCCTCCCCGGCAACGGTAATATCAGACAACTTGTCTTACTCCTACCGGGGAAGCACCGATGCGACGGAAACTACTGACACTGGCACTGGCTGCGGGCGGGATCGGGCTGGCGGGTTGGTCGGCCTGGGCTCAGGAGCCTTCGACGCCCCGGCCCTCGGCACCGGCGGCCCGGGCCGTGCAGGACCCGCCACCGCCGCCGCCGCCGCCACGGGGCGAACGGCCAGGCCGAGA
>JAIBBI010000162.1 GCA_019694755.1 Gemmataceae bacterium
TGGGGAATCATGGCCAGGTTTCCGTTCCGGGTACGACCGCAGTGAATCGGGATTGGGACTACGAAAGCACGCGCACGGCGGCATCGACGACGCGGTCGCGGGCGGCCGCCAGCGGCCCGGGCACCGTCGCGCCGGCGGCGCGGGCGTGGCCACCGCCGCCGAAAGTCTCTGCGAGCTTGGACACGTCAGCCGGGGCCTTCGACCGGAAGCTGACCTTGACCTGCCCGTCGCGCTGCTCGATGAACGCCAGAGCGATCTGGCATCCGGGCAGGCTCCGCGGATCGTTGATCAGGTCTTCGGTGTCCATGGGGACGGACCCCGTTGCGGCGAAGTCACCGACGGCGATTTCCGTCCAAGCGACCGCGCCGTCGGGCGTCGATTGCAGCCGGCCCAGAGCCACACCCCGGAGCTTCAACCGGCCCGGCGTCGTGGTCTCGTAGATCTTCTCGAACAAGTCCGACGGATTGGCCCCGTGCGCCATCAATTCCGATGCCAGTGCAAACGTGTCCGGCGTCGTATTGGTGTGGCGGAACCAGCCGGTATCGGTCGCGACCGCGGCAAAGAGCAGTTGTGAGATGGCCGGCGTCAACGGCACGCCGAGGGCCAGCACAGCCTCGTAGATCAGCCGCCCGCAGGCCTCGGCCGTGGTATCCACCAGCCGGTCGCCGCCGAGATCGTCCTGCGTCTGGTGATGATCGATGACGAACTTGGCCGCGGACGAGCCGCGGATGAAGTCGGCGATGCCGGGGAGCTGGTTGAAGGTGCCTGTGTCGACGACGACGATCGCGTCGCACGCGCCCCACGGCTCGGGGCCGGCGTATGTGACGACCTGTTTGCGTGCGTCGAGGAAGTCGTACCGCGGCGGCATCGGGCTGCAGATCACGCAGTGGACCGACTTGCCGAGCGACTCGAGGGCCGCGGCCAGGCCGAGCTGGCAGCCCAGAGCGTCGCCGTCGGGCCGGGTGTGGGTGGTGATGAAGAAGTTCGAATGCCGGCGGACAAAACCGACGAACCGGGACCAGTCGTTGCTCATCGGGCCATTATACAATCCCGGCCCGGCCGGGGTTCGGCTTGATTCCCCTGCGAATTGCGGTATTCCCTCCCGCATTCATACTCGTGGATGCCGGGAGAGATCATGCGCCGAGTTCTTGCGCTGCTGATAGTCGGGTGGGCCGGCGTGGCGGCCGCCCAGGCCCCCTCGATCGGCTCAATCGCTCCGCCGCCGACTGCCACGCTGGTCGACCCGGCCGCATCGCCGATCCCGGCGGTCTGCCCGCCCGACGCGCCGGCCAAGCCGAAGAAGGAGTGGACCGGCGGCATCGACTTCGGCACCAACGGCACCTCGGGCAATGCCGAGGCGTTCGGCCTGCGCCTGGCCGGCAACGTGAAGCGGGAATGGGACCACAAGACCTTCACCGCCGACATGCTCTACAACTACGCCTCGGCCAATGGCGTCGTGAACCAGGACATGCTGCTGGCCAACGCCCGCCAGGAGTGGGACTTCATCGGCACGCCGTGGAGTTACTTCGTCTCCGGCGGCTTGCAGTACGACACATTCCGGGCGTTCGACGTACTCATGTTCGCCCACACCGGCGTCGGGTACACGTGGTTCAAAGACGACACGGGCTTTCTGAAGACGCGGGCCGGCGTCGGCGGTTCGTGGACCATTAACGGGCCGGACGACACGTTTCACCCGGAAGCGTTGCTCGGCCTCGACTACGAGAAGAAGTTCAACGACCGGACCAAGTACGTGCTCGGCGCGGTCGTCTTTCCGGACCTGAGCGACGCGGGCCAGTTCCGCGCCACCGTGAATACCCACCTCGAATTCCTGGTGGATCCTGAACACAACATCGCGTTCAAGATCGGCGCTGTGGACAACTACATCAGTCAGGCCGAGGGCCGGAAGCGCAACGACCTGGCGTATTTCCTCGCCCTGGCGTGGAAGTACTGATCCTCAGTTGACCGGCCGGCCCGACGCCGGGACGACGGCCAGGAAATCCTCGCTGATCCGCCGGACGTACTCATCGAGTCGGCGGTCGAGCACGGCCGGGTCGTCGGCGGCCAATACGAAGCCGACGTGGTTCTTCTTGTCGATCCGCTCGATGATCTCCGGGTCGGTGTAAGCCGACGTGTCCGGCTTCTCGACCTTGGCCAGCGACAGGATCACCCCGGCGTGGCGGTTCCGCTGTGCGGGCACGACGTACGGCACGTCGAAATCGATCTCCACCTTCGCCCATTCGCTCCAGAGATTGATGCCGGTAGCGGCCTCGACCATCTCCGCGGTATTCGCGCCGCCGACCCGGCAACTCGTTTCGATGAAGTAGAACTGTCCGTCGGCATGCGCCTTCATGAACTCCGTGTGCGATGCCCCGCGGTCGTAGCCGAACCCGGTGAGCAACTGCCGGTTGACCTCGACCAGCGGCGCGAAGTCCGGGTGATTCGTGGGCAGGGTCTGCGTGGCGTACACGCCGCCGCCGTGATACACGTCGAAGAGCGGCCGGCGGTAGCGGCTCGGTCGCGAGAATGCCACCTTGCCGTCGGAGGTGATGCTGTCGACGTGGTACAGGTCGCCGGGCACCATCTGCTCGAGCAGGTGGAACGACTGATTGTCGCCGAGTCCGTCGATCGCCCGCCAGACGTCGTCGGCGTTGTGCAGCTTGTGGATCCCAATGGCAGACGCCTCGGACCGCGGCTTGAGCATCCACGGCGCGGGCACCCGCGCGAGAAACGCTCGCACCTCATCGTGATTGAAGATGCCGGTGAAGTCGGGGATCCGCACGCCCACGGCACGGGCCCGGACGCGCATGGCCAGCTTGTCGCGGTAGAGGCGTGCCGGACTGTCGCCCAAGCCGGGCATGCGCAGGTGCTCGCGGATGTTCGCCCCGATTTCGACATCGAAGTCATCGAGGGCGACCACGCGATCGATCTTCCGCGTGCGGGCGAGGAAGCTCACCGTGTTGAGCATCGCCCGGACGTCCTGGAAGTTGGGCAGACCGTACAACTCGTCGATGAACGCCCGCGGCCAGGGCTCACCGAGCAGGGACTGCGCGGTCAGCAGGATGACGTGGCAGTTCTCCTCCCGGCAACGCTGAAGGAATCGCTCGCCCTTGAAGTAGCTGGCGAGGCACAGAATGGTTCGGCGGCCCGGCATGGGAAGCCTCCTGATTTCGGAGTCGCGCGAGGATGGAGAGTTGGGGAGAGTATACCGGTTCGGCCCCGGCCGTGTCCGCCCGACACGTCGCCGGAAGGCTACAAATCAATGTCCCAGAGAACGATTGTGCCGCGATCGCCGGCTGCCGCGGCCAGCAGGCCGTCGGGCGAGAAGGCCAGCGTCCGCACCTGCCCGATCTCCCAATCATGCGCCGCCACGGTGTGCCCGGTGGCCGGGTCCCAGAACCGCACGGTCTTATCCCACGACCCCGAGGCGAGGTGCCGGCCGTCGGGCGTGAATGCCAGGGCGTCGACCCGACCGACGTGCCCGGTGAGCGTCCGCATCCGCTGCATCGAATCCGCGTCGTAAAGCTGAATCGCGTAGTCTTCAGTGATCGCCAGCGTCTTTTCGTCCGGGCTGAGCGCGAGCGACCGGATCGGCTTGGCGAAGGTGTTGGTCTTTCGCTGGTCCGGCGAAGTCAGATCCCAGCGGAACACCTGCCTGCGCTTGTCGACGTAATAGCAGACCTTGCCGCGGGGCGTAGCGGCGGCCGCGCCGAAACTGGTGCCGACCAGCGTACCGGGCGACACCCGGCGGAAGCCTTTGTCGCGGGCCACGACGTAAAGCGCCCCGGTGTCGTCTTCCGCGCCGCCGCAACTGATTACCAGATGTCTCCCGCCGTTGAAGAATGCCAGGCCGGTGACCGGCGCGAGGATGTTGCCTGTGAACTGGGCCTTAAGCGTGCCCGTGGCAAGCTCGATGATGTCGACATCGCCGGACGGCCGGCCGAGCGCGACGATGCCCGGCTCCTGGCTCCAGGCGACACGGGTAAACCCTTCGACGACCACGGAGGCCGTCGGGTCCGGGTAGCCGCGGGCCGGCGCGTCGTCGTTCAGATCCCAGAACAGCGCCGGGCCGCGCGTCGCCACGGCGGCGAGAGAGGATCCGTCCGGAGAGAAAGCGACCGAAGTCACAACGCCATCGTGGCCGTCGAGATAACGCATGCCGAAATTCTACGGACCGGTGGAAGGCGGGCGGCCGCCGGTCACGGCAGGGGCAGATCGCGGAATTCGAAATCGATCTGGTGCTGGGACGTGATCCAGTTGTAGTACACGAACTTCGAAGCCTTGCCGATTTTGGCGTCGCCGCCGTCACCGAATTGGAACGTGCCGGTCACGCTGTTGGGGTTGCCCGAATCCCAGTTGAACCCTTCGGCATGGAACTTCCGGCCGTCGGCATCGAACAGCTCGACACGCTGGGCCAGCGAGTTGGTCCAGGAGTAGTCGTTCTGCCCCTCGGGGGCGTTCCGGCGGACGACGGCGCGGACGTGGACCTGCTTGCCCGGCATCTCCTTGACTTCTTCGATCTCGAAGGTGACGGAACTGCTCTCGAACTTGCCCTTCTTGACGTTCAGGATGTCGTTAACAGTCAGCTCCGCCCGCTGCTCCGCAAGGAACGTGACCGGAATCGACGCCTTCAGGTGCCGGATCGTGCGGGAGTCGCCCGGGCCGAGCAGTTGAAGCTGCGACTGCAGGACGGGGTTCCGCTGGCCGTAGTAGTAGTGGTGGTAGTTGGATTCGTAGTACCGCCCCTGCGGCGGGATCAGCGAGTTGCCGTGCTCGTCGACGGCCACCAGCACGCGGGCCTGCCCGAGGCTCATCAGCGGGGCCTTCGGCTCGCCGACGGCATGGAACATGAACGTCAGCGTCTCCGTCCGCGGCTTGTTCATGGGGTTGAACTGTTGCGGCTGAACGAGGTCAAGCGTCCGGCTCAGGTGCAGACTCCCGCCCGAGAGGCGGAACGGCCCGGAGTAGACGACGTGCGGCGAATACCGGCCGACCTTGTAGAAAGCGAGCGACGTGCTGCCGTCGGTGTACGGCTGGAGGCCCATGCCCGTCTGCCGACAGACGGCATCGACCGCCTCCCAGAACGGCACATTCTCCAGTTGCAGGGTGACGAGTTGGCGATCGCCTTGCTGACAACTGATCTGATAGCCCGTTTGGCGGGCCAGGTCTTCAAACACCTGCCCGACCGGCTTCTGGTCGGCGGACACGGAAACGAGCTTCGGCGAGAGTAGCGTCGACCGCTCGAGCATGCCGATGAGGCGGGCCAGCCGGGTGCGGACTTCCGGGTCCTCGTGCGGCTGGGCTTTGCGGAGGTCGGGCAGGGCGGCCGCCCCGGCCGCCTCGAGGGCGCGCATGGCTGCTTCGCGCGTCTTGTACTCGGGGGAACTGAGCTGACGGATCAGCGGCTCGACAGTCGGCGTGTCGGCGAAGCCCGGGCTGCCCCAGGCGATGAGGGCGGCCAGACCGGCGGCGTGACGGATTCTCAAGGTGCGTCCTCACGGGGAGACACATCAGAATATCCGCCCGTCAAGCCCGTTCGCAAGCCCCCGGGCCGGCAGAATCGCGCCTTCGGCAAGCCGCAACCGGTAAAGTGGTCCGGTCGTGCGGTCGTCGCCGGCACGATTCTTGGATCCGCCGCCGAAGTTCGCTCAAGTTTCCCCCGGGGCCTAAAATGGGCTGTCGCCTGTGGGCCGGGATGCCTCGATGCCGATTGTGCTGATTCTGTTTCTTGTGACGGCTTGCGCCCCTGTGGCCTGGCCCGAGCCGGTCTCGCTATTTCGGCCGCTCGGCGGCACGCTGGCCCTGGGGTGCCTGCTCAGCCTCGCGCTCGTCCGGTTTCTCCTGGTCTCCTCCCGGACGCTCCGCGTGATCCGCGGCCCGATCTTCGTACCAGGAGCGCTGAGCAGTTACGGACGGGTCCGCCGGCGGAGCATGACGATGCTCATGCTGATGTTCACGGTTGGCCTCGTGCCCGGCGGCTGGGGATGGACAGTGCAAAACGCGCTCGCGCCGGGCAGCGCCGTATTGCCACCGGGTGCCGAACTGCTCGTGATCGCGCCGTTCTTCGCGGCCGTCGTCGCCAGCTGGCTGATCTTCTACCCGGTGGAACGGGAGGTCCATCACGCACCGCCGCTCGTCGCCTATCTGCTCTACCAGTTCCGCCAGCAGATCGCGCTCGCTCTGCTGCCGCTCTGTCTCGTGGTCGGGCAGCAGAGCGTCGTCCGCTGGTGGCCGGAGATCGTCGAGCAGTCGTGGTTTCAGTGGGCGTCGACCGGGTCGGTCGTCGTTTTTTTGATCGTTGCCCCCTGGCTGCTGCGCGGACTGCTCGGCTGGCGGCCGCTCCCGGCCGGGCCGCTCCGGGATCACCTGATGGCGAGCGCACGCCGATTGCGCCTGCGGTTCAGCGACCTGATGCTCTGGCCGACGCATGGCGTGGTCGCCAATGCAATGGTGGCGGGTCTGCTGCCGCGCCCGCGGTACATCATGATGACCGACCGCCTGCTCCACGACCTGCCGCCGGACGAGTTGGAAGCGGTGTTGGGCCACGAGATCGGCCACGTCCGGCACCGGCACATGCTCCTCTACTTCGCGTTCCTCGGACTCAGCTTCGCGATCATGACGGGCCTGCTGAACATGTTCGTCCGCATCCTCCCGGCCGACTCGTGGCTGATGGACGCGCTGCGCGGCTTGGGCGACTGGGGTACGCTGGCGTCGTTTGCCGTCGCGGCCGTGTACATTCTGTTCGCGTTCGGATTCATCAGCCGGCGGTGCGAGCGCGAGGCCGACCTGTTCGGCTGCCGGGCGGTAAGCTGTGGCAGGCCCGATTGCCAGGGCCACACCTACCGCGATCGCGTGCCGGTGGTCACCACGAGTACGCCGCTCTGCCCGACGGCCATTGAGACGTTCGCGGCCGCCCTCGACCGCGTGGCCGACTCCAACGGCATGAGCCGGGCCAAGCCGGGCTGGATGGCAAGTTGGCAGCACTCGACGATCGAAAAGCGCGTCGCGTACCTCCGCGCAATCAAGGACAACCCCGCCATCGAGCGCCGCTTCCGCCGGCGAATGCTGGCTTTCAAGGTGCTGCTCTTTGCGACGCTGATCGGAATCGTGCTGCTGCTCGCCTGGACTGGCGACCTGGCCGGGGGGATGTAATGCGTAGGGCTCAGCCCTCCAATCTGGGCCACTGCATTCATCTAATGCGAGCCGTGCATGACCTCGGTCACCGTCACATATTCGATGCCCAGCGCTTGCCCGTCCTTCTTTGCTTGGTCCTGAAACAGCCCCGCGGCCGCAATGTCGATGCCCGCGCTGGCGTCCTCGACGATCAACGTGCGGAAGCCGGCGCGGGCGAAATCCCGGGCGGCGAAGAAACAGCAGATGTTGGTCGCCAGTCCGCAGACCGCGACGGTGTCGATCTTCTCGGCCCGGTACAAGCCCGGCATTCCCGGGTGTTGAGCAGTGACCGCATACGCCTCGAAATCGCGCTGGTAGCCCTTCCGCCACACGGCGTGAAAGCGATTCGTTTCCAGCCCGGGGAGAAATTCCGCGCCCGGGGTGCCGGCCACGCAGTGCGGCGGGTACAGGTTGTCTGCCCGGCCCAGAAACGAGCGGTGGTCCGGCGGGTGCCAGTCCTGGCTGGCGTCGATCCGCCGCCAGGCCAGATCGAGCAAGGCGTTGATCGGCGCGACGATCCCCAGTCCCCGCGGTACCGGCAACTCCCCGGGGCAGAGTTCGGTGAACCCACGCTGGGCGTCGACGACCAGCAGGGCCGAGTGGTGCAGGTGAATGGGTCTCATGGCCGGTAGCTTATGCCGGGCGGGGCGGCCTTGTCACCATTTTCCGCCCGGGGTAACATCGGCCGACATGTGCCGAATCATGAATGCCGTCGGGATCATCGCCATTGCCGGGACGCTGATCGGAGTGCCGGTCGCTGCCGCGCGACACCAGCGGGCCAACCTGCGGAACATCCGCACGGTCGCGCCCGGTGTGCTGTACCGGAGCGGCCAGTTGAGCCTGTCCGGCCTCGAGCGCATGATTCACGACCACGGAATCAAGACCGTCGTCAGTCTGCGCGACAGCGACACCGAAGGCGTGGCCCCGCCCGACGCGGCGGAAGAAGAACTTTGCAAGAAGCTGAAAATCAAGCACGTCCGGATCACGCCGAAAAGCTGGTGGCCCGAGTACGACGGCCCGCCCCCCGCGGAGAAGGGAATCGCCAAGTTCATGGCCGTGATGGACGACCCGGCAAGCCAACCTGTCCTCCTCCATTGCTTTGCCGGCACGCACCGCACCGGGGCGATGGTTGCCGTCTATCGGATGGAGTACGAACGCTGGACCAATTCCGACGCGCTCGCGGAACTCCGTGCGGCCGGCTACAAGAATCTCGACAACGAAAAAGACGTACTCACCTACCTCGAAAACTACCAGGCCCGCTGGCGGAAGTAGTTGGTTGCACGATTGCAATTGCGGCGTGGTCGTTCAATAACTTTCGACGCTATCCCTTCTTCCCCAGGTCGTAGGCCTTGATCTTGCGATCGAGCGTCGAGCGCTCGATTCCGAGGATGCTGGCCGCCTGGCTCTTGTTGCCGGACGTGTGCTCGAGCGTGGCGATGATGTGCTCTTTCTCGAGGTCGGCCAGCGACAGTTCGCGGTAGGCTCCCGGCATCGGCGACGAGTCGTCGAGCGGCAGGTGGCTCAGCATGACGTCCTCGGCCTCGATCATCGAACTGGTGCCCAACGCGACCGCCCGCTCCATGCAGTTCCGCAACTCGCGGACGTTGCCGGGCCAGCCGTAGGTCTCGAGTTTCTTCAGCGCGGCCGGCGTGAACCCCTTCACCTTCCGGCCGGTCTCTCGGGCAAACCGCTTCAGGAAATGCTCGGCCAGGATCGCGATGTCCGACGGCCGCTCGCGCAGCGGCGGCACGCGGAACTCGACGACCTGGAGCCGGAAGAACAGGTCCTTGCGGAACCGGCCGGCCTGCACGGCCTGCTCGAGCGGCTGATTGGTCGCGGCGACGACCCGCACGTCGACCTTGATCGGCGTGTTGCCGCCGACCCGCTCGAACGGGTGGCCCTCCAGTACGCGCAGGAACTTCGCCTGCGTGCCCACGGCCATTTCGCCGATCTCGTCGAGGAAAATGGTGCCGCCGTCGGCCGCCTCGAACTTGCCGATCATTTTCTCCGTCGCACCGGTGAACGCCCCGCGTTCGTGGCCGAACAACTCGCTCTCCAGAAGCGTCTCGGTGAGGGCGGCGCAGTTGAGGCAGACGAACGGGCCGTCCCGGCGCGGGCTGTTGGCGTGGATCGCCCGCGCGACCAGTTCCTTGCCGCCGCCGCTCTCGCCGCGGATCAGGATCGTGGCATTGGTGGCGGCGGCCCGGCCGATGCGCCCGAGGATGTCCGCGATCGGCTTGCTCTCGCCGACCAGTTCGGTCTCGACCTTGATCTGCTCGCGGA
>JAIBBI010000029.1 GCA_019694755.1 Gemmataceae bacterium
CGAAAAGCGGATTGCCCCCGACCCGCCGGCTCACCAATCGAGTGACTCCGGTCTGGCGATCGTATTGATACACATTGCGATTGTTGTAAGTGTTGGAGACAAAGCCCGGAATGAGATTCGTGGCCACCGACGAATAGGTCACATACCGGCCGTCCACGCTGACCTGCGGCGGCTCCGGATCGCTGCCAAGGCTGGACGTCGTGCCGTTACCCGTCGATAGCGGGTCGACGGCATCCCGACTGATCAGCGAAACGGAGCCGTACTCGAAGACGTACGTCTGGAAGGCTCCCGCAGGGCCGTTGTAGGTCAAGCCGTCGATGTGATTGGTCCCGGCAGAGGCGAACGTGACGACCTGCCCGTCCGCCGACAGCGCCAGCCGATGGGCGTTGACTGCCCCGCTCGCACCGGCCAGCGGGGACGATGCACTGCGGCTGATGAGCGCTATCGCACCCGTCACGCGATCCAGCCGGAACAGGTCCGGAATGTTTGCGCCGTTGTTGTCGACGAAGCCGGCGATCGCGGATCGCGTCGAAAAGAACGCCACAAATCTTCCGTCGCTGCTCACCGACCTGAGCGAGCATCCACCGATGCCGTTCGGGCTGGCCCCGCCGGGGGCTTGGGTGAGCATGGTGGTGGCCCCGGTCGTCAGGTCGCGATAATAAATGTTGGTGGTGTTCTCGGTCTGGCCGGGCAACATGCGAGTCGTACTGACACTGAAAATCACTCCCTGACTGTCGGGCGTGAACACGCCGGCGGCATTGGCCGATGCCGCCGGAAAGTTGGGGTTGGCGAAATCCGACGTCACCAGCTTGACAGTTCCGGTCGGAACGTCGTAGACGAACAGATTCTCATTTGGGCTGGAGGGAGGCGTGTAAGGTACGATATCGGTACTCGCACTCCGGAAGAGTACCTTCGATCCGTCGTCCGAAACGACCGGCCGTGATGCCAGTCGGTTGCCTCCGCGAAGTGGGTCGGCGGCGGTGCGCGACACTAACTTCGTCACCCCGGTCTCGCAATCGAACAGGTAGATTTGAGCGAACCCCCCGGCGGACGGAACTTGATAGCCGACAACGAGATCTGTGGACTGCGACTCGAACGCAACATAGCGACCATTTTTCGAAATGAACGCGATCCCGGCACCACTCCCGTTGGAAGCAACTAACGGTGCGCCAAACGATCGATTGACAAGCAGTGTTGAAGAAGTCAATGCATCGTATCGAAATAGTACTGTCGTTGCGCCAGCCGGTGCCACGACTCCGGACATCATTCCGGCCCCGCCGCTGTGAATGAGCAAATAGCGATTGTCCGAGCTAAACAGCGAATAGTTGATGTCGCTATTGGCGGCCAGAGCGCTGTACGGCGACACCGAAAGTGAAGATTCCGCCGCCGATGAAACGGCGACCAGCCCCGCCGACGGGGCCAGTCGCTGCTCAAGACTATGCAATTGAGGGCGCATGAATTCACTCACGGGAACGGATGATGTCCGGGTTTGACGACCAAACATCCGACTGAGTTGGACGATAGACCAGACCTGAAGCCGGAACTGCAGAGAGTCCGGCGCGGCGACCGGTCCGGTGGCATCGCCGAACTGCGCTCAGACCTCTCTCTTGAGCCGAACGCCTCCATCCGCGCTCTTCATCTCTTTCTCATTGTATCCGGATTTCGGGCGAAGGTGGACAGATGGGCCGGAATTAATGCAAACCACTCCGACTATCGCTTGTCGGGCAAGCCAAAAAGTGCAACGACACCTGATTCCGACTCCGATTCCTCCATTCGTCCAGTTCGTTTTTTTCCTCCCCAGTGGGGTGGGGCATATCGCGTAAACGAATTTGCGAAAGACAGCTCCGGCGTGCAAGACCTGATCTTGTTGCCACTTGCGACCGTTACCGCAACTGCCGCATGAGAAATGTCTCCCTGGAGGCAATTCGGGCGTGGCACGCCGGATCACACCGATTGCAGAAACCGCAACCGGAATTGGAGGAAGTCGCTGCTGTCCACCGTGCCGTTGCCGTCGGCATCGAATGCGGGGTTGCTCGTGAGGAACGCGAGGCGGAAGGCGAGGAAGTCGGTGCCGGTGACGGTCCCGTCACCATCGGCATCCCCGAACAACCGATAGATGTTGGTCGCCGGATTGGGACTGCCGGCCGATGCGAGGACGAAGTCGTCGCCGGGCGTGCCGTCGCCATTACCATCGAGCGAGCCGGCCACGTTGCCAACGTCGGCTGAGACCACCCGAAGGGTGTACCGCCCGTCGGCCAGCGACCCGTGGTCCACCGCGCCGCCCAAAAACGTGAGTGTCGCCACCGTGCCCGGCCCGGCGTTGTTCACGCCCACGGCCAGACTCACCGGTGCATTGTCACTTTGTCGGACCAGTTGAAACGCACTCGTAGTCAGCGTGACGATCTGGCTGAAGTTCACGGTCAGGCTGGCGACCCGCGATCGCTGGGCCGAGCCGTCGCCGATCATCACCTGGGCCACGCGCGGCGCGGTCCCGAGCAGCGTAGCCACCCCCTGCCCCGTCAGGACGACGGCATTGCTCGGGTTGTTGAGGTTGATCGCGAAGTTCGCACTGGCCGCGGTGACCGACCCCGGCACGATCGGCACGGTGATCGTTTGCGACTTCTGCCCGGGGGCGAACGTCAGCATGCCGCTCATCGTCGTGTAGTTCGTTCCTGCAACGGCAGTGCCGTCGGCGGTGGCATAGTTAACCGTAATGGGTGCGGTCCGCGGGAAGTCGAGCGAGACGGTGAAGACAGCACTCGTGCCATTGGCCGCGACGGTCGGGCTGGAGATCGAAAGTCCCGGGGTTCGGCCGAGCGCGAACAGGATGCCGTCCTCCATCCCGTAGCTCGTACCGTCCATGCCGATCACGGTCATCGTGTACGGCTGGCCGTAGCCGAACGTCAACTGGTAGTACTCGGTCAACGTGTTGGTCGGCAGATACCAGCGGTAGAACCGCCCGTCTTCGCTGTTCACAAGGACGCTGCTGGTCGCAGGGTCGACGGCCGCATGGTTGATGCACCACTCACGCACGGCGGTCGGCACGCCCGGCAGATCGCCGTCCGGCGTGGGGCCGACCTTGTACAGCACCCGCCGCATGATCGCCAGGCCGTTCGACGAGGGATGAAAGTCGATTTCCGTTGAGTTGGGATCCAGAATGGCGATCATGTTCGAGCCGTCGCCGTCGCCCTGGTAATAATTGTTGTACTTCGTGAAGATGAGGTAGGTCGAGGTGCCGGTGTACTGGGGCACCATGGAGGCGGGCACGACCGAAGCGGTAGTATCCCAGCCGAAGCCCCCGGCCGTGTACTGCGTCGTCAGGTTGGAAGAAAATTGAAGCATCCAACCGCGCGAGCCGTTGTTCGGGTTGCCGAACACGCCGAAAAACACCTTCCCGTCCGGCCCAACCATCGGCGAAGCCGTGCTGTCGCTCAATATCTGGGCATTGACCGTCCCGCCGTTGCGGGGGTCTTTCAGCACGCCGGAATCGTAAAGCGGCGCAAGCGTCGTCGCGTTGACACCGACGAGCCGGCCGTACGCGGGCGTGCTGAGATTTCGCGTCGCGAAGTACACGACGGATTCGTCGTTGCTCAGGGCAGGAGCGCTGTTTCGAGCGCATTGGTCAATGCTGGTGTCGCCACCGGCCGCAGCCTCGGCGGAGATCCACGATCCGACGCCCGTCGCTGAGATTCTGGCGAGCCCGCTCACAAGATTGGCCGGGTTCGCGCCGTTGACCCGAAACCCGAAGTAGATGTTCCCCTGGCTGTCGACGGTGAGCGGCGTATCGACAAAGACGTTGCTGTCGTAGGTCGACTTGTTGGCGAAGTAATCGGTGAGGTTGCCGAAGAACGCCAATTGGGTGACCGTGCCCGAAGCGGAATCGGGGTTGGTCCGGTAGTAGATGGTGCCACCGGCCCCGGCGAAATAGACGCGGTTGGTCGCCGTCGCGAGCACGGGCTGCATCGGCGGATACCAGTTGTAAGCTGTCGGCGCCCAATCGGTGGCCACGTCCCAAAGTTGCGAACCGTCGTTTCCGGACCGGCCCAGCACATGGAAATTCGGCGGCGTGACTCCGCCGCGATACGGATAGATCACCGTGTTCGCGTTGGTGACCACCGGCGCACCGTAATGCTCGTAGTAGGTGCCGCCACTGATGTTGACGCTGGCCTGCCAGTGGATCGCCTGCACCGGTTGCGATGTGACGGCCGAGATGCCGGTGTGCTGAGGGTCGCCCCCGAAGTTGGTGACGGCCGGGGCAATCCGGTCCTCGAGTGTCTGAAGTCGGATCCCCGCCCGAAAACGAGATACGGACCGACGCGGCCGGAGGAAAATGTGAGCCATGACACCACTTGAGTAAGTGACGGCGATTCGGACCAGGACGGTGATTTTCGGCAGGACGGTAAATGCAGTCTAACAAAGCTGGACGCGGGCCGCCACTGTCGCGACATTGCCACGGATTAGCGAGCGGCGCGTCCTTTCCCCGTTCCACTGGTTCCATTATCTCCTTCTGAGCACGTCCCAAGTCGCACAATTGCTCAAGTTGACCCAGATTAACATTCGATACTGGGGAGGATGGCCCCTCACTTCGATCACCGGAGCGCTGCGCGAAAGCCCTGCTTTGGCGGCGCGTCGGTCGTCGCGCTTGTGATGTGCTTCGCGGTCGGCTGTTCGTTCGGCCCGAAAGCCCTGGAACATTCCCACGGCAAGTTCAACCACGCGGTCAAACAGGTTGAAGACGAAGAGATCCTGCTCAACCTGGTACGTCTGCGGTACAACGAGAATCCCCTGCGGATTGATGTCTCGGGGATAGCCGCCCAGTACGAGCTAAGCGGGTCTGCTGAGGCTCGTCCTTTCTACAGCACTGAAGCCGCCAACCTCGGAGATGTCGCAAGCTCCTATCGCGAATTCTTGAAGATACTGCCGTTCGTCGGCGGCAGCGCGACGAACCGACCGACATTCTCGCTGACTCCGCTCGATGATCCCGAGAGCCTCCGGCAGTTCTTCGAGCCAAGCACGCTCGACGGGATCGCTTTCCTGGCCGAAACCAGTTGGCCGGTCTCCACGGTGTTCCGACTTTGCGTCGACTCCATGAACCGCGTGCCGAACGGCCGCAGCGCGACCGGACCGGACGCCGGGCTCACCCCCGAATTCCGCGAATACCAGCGGGCCACACAAATCATGCAGGAATTGCAGGACGCAGGAGACTTGCGATTCTCGCGCGAAGACAAGTTGACGCAAGTAGGATCGCCAATGGCTGAGGCCGCGGTTACTGCGACGCATCATCTGGAGGCGGCCAAATCAAAGCTGGAGTACCGGCAAAACGAAGACAGGACGTGGAGCCTCGTCCGCCACGACAGACGGCTCGCACTCCTGATCAACCCGAAGGTCCTTGGCGAACCGCACGTTGCAGAATTCTGCAGGCTGTTGAATCTGGAGCCGGGTCAATCCCGCTACGAGATTGCGCTGGCCGGGAGCGACGACGCCTTCGAAGCGACGAGCCCTGCCCGCCAGCATCGGACCATTGCAATCACTACCCGCTCGACCATTCAGACGCTCTTTTACGTCTCGTATGGTGTGATCGTGCCCGCCCGGCATTATCAATGTGGGCTGATCAAGCCGACTGCCGGCGCGGGCGGGTGCGGATTTGACTGGCAGGAAATGACCGCCGGACTCTTCACGGTCCATTCATGCTCCGGCCACCATCGACCGAAGTGCGCTTTCACGGCTGTGCGGTATCGGGACCACTGGTACTACATCGACGACCGCGACTCGGCCTCGAAGTCAACGTTCGCGCTGGTCTGCACGATGACACGCCTGAACCTGCTCGGCTCACGCAAGGGCGGACCGGTGTTGACGTTACCGGTCGGGAGATAAGAGGAAACTCGCCGTGAAGATGCGGATTTCACTAGTCGCAGCGGGCGTGCTGATCGTTGTCGGCCAGGCACCCGGGCAAACGCCGGCCGCACTGCCCAGCGAAATACCGGCGATCCTGACTCCGGCCCGGGAACAGGTAGGCGAGCGGCCTGAATCTCCAGAGCCCCGCGAACGGGACGAGATCGAAACGGACCGCGACTCGTTCACCCCTTCTACAAAGACCGTCGGCCGACGGCGACTGGTGATCGAGTCGGCATACACATTTCTCGAAAACCGCGGCCGGGCAGAGACACACTCCTTTCCCGAATTCCTCGCCCGCTTCGGGCTGACCGAGCGGATCGAATTGCGCCTGGGCTGGAACTACGAGGTCGGTGGCGCGGCCAACACCGTCTCCGGTGGCGGCGAAGGTGGCGAAGGCTTTGGCAGCGGCCTGGAGCGGGCCAGTAATCTCAACCTCGGCGTCAAAGCGCGAATTACAGAACAGAATCGGTGGGTGCCGGAAAGCTCGGTAATCCTGGCCGGGCTCATCCCGACGGGTGGCCCCGAATCTACTCCACTGTTTGCAGGCACCTATGTTTTCGGTTGGGAATTGCCAAATCGCTGGAAGTTCGACGCGGCCATGCGCTACGGAACGGACATCGGCGAGGGTGATCACTTCTCCGACTGGGCGCCGTCGGTCGTTATCAAAGTGCCAATTGGCGAAAAGTGGGCCGCCCACGCCGAGTACTTCGGGACGTTTACAAGCGGCAAGGAACACGATGACGTACGACATTACTTTAGCCCGGGTGTTCATTACCTGATCACGCCGGACCTCGAGGTCGGCACGCGGCTCGGCTGGGGCCTCAACGATCAGTCGAGCCGGTTCTTTTGCAATGTCGGGTTGGGCTGCCGATTCTGAAAAATGATCTGACGGCCTATCCTGAGATCTGACTGAAAACCCCGAGCGACATCAGAGGAGCCATGGCTGATCAGCACTACAGTCCGGGCCCGTCACCCGACACCGTGCGAACGCAGGCCGGCGAGGTTGTTACCGCGCCGGCCGACTGGATTCTTGTCCCGCCGGGCGACGCCGCGTTGACCCGTCGCCTCAAGTCGGCCGGCGAATACTGGGTTGTGTCCGAAAAGAAGGGCCGTAAGGTTTTCTCTCGCGGAGTGTGGACCGCGGCCGCCACCGTTGAACGCATCCGTGCAGAACTGATGACTGAGCGTTCCACCATCTCATTCAAGAAAAAGAAAGAATCAGATGCCCGCAAACGGCTGAAGGCACAGGGCAAGTACATCGATGAGTTTCTCCAAGCGGTAATCGCATTCCTGGCGTTTCACGACTGCCATGCAGAACTGGCAGACCGATTGGCGAAGGCTGTGACCGAACATGCTACCCCGATTGGAAGTGGTACGGTAGCGAGGACAAAGCGCATTCCCGTCGAACGCCGGGCCGAGGCGGCCGTCATCGCCTGGATGCGGCACCAGACGACCGAATACGATGACATGGTAATCCCGCGCACCAGGGGCACGCGGCGGGAAATCCGCCGATTGCTGGCTCTTAGATCCAGAGATTTGCTCGAGGCATATCGACTCGGTCGTCGGCCGGCCGACAACTGCCCGCTCCGATTGGCGATGGAATTGTTGGCAAGAACATGAATGAACAATCTGCCGAACCCGCTATCAAAATCGGACGATACCGTCACTACAAGGGAAACGAGTACACGGTCATTGGCGTGGCCCGACACAGCGAGACGCACGAATACCTCGTGGTGTATCGGCCGGAATACGGCGAACGCCGACTCTGGGTCCGCCCGGCCGGAATGTTCCTGGAATCCGTCGATTTCGACGGGCGGTCGGTCCCCCGCTTCGCGTTTCTTGGCCCGGTCTGATCGTCGCAGTTGGTTTCATGTGCCTTGACAACGTCCGCCATGCCCCGATATAAATTACCGGACGGATGCGTCCGGTAATTAAAAATGGCGACACGTACACCACAACAGAAGCTCCGAGGCCGGCCCCGCGACCCTAACCGGACGGCTCGTTGCCGCGAGGAAATCCTGGACTCGGCCGCCCGGATATTCGCCGAGAACGGGTATCCGCATACGGACGTGCAGGTCATTGCAGACACCCTCGGAGTCGGGAAAGGCACGGTCTACCGGTACTTCCCGACTAAAGACGCTCTGTTTCTCGCCGCGGTCGACCGCGGGATGATGCGACTGATTGAAGCCACGGGCGACGTCAAGCAGTCCCGCGACCCGCTCGAACACATGCGCGACGCCGTGAAGGCCTATCTGAGTTTCTTTCAGGAGTATCCGGAGTTCGCGGAGCTGCTCATTCAGGAGCGAGCCGAGTTTCGCGATCGGAAGGAGCCGACATATTTTGCCCGCCAAAAAGTGCAGGAGCCTATCTGGCGGGCACAATTCGAGCGGCTGATTGCAGCCGGCCGAGTTCGCGACGTCCCCATCGAGCGCATCATGAACGTTCTGGGCGATCTGGTTTACGGCACGATGTTCACCAACCACTTCTCCGGGCGTCACAGGCCGTTGAAGGATCAGGCCGAGGACATTCTGGATGTGGTATTCCATGGAATTCTGACCCCTGCTGAGCGACGCCGCCGGGCACGAGGAGCAAAATCTTGAAACGCAAAATGCTGGTTTGGCTGTTCATCCTGATCCCACTTGGTGCGGCCGGCACCTGGATGGCGTTCGGCCGATCGCATGCGCCAGAGGCCGAGCCGTCGAAGTCACCCGCCGCGACCGAACTGGCTGTCGCCGTGACAACGGACATCGTCACTCCAAGGCCGGTCCGCCGCCGTATTTCCGTTGTCGGCTCCCTTTTCGGGCAGGAAGAACTCGTGATCTCCCCCAAGGTCGAAGGACGCATTACCAAAATCCACTGCGATCTCGGCGATGTGGTGAAGCCGAATGCCCTGCTGCTGGAAATCGACGATTCGGATTTCAAGCTCGCCGTCCGCGAAGCCGAACGCGCTTTGGAGTTGGAGCTTGCGAAGATCAACGCCCCGGCGGTGCCTGGCCGCGAGTTCGATGTCAAGAAACTTCCATCCGTAGAGAAGGCAGCGACGGTCCTTGCGAATTCGGCCCGGCGGCTCGATCGCCTGCAAAAACTTGGAAACAGCGCGAGCCGGGAAGAACTCGAACAAGCTGAAATGGAGTACCATGTCGCCCGCGCCAATCACGCACAGGCACTGCTGGAAGCGGAGGCAACGCTGGCAACTATCCGACTCCGCGACGCATATCTCGCCACCGCCCGGCAGAAACTCGCGGACACTCGAGTCGTTGCACCGCCGGCCCCAATCGGCACCGAATACTCCGTCGCCCAGCGTATGGCGTCTGAAGGCGAGATGCTCCGAAACGGTCCCAATACGTCCATGACTGTGTTTCGCCTGGTCATTGATCGCACGCTAAAACTTCAGGCGACCGTACCCGAACGCCATTTAGGCCAGATCAAGGAAGGACAGGACGTCGAAGTGAACGTCGAGGCGTATCCCGGCGAGACATTTGCCGGCGTCGTGGCCCGGGTCAATCCGACTGTCGATCGCACAAATCGCACCTTTCAGATCGAGGTGACCGTGCCCAACGCCAGCCGCAAGCTCCGCGCGGGGAGCTTTGCCAAGGCCTTTGTCGTAGCCCGCGGCGACGATCAGGCGCTTACGGTCCCCGAAGAATCGCTCGTGATCTTCGCCGGCGTGACGAAAGTGTTTGTCGTGGAAAAAGACGTGGCCCGCGAAGTGCCCGTGACCACCGGTCCACGCTTTCCTACAACCTCGGCCGACAAGACTCGGCCCTGGACTGAAGTCACCGGGAAGCTTCGAGCGGGTGACAAGGTCATCACCAGCGGCATGTCACAACTTTCAGACGGAAAAGCCGTCCGCCTGCGCTAGATCGTCGACCTGTTGATTCGGGAGCCTCCATGGCAATCTGGGACATCTGCATCCGCCGACCTGTCTTTACGGTTATGCTCGTGGCCGCTCCCGTCGTCCTCGGACTGGCTTCGTACCGTCGGCTCGGTGTTGAGCTGTTTCCGAACGTCGACTTCCCCACGGTCGTTGTGACCACCACTCTGCGCGGCGCGAGTGTCGAAGAGATGGAGACATCCGTCACCAAGCCGATCGAGGAGATCGTCAACACGGTAGCGGGGATCGAAGAACTCCGTTCAACAACCAAGGAGGGTACGTCCACTGTCACCGTGCAGTTCAAGCTGGAGCGCAACGGCGGACTCGCCGCGCAGGAAGTGGAATCGAAGATCCGCACGATCCTCAGCCAGTTCCCCCCCGGTACCGACCCGCCGATTATCGACCGGTTTGATTTCTCCGCTTCGCCCGTGGCGACAATCGTCGTCAGCGGTCGTCGAGACCTTCGGGAAGTTACCGAAATCGCCAAGAAGCGGATCAAAGAAGACCTTGAAGCCCTTCCGGGTGTCGGCGCGGTGACGCTCGTCGGTGGCCGTGTTCGCGCCATATCCGTCGAGATTGATCCGGACAAACTGCTGAAGTACGAAAACCTGACGGTCGAAGACGTCCGTCAGGCGTTGATCCGAGAGAACCAGGAATTGCCCGGCGGCAGGGTCGATCAGGATCAAGCCGAGGTCGTGCTCCGAACAATGGGCCGGATAGAGAAGCCCGCCGATTTTGCCCAGCTGATCGTGTCGAACCGCGGCGGTCAGCCGATCCGCATCGAGGACATAGGGAGAGTTGCTGATTTCTTTGAGGAACCGCGAGGTCTGAGCCGGCTCTGGGTCCGCGACCGGTCCCGCGCCGATGCCCCCGGTGATAATGCCGTCAGCCTTGTAATCCGTAAGCAGTCGGGCCAGAATACTGTGGCCGTGGCCGACATTGTGCAGTCACGGCTGGCAACGATTCGCCCGGGCCTGCCCGACGATATTCGCGTTGAATTCATCAAAGACCAATCGCGGTTCGTCAAGAGCTCGATCGACGAAGTCAAGCTGCACATGATTCTGGCGGCCGTTTTGGTGAGCGGCACCATTCTCCTGTTCATTCGTGACTGGCGCACGACCGTGATCGCGACTCTGGCTATCCCGACATCGATGATCGGCACTTTCGCGTTCATGGACGCGATGGGATTCTCGCTCAACAACGTGACCATTCTCGGCCTGATCCTTGCAATCGGGATCGTCATCGATGATGCAGTCGTGGTTCACGAGAACATCTTCCGGCACATGGAAGAAAACGGACTCTCTGCGTTGCAGGCGGCCGGTCAGGCTACGACGGAGATCGCCCTGGCTGTCGTCGCCACTACGCTTTCGCTGCTTGTCATCTTCATCCCGATTGCGTTCATGGGCGGGGCGGTGGGCCGGTTTTTCTCCAGTTTCGGATACGTGGTCGGCTTCTCGATCCTGGCGAGCATGTTTGTCTCATTCACGATGACTCCGATGCTCTGTTCGCGATTTCTCAAGCCCGAAGACCCGGAGCACAGCTCCAAGAAAGGGATTGTCTGGCGGGTCGTGGAAGGCGGTTACATGGCCCTGCTCCGGCGATCGCTCCGGCACCGATGGGTCGTTGTCGTCGCATCACTGACGTTGTTCGCGTCGACCCCGTTATTGGTACAGTGGGTCGGCAAGGACTTCGTACCACGCGACGACCAGAGCGAGTTTGAAGTCGCCATTACCCTTCCCGAAGGCTACTCGCTCGACAGGGCCGATTCCGTGTGCAACGAAATCGACCGGCGCCTGCGCAGCCTCCGCGGCGTCACGCACACGTTTATCGTGATCGGCGATACCACCGGCCGCATTGCCAAGGGCCAGGGCGACGTGACCGCGGCCAACATTTACGTCCGCCTCGTCGACCTCTCGGAACGCGATTACACACAGTTTCAGGTTATGGCCGAGGCCCGGACCCTGCTGGCCGACTACCCCGATTTGCGGGCGGCAGTCCAGGACGTGTCCGCATTCCAATCGACCGGATTTCGTCAGGTCGACATCGACCTCAACGTATCCGGCCCCGACATGGACCGGCTTCAAGTCTATTCCGACCGCATCGCCCGCTGGATGCGGCAGCAAGGCTACTTCGTCGACGTCGATACCAGCCTGTCGCTCCGCAAGCCGGAGCTGCGCATCCGATTCGACCGCGAGCGAATGAGCGATCTCGGCGTCTCGATTCAGTCGGTCGCTTCGGCCGTCAACATCATGGTCGGCGGTGAACCCGTGACCAAATTCAAGGAACTCGATCAGCAGTATGACGTCTGGCTGCGCGCGGAAAAAACCGCACGCAATGACCCGGAGACCATTGCGCGACTGACTGTTCCGTCAGTCCGGGCCACCGGCGGAACCGTTCGGGTAGACAGCATCGCCCGACTGGAACGCGCACAGGGACCGACCACGATCGACCGCTTCGGTCGGCAGCGGCAGGTGGTCGTCTCGGGCAACCTCGAGGGCAAGTCGCTCGGTGATGCAGTGTCCTTTCTGACGGAACACGTCCGCTCGTTGGAGCTGCCTCCCGAGTACCGTTTCGAGTTCATCGGCCGGGCCAAGACCATGTCCGAATCCAACAGCAACTTCCTGATCGCCTTCGCCCTAGCTTTCGTGTTCATGTACATGATTCTCGCCGCGCAATTCGAGAGTTTCGTCCACCCGGCGACGATCATGGCTTCTCTCCCACTTACGATCCCCTGCGCACTTGCCTCTCTCATCGCGTTGCAAACCAATCTTGATGTCTACGCAATGTTCGGACTGTTCATGCTGTTCGGGATTGTCAAGAAAAACGGTATCCTGCAGGTCGACTACACCAATGTGCTCCGCAATCAAGGCCTGCCCCGCGATCAGGCGCTGCTCGATGCCAATGCCACTCGGCTCCGGCCCATCCTGATGACGACCGTGATGTTGATCGCCGCCATGGTCCCGATGGCGCTCGGCCGCGGCCCCGGGGCCAGTACCCGGTCGGGCATGGCCAAGGTCATTCTTGGTGGCCAGCTGCTCTCATTAATCCTGACGCTCCTTCTAACGCCGGTTTGTTATTCACTTTGGGACGATGTTACAGGATACTGGCACCGCCTGATCGCCTGGGCGCGCCCAGCACATCAAATCCCGTCACCAGCCAAAGCCCCCGACCCGGCGACCCGCTACGAGCATTGAACTCCGGGCGGACGGCAATTAAGCTCTGACTTGGGTGAGCCAATCCAACAGGCGGAAGGCGATGTCGGGTGTCCCTGAGCAGTCAGACACGGCCGCGTCCGTTAAGGACGTAGAGGCGGTCTACCGATCCGAATCCCGGCGGGTGTTTGCCACGCTTGTGCGTCTCGTCGGTGACTTCGATCTGGCGGAGGAATCACTCCACGAGGCGTTTGTTGCCGCGCTCGAACGCTGGCCGGTCGATGGAGTGCCGACCAACCCGCGGGCCTGGCTCGTCGCTGCCGCCCGGTTCAAGGCCATCGACACAATAAGGCGGCAATCACGGTTTGCCGCGTCCTTGGGGATGCTGGCCGCCCGTCGTCAGGAACTATCAGATCCGGACGAGGAAATTCCGGACGATCGGCTGCGACTTATCTTCACCTGCTGTCACCCCGCCCTTGCGCCGGCCACGCAAATTGCGTTGACGCTGCGCGAGGTATGCGACCTCACGACGGAGGAAATCGCGGGGGCATTTCTGACCGCGCCCGCGACAATTGCCCAACGGATTGTGCGCGGTAAGGCGAGGATTCGTGAAACCGGAATTCCGTACGTCGTCCCGGAACTGGCAGAACTGCCGGAACGGCTGGATAGCGTCTTGGCTGTAATCTACCTGGTTTTCAACGAAGGGTATTCGGCAAGTTCTGGTGAATCGGTGACGCGGGAGCCGTTGATCCGCGAAGCCATCCGCCTAGCCCGCCTGCTTGTCGAATTGCTCCCGGATGCCGAGGCGATCGGCCTGCTCGGACTCATGCTCCTTCACGAATCACGTCGCCCTGCGCGTACGGATCCATCCGGCGATTTGATACTTCTCGAGTTTCAGGACCGCACATTGTGGGATCAATCGCTGATCACGGAAGGCCGCGAACTCGTCCATCGGGCACTGCGAAACCCGCCCGTGGGTGTATACACGTTACAGGCGGCCATCTCGGCGTTGCATTCAGCGTCCCAACACTATGAAGCGACAGACTGGGCACACATTGTGGAGTGGTATGACCTGCTGAGGCAGGCCGATCCGTCGCCAGTCGTCCAGCTCAATCGGGCAGTTGCAGTCGCGATGCGGGACGGGCCGGATGAGGGACTTCGACTAATGGACGACCTTGAAAAGCTCGACAAACTGGAAAACTACCATCTCTTCCATGCCGCCCGGGCTGACTTGTTGCGCCGCGCCGGGCGGGCGTCCGACGCTCGGAAATCGTACTTCAGGGCCCTCGATCTGACGATGCAGGAACCGGAGCGTCGGTTCCTGGAACGGCAGATCCGAAAACTCTGAAATCAGCAATTTTGAAAGAATGTCGAATCGGCCATTTGCCGTTCGACTCACTGGAAACGCCACCACTGTCTCGAACCAAGGAATGAAACCCCATGCAAGCAACACCGCAACCGGAACACGCCTGGCTCCAACGACTTGTGGGCAAATGGAACTCGGAAACCGAGTGCGTCATGGGCCCCGACCAGCCGCCGACCAAAACTACGGGGACCGAAGTTGTTCGCTCGCTGGGCGGACTCTGGACGGTCGGCGAAGGGTCGTCGCCGTCACCCGATCCGTGCTCGTGCGACACGATCATGACCCTCGGGTATGATCCCGCGAGCAGGAAATTCGTCGGCACTTTCGTGGCGTCCGTAATGACCCACCTCTGGCACTATTCGGGTACCTTGAACGATGCGGGCAACGTGCTGACTCTCGATACTGAAGGCCCGAGCTTTTCAGGTGAGGGAATGACTCGGTACCAGGACATCATCGAGTTTGTCGACGACTCGCACCGCACGCTGACTTCCCGGTATCTCGGTCCGGACGGTCAATGGCTTCACTTCATGACGGCTCATTACCGGCGTGCCGACTGAGCGGAGGCTTAGCGATGAAGTTCATGTTTCTGGTGTACAGCGACGAAAAGGCATGGACCCCGGAGGAATGGAACCAATGCACGCTCGATTCGGCCCGCATCTGCCATGAATTGAGCGAAAAGGGGCAGTTCCTCGGTGCCTCACCGCTGCATCCTGTGGCCACCGCAACAAGCGTCCGCGTGCGCCAGGGCAAGCGACTTCTGACGGACGGGCCTTTTGCCGAAACCACCGAACAACTCGGCGGCTATTTTCTTGTCGACGTGCCGAATCTCGATGAGGCGATTGCCATCGCCGCCAGGCTACCTTCGGCGCAGAAAGGTACGGTCGAAATCCGACCTCTTTATGAACTGATCGGATTGCCGACCTCCGACAAGGGCCTTGAACCAGATTCCAAAAGGAGCAACAAATGAAAGTCATGGTCATGGTGAAGGCGACGAAGTCGTCCGAGGCGGCAGTCATGCCAACCGCGGATCTTGTGTCTGCGATGCAACAGTTCAATGAAGAGCTCATCCGATCGGGAATCCTGCTCGCTGGCGAAGGGTTGCAGCCGAGCGCCAAAGGGGTACGCGTGCGATTCTCCGGAGATAGCCGGGTCGTGACTACTGGGCCGTTCGCCGAAACGAGCGAACTGGTGGCCGGCTACTGGCTGTGGAAAGTCAAAGACATGGACGAGGCCATCGCGTGGGTCAAGAGATGCCCGAATCCCATGCTGGAGGACTCGGACATCGAAATCCGACCGTTGTTCGGGATCGAGGATTTCGGCGATGTGGTGACGCCCGATGTCCGTGAGAAGGATGCGGCGTTGAGGGCTATCACCTGCGGCCTCAATGAGCCCCGGTACGAAACAGGGCGGGAAATCCTCGTGGGCGGAATTCTGGCGTCGTACACCCAGGGCAACATCGGAGAGATTCCCGGACAGTGGCAGCAGTTCAAATCGATCGGGCCGATTCCCGGTCAGATCGGTAGCGATTCCTTCGGTGTATCGCTAAATTGCAAGGCCGATTGCAGCTTCGATTACCTCGTGGGCGTCGAGTTTGATGGCGATGCGCGATTGCCAGCGGGGTTCACGACGACGCGGATTCCCGCCGGACGATATGTCGTGGTGCCGCATACCGCGCCGGTTTCGCAGATCAAGGAGACGTACGACGCAATCTGGTCTCGTTGGATTCCTGAATCGGGGCTGAAGTTGGCGTCGGCCCCGATGTTCGAGAGATACACGAAGGACTACAACCCGCAGACCGGCACGGGGGGCATCGAGATTTGGATCGCGGTCCAAGGCTAATCCACGAGACAATACGAGGAATCAACATGTCCCGATTGATTTTCGTCAATTTGCCGGTCAAGAACCTCGCGAAATCGATGGAGTTTTTTCGCCGGCTCGGATACCGTTTCAATCCGAAGTTCACAGACGAGACGGCCGCATGCATGGTTGTCAGCGAGACGATTTATGCCATGCTGCTTACGCACGACAAGTTCCGGCAGTTCATCCCAGGGGGAATCTGCGATGCGTCGAAAGACTCCGAGGTACTCGTCTGCCTGAACTGCGACAACCGGACCGAAGTTGATGAAATGATCGGCAAGGCCGTTGCGGCCGGAGGCACAACCTGGAAGCCTCCGCAAGACTTCGGGTTCATGTACGGTCATTCATTCCGCGACCTGGACGGCCACATCTGGGATGTACATCTGGATGGACCCTACATCCGTCAATCCGTGACGCCGTTTCATTCAAGTAGTCCGGGTTCTCTTCTGAAACCCGGACTGCCGGAGGAATCCCGAGTCAACCGCGGATCAAAAGTCGCGCGACCGGATTTCACGTCATACATGCAGCCCACTACCTGAATCGCACCCGATTCCGCAAGATCGCGAATGCACTTGCTGTGTAAAAAAATGGTAGAAATGGTCTGGCGAACATTTTCTTCTGCTACCTTGTCGACGAACTCTTCGTGGCTACCGCTCTGATCCAACAATACTCCCGGCCTAATGGCCCGACGAATTTCTGAAAGCAAAACTTCAAGGTTTTCGCACCGACACAGATCTTCCGTGCATTGTTCTTCCAGTGCAGAATTGACCGCAGCGGTCACCGCGCCGCATCGGGTATGACCCATTACAACAATAAGTTTGACTCCGGCGACCACGGCCGCATATTCCAAGCTTCCGAGTACCTTTTCCCTGGCGACATTTCCGGCAATCCGAACTGTCAGTAGATCTCCCAACCCGACATCAAAAATGAGCTCCGTCGGCGCTCGGGAATCAATGCAGCTGAGAACAGCAGCCAGCGGGAATTGCCCGGTTGCGGTGGCATTCAACTGGCGGTTAAGATCACGTGAAAGTCGGGTCCCATGGAGAAACCGCTCGTTGCCATCTTTTAGAATCTGCAAGGTGCGTTCCGGTGTCAGCGCATTCCGGATTTCACGACTGGTGTAATCAGCAAACAGGATACGGTCTTCCACTTGATCGTAGTGGTTCTTGAATCCGACCATGCTGACTCGGATTCCGCGTGTCGGTGCCACTTCGCATTCGAACTCGCGAATGAGCTGAAGAATGTCCGCATCGATATAGTCCGTATCACGGGCGTCGAGTAGCACCTGCGTCCCTTCGGCGATGTCCTCGAGCGTTTTCGCTATCATCGCCC
Organism: Gemmataceae bacterium; assembly: GCA_019694755.1. Taxonomy (GTDB): domain Bacteria; phylum Planctomycetota; class Planctomycetia; order Gemmatales; family Gemmataceae; genus JAIBBI01. Next base: position 17,474 of record JAIBBI010000029.1, read on the forward strand.
GGTTCAGAAAGCTGACCTGATTTGGCAACTGGAGATGGAGGACATCCCCGCCAATGTGCCGTTCGACGATCCGGTTCAATGGCCGTTTCAGGTTGTTGAACAAGATGAACGCGAGGCTGACGCCTAGCCCGATCAGTATCCCGACGAGCAGGTCTGTAAAGACAATCGCGAGTATGGTAATGATGAACGGCAGAAACTGATTCCATCCCTGCCGCCAGAAGCTCTTGAAAACCGCCGGTTTGGCCAGCTTGTAGCCGGTCACGATTAGAATGGCGGCCAGTGCAGCGAGCGGAATTCGGTTAAGGACGGTGGGCATAAGTACGACGCAGGTGATTAGAAGCAATCCATGAAACACCGTGGCGACTCTCGATTGTCCCCCCGCATAGATGTTCACGGAGCTGCGAACGATTACGGACGTCACGGGGATTCCGCCGAGAAGTCCGGAAAGCAGATTGCCGACTCCTTGGGCGAAGAGTTCTCGATTCGGCGGTGAAGTTCGGCGGTCGGGGTCGATTTTGTCGACAGCCTCGAGGTTCAGCAGTGTCTCAAGCGACGCGACGATTGCGATCGTTGCAGCGGCCGCATACACCGCCTTCGATCCAAGTCCCGAGAAGTCTGGAAACAGGAACAAGCTGCTGACCCGGGCCCAACCTTCTGCGTCCGGTAACCGAACCATATGTTCCGGCCCGATGATCCAGTTGCCCCGAAACAAGGTGGCTAGCAGGGAGCCGAAAATCACCACCACCAACGGCGCGGGAACCACAGACTTCTTAAGTACCCGAACTTTCCCCCACACGATCATGAGTGCGAGACAACTCAGCCCGACCGTGGCGGCACCAATGTCGATGTCGAAGGTCGTCTCGATCAACTCCGTCAGAGAGTTCTTCTGATCAGGCTGAAGAAACGACATCTCCCCCTCGTCGTCTATGTCATGTCCGAAGAGGTGGGGAACCTGCTTAAGGATGAGTACTATTCCAATGGCAGCCAAAAGTCCGTTGATGACGCAATTGGGAAAGAACCTCGCGAATCCGCCCGCCCGGAGGGCAGCGAACACGAGTTGGATCAACCCCGCCATCGCGACCGCGACAAGGAATCGCTCGTAGGAACCGGCGGCGGTGATTTGGGCTGCCACCACTGCTGTCAGTCCCGCCGCAGGCCCACTGACCGAAACTCGCGATCCGCTCAGGATACCGACAACTACTCCGCCAATGATCCCTGCCAGGACTCCCGACATGAGCGGAGCATTTGACGCGTGAGCAACACCCAGACACAGCGGCAACGCAACGAGAAACACGACCAGACCGGCAACGAGGTCCTGTCGAATTGTGGCGAGTCGATTTGCCATGAAAGCTGGGCCCGAGTTTGCGAATAGGTGATTTATCGGAACGGTCCGCGATCGCCCCCTGCGCGGAGACGAACCCGCTATACCGGATCACAATCCCGGTTGACCGTCTCCGGGGAAAACGCCGCGATGCACACCGCTATGTACTCCGCTCCGTCTGCTCCCGGAGTGCTGTAACGCACCCATTGCCCGGCGGGAGCAAGGAATCCCTGCCCGGTCCCGACCTGAACAACCCCTTTACAGGTTTCGACCCGAAGCTGACCTCGAAGAACCACAGAATACTCATCGAAATCCGGCGTCTGTCCCGGTTCACGCCAGCCGGCAGGGCTGGACATCCGGGCGATGCTGACGCGGCTGTCGTTCGAATTCACTCGCCCGAAGTACTCCTCGATGATTTTGGGGAGGTTGCCCGCCGAACGAATTTTGGCCGGTTTTTCGATGAACTGACCCACAATTCGCCTCCTCGATCACGACCACAGGGCGACCGAGTTTGTATACCAATATTTCAACGGATCCCGTTAACTATTCAGGAGTTCTAGCGATGGGCAACCCCGCCGGCGTTCGCCGCAAGCAGAAGGAAAAGCGAGCCAAGAAGGAAAACGCCCGCCTGGCGGCTAAGGCCGCGGCAACCGGAAAAAAGAAGTAACTTCTCTTCGCCCTCACTCCAGCATTTTCCGGAGTTGAGCTGCGACCTTTGCCGGATCCCGGGCCTGCCCGATGCACCCGCTGACCGCAATGCGGGTGCCGCCCGCGGTCCGAACGCTGCCGACGTTTTTCTCGTCGATCCCTCCGATGGCAAACGCCGGGATTGAGGTCATTCTCGTCGCTTCGGTGATGTACTCCAGCCCCGCCAGACGCGGAAACTCTTTAGTCAAAGACGGAAACGTCGGGCCCATCCCGATGTAATTCGCCCGGTCCATAACCGCTTGTCTTACCTGTGGTATGTTGTGCGTGCTGACTCCGATGATGGCGTCGGCCCCGAGAATGGCACGGGAGGATGAAACGGACATGTCATCCTGGCCAAGATGCACGCCGTCGGCTTCGACGACTCTCGCGATGTCAGGTCGATCGTTGACGATCAAAACCGCGTTACCGGACCGCGTGACTTGGCGCAGTGCCCGGCCGATTGCAATCAACTCGCGGTCGGCCAGACTCTTCGCACGAAGTTGAACCATGTCAACGCCGCCGGCGATCGCCTCGCGGACTCGCCATTCCAGATCGGGTATGGGCCCGACGAGATAACAGAGTCGGGACCGATCCAGGCGGTCGCACATGTTCGCGGCGAGCACGGCCTCGAGGGTATAGGCCCGATACCTGAGTTGTTCGCATTGGATGGCGAAATCGCGGCTGACAATCTTGCCGAACTCTTCGAGAGTTCGCAGCGATTCCTGTAGCCGCCGGGAGTTGGCTGCAACCACATCCTGAACCGAGTCGCGAACGTACTCGTTCGCCGTACTCAGCGTTGTTCCCACATCGCCCGGAGTATCGCGGGCGGCGAGTCGTTTCGCGAGCGGCAACTGCCGCAAAGTGATACCGAGATCGTGCCTGAAGCTTTTGGCCGCCTCAGCCAGTACCCCGTCGTTACGAACGAAGCGAACGTAGTCTTCGAGGACTCGGATGGCCTCGGACGCTCGATCCGCATTGGCGTCCAGAACGCGATACACCGAGATGTCCTGACTCAACTCCGTGCAGGGGTCAGGCGGCGCGGGCGGAGCCGAATTCACCACGGGAATCGGATCCAGTGCTTCTCCGAGGACTTTTCGTTCAAGTTTCGGTCCGTCCATGCCGAAAGCGGCCCACTCGTCAGCCAGGTCGGACTCGGTTTGTTGTAGCGCGAGCAGCAGCAGACTGCTCGTAACTGTTCTGTCGCCGAAGTACTCCCTGGCCAGGCTGCGGGCCCTGCGAAATGCCCTGGTTTCCTCGCTGGACGAGAGCACATTCTTCACATGGTCCGACCACGTGTCGATGTCTAATCCGCAGAAATGAGCGGCCGCAAAGGCCTCGCCGTCGCGATCGTGGAACAACGCAGCTGCAAGCACTCGCGCAGTTATGGGGCCCAGCCCCCGCAGTCGCTCGGCCTGAGCAAGCGCCCGCTCAGCACCCGGGGAAAAATCCGCCGAGTGTCGAAACTGATTCGTCATAACCGGCCCGTCCGGAACAGGTGGAATCCCCGCGGCGAAATCTGGCTATCGGCACAATCGGCCGGCTCCAGTCGTTCGTTGTACTCGACCGATTCCCTCAATACCCGACGGGAGCCGCGGCAGTGCGCGAAGACGCCACGGCAGCTCCAAGCCAAGGAGGCGCGTCGGCGTGCGAGGAATGCATATGAACGGCCGATCATCCTCATTGATTCGTCGTCGGACCCGGGCGGCCGCTCTCGTGGCGCATCTCGGGCTCGCGGGAATCTGCGCGGCCCAGGCGAACCCCAACCAGCCGATCAGCGCGCCTAAGACACTCCCGCCCGCGGCGGTTTCTCCCGCGGCAACGATCCCCGTTTACACCCTGGCTGACTGCGTCCGCATCGGCCTGGAGAAGCAGCCGGCTTTGGCCGCTTCCCGTGCCAGCCTGGCAGCCAAGCAGGCGGCCCGCGACGGCATCGCCCGGCCGAGCTTTTCGTACCTGTTCGTTCCCGACATTCACCTCCGTAGGCAGCAGTCGCTCAAGGGAGTGAGCGCGGCCGAGGCGGAATTGATGCAGGCCGGGATCGACACGACCTACGCCGTCACCCGGACTTACTATACGGCGATTTACGCCCGACTTCAGTACGATGTCGCCGCCGACATCCTGAAGAAGCTCGAGTTCGACCGCGCCGATCTGGACCGTGCAATCAAGAATGGTGTCCGCGAATTCTCCGAACCAATGCTCGACCGACTCGACATTGCGATCAACCTCGCCAAGGCCAAGCAGCTCGAAGCGGATGAAGGAATGCGAAAGGCCTTGGCCGCGCTTCGTGAGGCCATGGGAGTCAGCCAGGAGTGCTTCAGCTTCCAGCTCGCCGACCTGTCGCTGCCGGAACCTGCGGCCCAGCCCGAACGCTGCACGATCATCAACCTCGCGTTGTCGCGTCGCGGCGAAATGATGCAGACGCTTCTGCTGTCCGATGTCGTCCGCCTGGAAATCGATGCCCAGGGCAAATGGTGCTTCCGGCAACTTGTTCGGACATTTGCGTCGGCGGCAGACATCCACTCGGCTCCGGTGCCGCCCGGCATTCGCAACGGCGACTACCGGCCCGGTGCTATCGGACCGGAGATGCCCGCTAACCTCGCTGGTCCGCGTAGCGCGCGAATCGAACAGGCCAATGCATTCAGCGCCCGTGCCGACGCCGTGGTCGCCAAGACCCGCGAACTCCTGACTCTGGAAGCCGAAGACGGGATCTGCAAGTGGGAAGAGGCGAGCAAGAAGGTCGCCTTCACCAAACTCGCGACGTCCAAGGCGACCAAGTACATCAAACAGCTCGAAGAAGACAAGGCCGCTGGTGCAAAGATCAAGCCCGAAGAGCTGACTACTAATCGCGTCCTGGCCACCCAGGCTGCCGTCGCTCTGAACGAGGCGCTGTTCCAGCAGGTGCTGGCGCTGGCAAACCTCGAGCGGATTACGGCCGGCGGGTTCAACGCCGGGCTGGTGAATCACCCGTAAGAGACACACTCCTCGACAGGCACCCAATCCGGGGGACTCCATGCCGCGACATCGCATCGCAATCATGACAATCCTTGTGGCCGCCGCGTTGACCGCGGCGGCCGCTCCCGCTGAACCTACCGTGCGGATCGGCATGCTGAAAAGCATGTTCCGGGAAGTTCCTCCCGCGATGTTTAACGCGATGTCGACGCCGTTCCAGACGGTCGTACAATCGCAGACCGGCCTCAAGGGGCAACTCGTCATCGTTGAATCCGCTGAGGCCATGCGGCAGCAACTGACAACTGGCGAGGTCCAATTGGGCGTCTTCCACGGCTTCGAATTCGCCTGGATGAAGCTCAAGGAAAAGTCGCTCGAGCCCCTCATGCTGGTTTCGGTCAATCCGAACATGCTCCAGGCGGTCGTCGTCGTCCAGAAGGACTGCTCCGCCAAGGGAGTCGCCGAGTGCCGCGGCCAGAAACTCGCGATGCCCAAGGCGACCAAAGAACACAGCCGACTATTCCTCCAGCGGCGGTGCCGGGTCAACGGCGGGACTTGCAACGACTTCTTCCCCACCCTTCAGGAGCCGCCGTCGATCGAAGACGCTTTGGACGACGTTGTCGACGGGGTCAGCCAAGTTGCCGTCGTGGATAAGGCCGCCCTGCAGATGTTTGAGCGCCGCAAGCCGGGCCGATTCGCACGCCTCCGCATCCTCGAATCTTCGGAGCCGTTCCCGCCCAGCGTCATCGCCTTTGGCAAAGGCCAGGTCGATGTAACCACTCAAGACAAGTTCCGCAGCGGCATGTCTACAGCCCACGACACGGCGCTCGGAAAACACCTAATGGGCCTCATGAAGATCACCGGATTCGAGCCGGTCCCGGCCAATTTCGACCAGCGAATGGCGGAATCGGTCAAGGCGTACCCGCCGCCGTGGTGATTCGCAGATAGTTTCTGCCAGAATTCACTGCGGATTCGATCGGCCCAGCGCTCGTCGAATCCGCAGTTTTAATTTCCCTGATTAACCTGCAAATGCTCTTGTTCAACCTTTGTTGCTGCTTGTTCATGACCGGGCTCATCTGGTTCGTTCAGGTGGCCCATTACCCGCTGTTCTCACTCGCAGAACGGATTAGGTTTCGCGAGTTTTCCGAGGCACATCAACGGCGCACGACCTGGGTCGTGATGCCCGTCATGTTGGCGGAACTCGTCACGGCAGCGTTGCTGATCCTGCACTCGCGCACCAATCCGGAACGTGTTTCGGCCGGTTTCGCATTCGCTTTACTGGTCGGCATCTGGCTTTCGACGGCACTGTGGCAGGTGCCCGCCCATCAGAAGCTGCTCCAAGGTTTTGATGAACTTACGCATCGATGGCTCGTACGATCCAACTGGGTTCGCACGATTCTCTGGACCGTCAGGTCGGCGATTCTGGCCGGACTACAGGCACAAGTTCACGGGTAACGGCGAATCGAGTGCGCACTTCGTACCGCCACGAGCGGGCCGAGCAAATGAAGGCGATCCCGGCCAGAAGGCAGGAGGCGGATCCGATCCGAAGCGCGTTCGGCGTACCTACCCAGTCCGCAAGTTCGGGGACGACAAGGTTTCCCAAGGGCGACATTCCGGTGAAGGCGATCGCGTAAAAGCCCAACACCCGGCCCCGCTTGTCAGCCGCCGTGATGGTCTGAATCAGGGTGTTCGCGGAGTTGAGGAGCGTCAGGAAGCCGAAACCGGCGAAGAAAAGGCAGAAGACGGCCATTGCGACGTGAGTTGACCAAGATGCAGCCAGAAGACTGCCACCTGCCATAAACGGGGCCAGCACCATTCGGCGGGTGACGCCTCGAAGTCCGTTCGATGCGATCCAGACACCTGCGATGAAAGCTCCCAGTCCTGGCGCGGTGAGCAGCAATCCATAGGTCCATTCGCCACCGTCCAGCATCTCCCGTGTGACATACGGAAGCAGCAGATTGTACGGCAAACCAAATAGACTCATCGCGGCGACGATCAGAAGAGCGGCACGAATTGGCCGATCAGCACGGACATAGTTCCACCCCTCGAGCAGTCCAGTCAGGAAAGGCGTATGCCGGGCGGGTGAACGACTCACTTGAATCCGCATCATTCCGATCGCGATCAGCACAGCCACAAAGCTCAGTGCATTGGCGATAAAACAGCCCGCGACTCCAACCGTCACCATCAACGCCGACGCCAGACCTGGCCCGATGAGACGAGTACCGTTGACCAGTGACGAGTTAAGGGCAATCGCGTTCGCCAGGTCGTCGCGGTCGTCGATGACATCACTAAGCAAAGTCTGGCGAGTGGGCAGGTCGAAAGCGTTGACGGTACTGAGGATGAAATTCAGCACCATCACGTTCAGGAGCGTTGCTTTCCCGGAAACGACGAGTGCCGCGAGCAGCACTGCCTGAGTCATGGCCAGCGTCTGAGTCACTCCGAGGATCCGTCTGCGATTGACGCGGTCGGCAACAACGCCGGCGACAGGAGGGAAAAGCAGCGCGGGGAGTTGCGCCAGGAACCCTGCCCGGCCATATTGCCCCTTCGATTCGGCCAGGTGGCTCAAAAGCCATTGCATTCCGGCCTGCTGAGTCCAAGTCCCAATCAGGGAGAGCGCCTGGCCCGCGAAATAGAGTCGATAGTTTCTGTGCCGGAGAGCTCGGACAAGCTTTTGGCCGGCCATGGGAATTCAGGCCCGCCCGTCTTCGAGGGCGGCAGCCAGAACGTCGTTGATTTTCTCGGCAAAGATGACTTTAGTGTCTTCGCGAACGCTGGCCGGGAGGTCGCGGATGTCCTTTGCGTTGGCTTTGGGCAGAATGATCCGCTTGATTCCCGCCCGGCGGGCCCCGAGGATCTTCTCCTTGACTCCGCCAATGGGCAGGACGAGCCCGGTCAGCGTGATCTCACCAGTCATCGCGGTGTCGGCGCGCGCGGGCCGGCCGGTAAAGAGCGAAGCCAACGCAGTTACCAGCGCAACGCCGGCCGAAGGTCCGTCTTTGGGTACCGCACCGGCCGGGACATGGATATGGACGCCGCCTTCCTTGAACTTGTCGCGATCAATCCCGAGTTGGCCGGCGTGTGAAGCCACGTAGCTTTGGGCCGCCCGGGCCGACTCCTGCATGATGTTGCCAAGTTGCCCCGTAATTCGGAGTTCGCCGGAGCCCGGTACTTGCATCGCTTCGATGTACAGTACCTCTCCGCCTGCTTCGGTCCAAGCCATGCCGGTAGCCACGCCCGGCGGCATTTCCCGGCGAGCATCCTCCGGCACGAAATGCTCGGGCCCCAGCAAGTCGACAAGCAACTCTTCCGATACCGCGATTCGAGACTCGGAGCCACGCGCTACTCGAAGCGCAAGCTTTCGCATGACCTGGCCGATGGTCCGCTCCAACTGCCGGCATCCGGCTTCGCGCGTGTAACCGCGAATCAACGCAACGATTGTCTTTTCCGGAATGTCGCTTTGCTCGACAGTCAATCCCGACTCTGCTCGCTGTCGGGGGATCAAGTATCTCTTGGCGATCTGGAGCTTTTCATCCTCGCTGTACCCGCTGAGCCGGATGATCTCCAGCCGATCCAACAGGGGCCGGGGCAGTGGGTCGAGCGCGTTTGCCGTCGCGACAAAGAATACCTTGCTCAGGTCGAACGGCAGGTCGAGGTAGTTGTCGCGAAAAGTACTGTTCTGGGCGGGGTCGAGAACTTCCAACAGCGCGGCCGACGGATCGCCACGGAAATCCCGGCCGAGCTTGTCGACCTCGTCAAGGAGAATCATCGGATTGTTGACGCCCGCACGACGGACCGCCTGGATGATCCGACCGGGCATCGCGCCGATGTAGGTACGCCGATGTCCCCGAAGTTCCGATTCGTCGTGCATGCCGCCCAAGCTGAGCCGCTCGAACTTCCGGCTCATGGACCGGGCGATAGAGTGGCCGAGTGAAGTCTTGCCAACGCCGGGCGGGCCGACAAAGCAGAGAATCGGGGCCTTCGCCTTGGGGTTAAGTTTCAGAACCGCGAGATGCTCGAGAATCCGTTCCTTCACGTCCGTCAGTCCATAATGATCCTCGTCAAGGATGGTCTGCGTCCGTTCGATATCGAGCACATCATCGCTGGAATTTTTCCACGGCAACTCAGCTATCAGTTCCAACCAAGTGCGGGTGACCTGATAGTCCGGGGCTTGCGACGGTAGACGCTCCAGCCGGGTCAATTCCCGGTCGGACTCGACTCGGACGGCCTCGGGCAGATCTGCCGCGGCCAGCTTCTCTCGGAGTACATCGGCTTCGGCCCCCTCCGGTGAGCGCTCGCCGAGTTCGTCCTGGATTGCCCGCATTTGCTGGCGGAGAAAATACTGCCGCTGTTCGCGAGTCATTTCCCCCTGGGCCTTACTGGCAATCTGCTGTTTGAGTTCCAAAATCTGGGCTTCGTGCGTCAGATACTCGTGAATCCGCTGGAGTGCGGCCAGTCGGGTAGGTGCTTCGAGCAACGCCTGCTCTTTGGCCACGTCGAGGCTCAACATCGATCCGAGCAGAAAGGTCAATCGCAGCGGATCGGCCGTACCGGACAGCATCTGCATGATCGCGGCCGGCCCCTGAGGCGGCTGCGCCAACTCAACAACGCGAGCAGCAGCATCAAGGACTTCCCGCTGGAGCGCTTCGATTTCCGGTGACTCGTCTGTCGGCAACGGGAACGAATCGACGACGGCCCTGAGGTGTGGTTCCACCTGATCGATTCGAACAATGCGGACACGTTCAATGCCCTGCACCATGACTTCAACGGCATCGTCCGACCGGTTCATTTTCTTGATGACGGCCCGCGTACCGACGGAAAACAACGCATCGGCATCGAGCCGATCGTCGTCCGCGTTTCGCTGTGCCACCACGAGGATGATTTTTTCCTCGGTCGCGACTGCCGCTTCGACTGCCGCCACGGAGTTGTCCCTGCCGACGCCCAGTGGAAGGAACAGCGTCGGAAACAACACTGTGTTCTTGAGCGGCAGGACCGGAAGGCTGACATTCGAAGGGATCGGAGTCGGCTCACTCACACGCCGACCTCCTTGAGGATTCGGATCAACATCATGCCGTTGTCAAAATGGGTTTCGATGGTGGCTCGTTGCCAGTCACCGGGCAACTCGATCTCGCGTTCAAATCGGCCGTACTCGATTTCCATCCGCGATTGCCGGCATCCGGCATCCGGGCAGCAGTCGCGCCGCCGGCCGCTGACGACAAGCGTCCGACCGCGGAGATTGAGTTGAACGTCTTCGGCGGTCACGCCGGCCAGTTCCATCTTGACCAGCCAGCCGGTCGGCAGCCGATAAATGTCGGCGGCAGGTTGCCAGGCCGGCTTGGAATGCTCGACCTGTTGAAGGAACAGCGAAACCAGTCTCACCGCGTCCACGGGCATCGGCCGATCCTCGACTTTCCTAAGCATCCCTTAGCTTACCAGATCGGGAAGCCTCATCCAACGGGTCAGATATCCAACTCCTCTGCGACCGCCAGAGTCGACGATTCCATGATGAACTTGAACCGATGGGCCGGGTCTTTGCCGAGCAGTTCGACAAACGTCCGGTCGGCATCGAGGTTGGACTCGATGTTGACCTTCAGGAGCGTTCGTGTCCGGGGATCCAAGGTCGTCGCCTTGAGAACCGGAGCGTCCATCTCGCCGAGGCCTTTGAACCGGGACACATCCGGCTTTGAATTCGCTCGGAGGCCACTGAGGATTTCCTCCTTGTGCCGGTCGTCCCTGGCCCAAAAGGTCTCCTTGCCCACGTCGATCCGGTAAAGCGGAGGCTGGGCAATGTAGACGTGCCCCTTTCGGATCAGGTCCGTCAGGTGACGAAACAGAAACGTCAGCAGCAGCGTCGAAATGTGGTAGCCGTCGGCGTCGGCGTCCATCAGCAGGATAATCTTGCCGTATCGTAGCCCGTTGATGTTGAACTTGTCCCCGGCTCCCGTTCCAAGAGCGTTGACCAGATCGGCCAGTTCACGATTGGCCATCACAGTGCTGAAGGCGATCCCTTCGGCGTTCAGGATCTTTCCGCGAAGCGGCAGAACGGCCTGAAACCGGTTGTCCCGCCCCTGTTTGGCGGAACCGCCGGCCGAGTCGCCTTCCACGATGAACAATTCGGACTTGTTCAGGTCGCCGGTTTTGCAGTCGGCAAGTTTACCGGGGAGACTGAGTCGCTTGCTGCCGGCACTCTTTCTTTTCACTTCCGAGACAGCCTCGCGAGACGCGAGGCGGGCCCGCGCGGCCAGGACGATTCGGCCGACAATCTGGTCGGCCGCCGACATGTTGTTGCTGAGCCAGGCTTCCAGGGTCGGGCGGACAAACCCGTCGATGATAGCGTTCATTTCCGGATTGTTCAGGCGCTCTTTGGTCTGGCCCTGGAACATCGGCTCGCGAACGAATACACTCAGCACCCCGACGACACCCTCGCGAATGTCCTCGGCCGTGATATCGAGCCCTTTGGTCGCCTTGATTTCGTGTGTCGCGATGTAATTGCGGATCGCCTTGACGATGGCCCCTTTGAAACCTGATTCGTGCGTGCCGCCCGCCAACGTGCGGATACCGTTGACGTACGAACGGAAGACTTCTTCGGTGGCTTCGGTCCACTGCAAGGCCGCCTCGATCTTTTCGCCAGTCGTGCGGGCGACGTAAAAGGCGGCGTCGCTGACCGTCGGCTTGTCCGCATCTTTGACCAGTTTGCCGAGAAACTCGGGGATGCCACCCGGGTGGCTGAGTTCCAGCGTCTCACCCGTCTTCTCGTTCTTAAAGACGATGGTGAGCCCCGAGTGGATGTAGCTCATGTCCTCCAGATGAGCCCGGATTTGCTCGGCATCAAACTGCGTCGTCTTGAAGATGGTGTCGTCGGGCGCGAACGTGATCAGGGTACCGTGCCCGCGGAATTGCCCTAGCTTCTTCAACGGGGCGACGGGAATACCCTTGCGATAAACCTGCTGGTACTCGTACCCGTCCCGGCGAATGGTCGCGGTAAGCTGTTTCGACAGCGCGTTAACGACCGACGAGCCGACGCCGTGCAGGCCGCCCGAATGTATGTAATTGTCGCCCTCTCCGAACTTCGCACCCGAGTGAAGCGTCGTCAGCAGCAGTTCCAGTGCCGGCCTTTTGTGTTTCGGGTGCATATCGACGGGGATACCCCGGCCGTTGTCTTGCACCGTAACCGCATCGCCCGATTTGTGCAGCGTGACGATGACGGAGTCGGCAAAGCCGTTGAGGTGTTCGTCGACAGCGTTGTCGACGATCTCCCAGACGAGGTGGTGAAGGCCTTTGGCATCGGTCGAGCCGATGTACATCGACGGACGCTTGCGGACAGGCTCCAGGCCCTCAAGAACTGTAATGTCGGCTGCGGTGTAGCGATTCGCCATTGTCTGCCGTGATCTCTCGTTGTCAGATTAAACTGTCGGCCCGGGTCGCCCGTTCAGTCGTAAAGTCCCTTGCCACCGCGACCTGGCCTCTTCGCGTCCTTTTCTTCCATCTCTTCCCAATTCACCAGTTCGATCTCGGCGGGCAGGACGCGAAGCAACCGGGACCGCTTGACAACTTCGAATCCCTTGCCGCCCCGATGCGTAACGGTGTAAGCCCCACGTCGAAGTTCGTGGGTCTTCCCGCCACTGGTTTCGACGACGCAGGCATCGTGCCGGTTGCCAATCAACGCGCCGCCCAAACACTCATCGCCGTCGTTGAGTTTGATCCCCAGCACGCCCTTGCCCGCGCTGCTCAGCACCGGGATCTCCGCGATTTCAAAGTGAATGACATGTCCCTCGGCCGACGCCAGAAACAAGCTGGTCTCCTCGCCCACAATTGCGGTGAGCACGACCTTGTCTCCGTCATTGAGCCGGACGAACCGCCGGCCGACTTTCGTCGATTCCGTGCGATAAGACACGTAGGGAAGGCGTGACACCAAACCCTGCTTCGTGGCCGTGATCAAATACGGACCCGGCGGGTCTCCCTTGGCTCCCTTCACCGATTCGGGGATGAAACGGGAATCTCCAGTGGTCGCGGCTACGAGTCGTACGCCGTCACCGAGCTTGAAAAACTTCGTGACCGGCTCGCCGTACCCGGAGCTGGCTGGAACTTCATTGACCCGCATCGTGTAAGCCGCGCCGTCGTCGGCGAAGAACACGACGGTGTCCAAGGTGCTGGCAGGCACCACGGCCAAGACGCTGTCTCCCTCGCGAACACGCGTCGTTTCGATCGAAGCGAGTCGGCCGACCCGTTTGATCCAGCCGTCCCGCGTCACGACGATATTCGTGTTCTCGCGGACAATGTAGGCTTCTTCGTTGAACTCGAGTACATCTTCGTCGGTCGCCACCCGGCTCCGCCGCTTGTCGCCGAACTTCTCGGCCAACTCGCTCAGTTCCGACTTGACGACGCCCCAGAGCTTCGACTTCGACTTCAGGATCCCTTCGATCCTCTCGGCCTCGGCCTTTTTTTCGCGGAGTTCATCGAGAATCTTCTTGATCTCCATCTGCGCGATTCGGTAAAGCTGAGCTTCGAGGATCGCATTGGCCTGAATCTCGTCCAGTTTGAACCGCTTGATCAGCTTCTCGGCCGCGTCCGCCTTACCTTCGCTCGTTCGAATGATCCGGATTGCTTCGTCCAGGGCGTTGAAGATGATCCGGAAGCCCTCGAGGATGTGAATCCGCTTGCGGAGTTGCTCCAGATCGTACTCAAATCGCCGCTTGACCGTCGCGAATCGAAAGTCATTGAAGTACTGGAGTATCGGCTTGAGTCCGAGACGCTCGGGCCGGATGATTCCGTCGGCCGATGGGACGAGGCAGGTCATGTTGTACGCGAAGTTTTGTTGAAGCGCGGTGTGCTTGTAGAGGTAGGCCATGATCATGGCCGGGTCGGCATCTTGCTTCATTTCGAGGACGATGCGGGTATTCTCGTCCGACTCGTTATGTACGCCGAGCAGCTGCGGCAGCTTTCGTGTTTCTACGATCGCCCCGATTTCGGCTTCCAGATTGCCCCGGTTCACCCCATACGGGATGGACGTGATGACAATCTGCGACTTGGGCCCCGGAGTCTCAACGCGCCATTCGCCCTGTATTTTGATCGAACCGGAGCCTTCCTCGTAGATGCGGCGCAGCGTGGGGCGGTCGGTAATGATCTTCCCGCCGAGCGGAAAGTCCGGGCCCTTCATTTTGTTCAGAAGCGTCGCCGTTGTGGCGTCGGGGTCTTCAATGAGGGTAATGCACGCAGCAATCACCTCTGCCAGATTGTGCGGCGGAATGTTCGATGCCAGTCCGACGGCGATACCCGACGTGCCATTGACGAGCAGGTTCGGAAACTGCGCCGGCAACACGACCGGTTCTTCTCGGGTGTTGTCGAAGTTGGGCCGGAAGTCGACGGTCTTTTGCTTCATCTCGGCCATCAGCCGCTCGGAGACGGCCGACAGTTTCGCCTCCGTGTACCGGAAGGCTGCCGGTGAGTCCCCCTCGACGGAGCCGAAATTTCCCTGCCCGGTGACGAGCGGTGCCCGCATCACCCAATTTTGGGCCATGCGGACCAACGCATCGTAAGCGGCCTCGGGGCTGTGCGGGTGGTAGTTGCCGATGACTTCGCCGATAATCTTGGCACACTTGCGGGGCTTGGCATCCGAGTACAGATGCAGATCCTGGTACATCGTGTACAACATGCGGCGCTGGACGGGTTTGAGTCCGTCGCGGACGTCGGGAAGGGCTCTAGATTGAATGACCGAGAGCGCGTAATGCAGGTAGCGGTGGCGGGTTTCTTCGGAAATCGAGACCGGATGAATCGTCTCCGCCATCAGCGGCGTCCTCGTGCCTGACAGGGTCGGAAAGACGTTTTAGCGATCCACCCGCCACAAGGCCAAAACTCGACGCAAGCTCAACGAGGGCGAATCGTACTAAGGCCTCCATCGACGCCAAACACCTGACCGGTCACCCACGATGCTCCGGCTCCCAGTAGCCAACCAGCGAGTTCCGCGACATCGGCTGGTTCGCCAATTCTTCCAAGCGGGTGCATCGCAGTGGAAGCTTTCAGCGCCGATTCGTTGCCGACAATGCGTGCTGATAGCGGTGTCCGGACGAGTCCCGGTGCAATGCAATTGACGCGGAGGCCCCGCGGAGCGTACGTTGCCGCCGCCGATAAGGTCAATCCCTGCACTCCGGCCTTGGCGGCGGCAATTGCCTCATGATTGGCGAGCCCGATCCGAGCCGCCACTGTCGAGAAAAGCACGATCGAGCCTGCGCCCGAAACTGACTTCACGTACGCACGGATAAGTCGAAATGAGGTCGTCAGGTTAACGGCCAGAGTCTCGTCCCATTCCGTATCGGATAACAGATGTGCCGGTTTGAGAACGATGGAGCCCAGGCAGTTGGCCGCTCCGTCCAACTGGCCAAAGGCGTCTCTCGCCCGCGTGACCGCTTCGTCGATGACGCCGGCCTGCGTCGCATCACCGGGAAAACACTCCGCACCGATCTCGTCCGCAATCGATTTCAATCGCTCCTGCGATCGGCCGACGAGCATGACTCTGGCCCCACCAGCCGTCAGAATTCGGGCAATTGCGGTTCCGATGCCGCCGGCCCCTCCGAGCAGCAGATAAGCCCTACTGTTCATCGACATCGGTCACTCCCGTCAGACGGACGATCCATGATTGGCGGCTGGACCCGACCTTTCCACCCAACCGGTCGCCCGATCAGTCGCCGGGCCAGCGCGTACCACTGAATCGCCAGCAAAAGGAAAATACCAACGGGATGGAGAATGGCCCCGAGCAGCGACTGATGAAACCGCCGGACCGCGAGCAATCGCGGAAGTAACGCAAGAAGACAGGCAGCGACGACCGGCCAACGCTGATGGACAGCCAGTGATTTGTAACCCATCGCCAGGAAGAAAGGAAGAACGGCGCCACCGCCGAGTAAGACAGTCCACGGCACAATCGCCGCGGCCGAACCGATCCCTTCCCCTGCATTTTTGGCGAGCCCGTTCCAGAGCTGACCGGCCGAGTGGTACATGCGGCACGAAGCAACTTGAGTCGCATCGCATAAGTCTGTCCGAAGTCCTGCACGCCGGTAGGCACGCGGCAGCTTTACGCCATCGTGAAAGGAGTCGCGAATGGCAGCGTGGCCGTTGCTTGCAGCGTACCCGGCCCGAGTCGTGAGAAACAACTGGCCGCACCCGGCACCCAATGCGGGGTGGTTGATCATCCTCATAATCCACACGGGGAGATACCCGAGAAGGAGAAAGTGGATCAACGGGATGACGAGTTTTTCAAGCAAAGTGCCAGTGATCTGCCGGGGAACGCCACTGACGAGATCGGCCCGACTCGACAATTGAAATGCCACAAGCCGGGCGAGGCCGTCGTGCTCGAGTCGCACGTCGGCATCCAGAAACACGAAAATGTCGTATTGGGCGGCCAGGGCCAGCTGATAACACGCGTGCTGCTTGCCCGACCACCCGGGCGGCAATTCAGCGCCCTGCAGTAATCGCACGCGGGAATCCTGATTCGCAGCCGCTCGAACAACGCCAGCGGTTTCATCCGTCGAATGATCGTCGAGTACGACCACTTCGACTTCCACGTCTCGACTCACGAGGGCGGACTCGATCGCAGGCCCGATTGATGCTTCCTCGTTTCGGGCAGGAATCAGCACTGAAACGTGCGGTTCGCCATCGCCGGGCCCTGGCGGCGTAACATAGTACGCGCCGTTCCGCAAGTACATGTAAGCCGGAATCGCGGCCAGAACGCACGCCATTACGCAGATCGTGGTGACAATCATTCCGAATGGTCCGCCCGAAATCGGCGACCAGTGAGTAAGGCACGAGCCCGCCTTCCAAAATCGTAAAGCCCTCCAACTCCCGCCCTGCTTTGAACCAATGGCTGGAAACGGGTCGTGTCGCGTGATTGCGCTTCGGCAGCGAGAGCATCCATAGCCTTCTCAAGCGCCGAAGCAACAACCGAAGTGCATTGTTTCGGACCGCTCCCTGACAACGATTCCGCAGCGATCGGCGATCCACAGCCGATCAAAGCCACAGGCTTGCTCTCGTTCCAAAATGTGTACTCGACGGCAATCGGAAGGATGACGCCGTGCGACATCCCTGCCGCAATATGCCCGACCCCTGCACGCAACTCGACTGGCCTGATTCGGGCATCGGTGAATTGGCCCTGGGCGGTAACCCATAGAGACGCATTGGCGTACGTCATTAACTGACGCCCGACCCGCAAAAACTCGCGAGCGCCACGAAGGGTGCCTGGATCGATGCCGAATAGTCCCGCTTTGGCGAGGAACTTGTATTTTTCGAGTGCCGTCGCATCGATCGGAGCGAAATCTAATCGATTCGGCCAGAAACGACAGAGAACATATCCAATGATCGGGTCCCACCAACTCGGGTGGTTCATTACGATTAATGCGGGTCCTTCCCAGGACGATGGCGCAGGCATCGATTTCGCAATGCCGACGAAGTGAAAGTGCTTGGCAGCGTATTTCGGTGCGTAGTCGCGGAACAGCCGAAACAGCCACGGCCAACGAGGCGGCAGTTGGTCGCCTGTTTTCACGGAGCTATCCTGACCGGCGTCCGGCGAGAGCGATTCTCGCTCCGGAATACATCCTCGTCGAACGAATCGGCAGCAATCCACCCGCTCATCAGCGCCATTGGCATGCCAGGTCCCGGGTGAGCCGACCCGCCGGCCAGGTAAAGCCCCGGAATATGCCGGCTCCGGTTGGCCGGCTTAAACGCGCCGGCCCATTTCCCGTGACTGGCAAGGCCATAGATGGCCCCGTCGAGCACGCGATATCGGTCATGAATGTCCTGTGGAGTCAGCGCGGATTCAAAGACGATCCGGTCTTCGATGTCAGCCATTCCTCCAGTGGTCTGTAACTTGCGAATGATGGCCTTGCGGTACTCCGGCAGCATCTTTTTCCAGTCGTGGTGTTTACGCAGAAACGGCGTATGGACCAGCACATAAAGTGCTTCGCCGCCGGGCGGGGCGACTTCGGGCTCGGTGCGGGCCGGTGCTGCAATGTAGCAGGTGGGATCCGGCGCGGGCTCACCTTTCTTGTAGATCCAGTCAAACTCAACGTGCGGGTCGGCCGAGAACACGAAGTTGTGATGGAGTAAATGCTCGTAGGCCTTTTTCAAACCGAGATAAAGGACCACTCCCGAGCAGGCTGGCTCGAATTTCCTTTCGCCGAGGAACTTCTGACTGGCCGGTGAAGGTTCAAGTACCTCCTTGTACGTTCGCACAACATCCATATTGGAAACGACCGCATCGGCCGGGATCGATTCGTCTGAATCTGTCAATACCCCGCAGGCATGACCGGTCGCACTGCGCTCGATCTTGCGGACACCGACACCCGTCGTCAGCGTGACTCCCATCTCGCGAGCCAGTCGAACAAGGGCGGCGGGGACAGCGCCGGTTCCGCCCCGCGGGTACCAAACACCGTCCGACGTTTGCATATGAGCGATACCGCAAAGAACGGCCGGCGACTGTTCCGGTGAGGACCCCACGTACTGCGTGAAATGGTCGATCATTTGAGCAACCCGCGAGTCCGGTACGTATGACCGGACGACGCTGGCGACAGAACGGCCCATCTTCAGGGAAAGAACATCTTTCAGCGTTGAAATGTTGAACGAATTTCCAGGATCGAACACGTCGCGAAGGCCACCGACCGACCGCCAGAAGTAGAACTTTTCGGATACCTGATGAAGCCGGGCTGACAGGTCAAGGAATCGACCATATCCAGCCTCGCTGCCGGGAGAAAACTGCCGGAGAGATTCTCTCATCTCGCCAAGATTGGATTTCAGATCCAGGACAGAGCCATCGACAAACAAGCAACGCCATTGGGGATCGAGTGGTAACAGCTCCAGGTAGTCGGACAACTTTCGATCGCATTCCCGGAAGATACGGTCGAGTACGCGGGGCACAGTGAGGATCGTGGGGCCCATGTCGAATCGAAAGCCCTGCGACTCCAGCACGGCCGCCTTTCCGCCGAGCCACGAAGATTTCTCGAAAAGCGTTACGCTATGCCCGCGCCCGGCCAGCGTGCAAGCGGCCGCAAGGCCACCTAGCCCTCCGCCAACGATTACGACCCGCTTGGCCATCCCAATTTCCTCGTGCCCACCGACTATCCTACTGGCAACGCAATTCTGGAAACTTCAGCCGACGTACTCGGGCACCTCGAGGCTGCCGGGAACGTCGACGAACGAGTGGTCCTTTCCGAGGTCACCGAGCAGCAATCGCGAAGTGATCCGGGCCGACTCGAAAATCACCGGTAAGCCACTGCCGGGATGGGTGCCACCACCGACGAGGTACGTGCCGGGCACCTCGTCGAACCGATTCCGCGGCCGGAAGTGAAGCATCTGCCCCAGATTGTGGGCCAGATTGAACGTGGCCCCGCGGTAAACATGGTACTTCGATTCCCAGTCGGCCGGCGTGACCATTTTCTCAAAGCGAATCCGCTTCTCGATGTCGGAACAACCGAGTCGCTTCTGAAGTTGCTGCAGGACAACTCGCCGGAATGCCGGGGCTTCACGATTCCAGTCGATATTCGAGTGCACGTGACTGACAGGTGCGAGCACGTACAGAGTGCTGCCCCCGTCGGGGGCAAGCCCCGGGTCCGTCACACAGGCGTTCTGGACGTAAAGCGAAGGATCAGCCGACAGTACATGGTCGGATTCGATCTCTCTCAGGTTGCGTTCGTAGTCCGCCGCCATGTAGATCGAATGGTGCGACAAGTGTTCATACTGGCCTTCAATTCCGAGGTACAGCATGAACGTCGAACAGGAATATCGCTTCTTCGCGATCGCTTTGTCCGTCCAAGTTCGGCGACGGGAGTTGGGCACCAGTCGGGTCATAGCCTGCGCGAAGTCTGCATTTATGACGATTGCGTCACCGGAAAACACACCCGAAGCCGTGCGAACTCCCGAGGCACGTCGGCCACGAAACAGCACCTCTTCGACTTCCTCTCCGTAGCGAATCTCGACGCCCAGATCCTCCGCGACGCGGGCCATGTGCTCCATGACCGCGGAGCATCCACCGATAGGGTGATACACGCCGTGTTCGTATTCGAGAAAGCTGAGGATGGAGAAAAGGCTCGGGCACTGGAATGGCGACATACCGAGGTACTTGGATTGAAACGAGAACGCCAAGCGGACCCGCGGGTCGCGAAAATAGGACGCGAGTTCGGAATTCAGGGATTTCCACGGACGCAATAGCGGGAGAAGCTTGATGAGGTCCCACGAAAACATGGACGACCACCCGAGAAACGGGCTTTCGAGCGCCGGCTGAAAACAGGCGAGTTTCCGGCGGTTGTCGGCCAGGAACTGGCGAAACCGGCCAGCATCGGAAACCGAGAGCTTTTCCACCTCCCGGATCATCCGATCGACGTTGGGAGTCGCCTTCAATTCACCACCCGAGCCGAATATCAAGTGATACTGCGGATCGAGGCGAACCATTGGTACTTCGGAACGGAGGTCCCGACCGCAGGCCCGAAAAACACGCTCGAGTGACAGCGGAAAAAGGAAGAACGTCGGGCCAAGGTCAAAGCGAAATCCCTCGGCCTCAATGGACGAGGTACGCCCGCCCGGGCGGTCCAATCGTTCCAGGACGGTCACACGGAGGCCCGCCCTGGCCAGTATCATTGCCGCGGCCAAGCCTCCGGGCCCTGCCCCGACAATGACGACGCTTTCAGCCATGAAATCGCTATCCTGCCGACAAACACGGGCAATGCCCGCACTGTTTTATGCCATGATAGTCAGCCGAATTGGTTTCCGGCAAATTGGTTCCTACGGGACGGACCTATGACCCACCTTTCGAATCAGCAATTGGCCAGTGCTACCGAGCGACTTGCCCGGAAGATGCTGGGCCATTGGCCGACGCCCCTCACCGAGTTGCCACGCCTCTCCGAGGAACTGGGAATCCGCGTCTTAATGAAACGCGATGACTGTTCCGGATTCTATTTCGGAGGTAACAAGACCCGCCACAACGAGTTCCTCATCGGGGATGCCATTTCGTCGGGGTGCGACTGCGTGGTGTGGGGGGCGGAAATCCAGTCGAACAATTGCCGACAGACTGCGGCCGCCTGCTCCCGGTTCGGACTGGACTGCTACTTGTACCTGAGCCCCGGCCATCACCGACTCGACGTCAACGGCAACCTCCTTCTTCATTACCTCGCGGGTGCAAGAGTGGAGATTGTTGACGCCCGCATCGGACCTGAGCTTGATGAACTGCTCGTCGAAAAGGGCCGGGCCCTGCAGGCCGCTGGTCGACGGCCTTACTTCTGGGACCGTTCGCGAGTCATCCCCCGTGCGGCAGTAAGCTATGCTCTCTGCCTCGCAGAGACACTGGAACAGTGCGAAGCGAAAACGGCCAGGCCATCCGCTGTCTACGTCTCGTCGGCTGGCTCAACGGGTGCAGGGCTAGCCCTGGGAAAGGCTGCGCTCGGCTTCGAGGGCAGTATCCGAAACGTCTGTCCGATGGCCTGGCCCTGGGACGTGCGCGAAGATCTAGCCAGGTCAGCGACAATTGCAGCTCGAGCGATTGGATTGCCCATTGAAGTTCGCCCTGGAGACATAGAAGCCGATGAATCCCAAGTCGGCGTGTACGGCCGACCAACGGCAGCAGGACAGGAAGCAATGAAGTTACTGATGCGAACCGAGGCCATACTGCTCGACCCCGTCTATTCGGCGAAGGCCATGGCAGGGTTGTTGGCCGACGCACGGAACGGGAAGATTCCAAGCGGTTCTACAGTTGTGTTCGTTCACACAGGTGGCACGCCCGTTGTGTTTTCGCTGGCACCTGAAATGCTCGCGTCTTTCACCGGGTCGGGGACCTGATAACCAGTTCTAACGACCCACTCCAACTGACGAGCAATTCCGTGCAGTAGTTGTACGTCGTTGTGAGTGGGCCGTGCCCGGATGATGATTTGTCGGAGCCCATGAAACAGAAGTTCGGCTTTGTCGTCCCAGAGAAAATGCACGTCTTCGAGAGCCTTCTTCAGATGGCGGAACATTCGTTCGCGTTCGTCGTCGGTCGCCGGGGCACTTTCCGAAACAAAATCCTCCCCTGAAGATTCGGCTCGAAAAACCTCGTACGCCGCGATTGCGACGGCGTGAGAAAGGTTGAGCGCCGAATACTCCTTGTTGGCCGGTATGGTGATGAGGTGGTCGCACCGGGCCACCTCGGCCGTCGAGAGCCCACTGGGTTCGGGGCCAAATACCAAAGCGACAGGCCCAGAATGAGATAAGGCCACAAGTTTGGGCAAAGTCTCGGCCGGACTTCCGGCCATGCCCCGGCGGATGAGCCCCGCATCATTGGAGGAAAACGCCGCGGAGCCAACACACCCTGCGAGCGCTTCGTCAAGCCGGTCAACTCTTTTGGCCGACGCGAGGACTTGCTGACCGTGCGTTGCCCTCTGGAAAGCCTCCGGCGACATTGGATCCGCGACCGGTGCGACAAGGACTAGATCGCTGATTCCGAAGTTGCGAAGAACACGAGCGACAGCGCCGATGTTGCCCGCCACCTCGGGCCGGACGAGCACAAATCGGATTCTGCCGTTATTTTTCGCGTAAGCGTCTTGCCGGGTCATGATCGAACTATCCGGCGACAGCGGTCGTGGAAGGCGCATTTCCTAGGGCGATCTGCTTGATTGCCTGAAGGTCCAGTTTGCCGGTCCCAAGTAGGGGCATGGAAGACACCGGCCGAAAATCCCGCTCACTCGGAATCCAGAGATTGGGCAGGCCTCGCTTCGACAGAGCATCGGTCAGGGATTCGGGCGTCGTACCTGCGGGAAAATCCAGATGGAGCACGATGATCCGTTCGCCCTTTTTCTCGTCCGGAATCGAGGTGACGGCCAGGACCCGGTCAGTCATTCCCATAACGGCATGGAGTTCTTCCTCAAGCCGCTCCAGAGGAACCATCTCGCCACCGATCTTTGCGAACCGGGATTGCCGACCCGTCAGGGTTACGAATCCGTCTTCATCGACGTGGCCGATGTCACCTGTCACATACCAGCCTTCTCGAAGCGACTTGCGAGTGAGGTCTTCCCGGTGCAGGTAGCCCTGATGAACATTGGGACCGTACACGAGCAGGAGTCCCTCGGTGTCTTCCGGGAGCAACTCGCCAGTTTCCGGATGGACAATCCGGGTCGCAATCCCCGGTAACGGCTGGCCGATCGTCCCGGGTTTCGATCGTACCTGCGTAATCCCGGCGACCTTCATGTCGGCCATGTTGACACTGACGACCGGTGAAAGTTCGGTACAGCCGTAACCCTCCAATGGTCGAACGCCGAACTTGGCTTCGAACTCGTCGGCGAGCGCGACCGGCAGCTTTTCCGCCCCACAAACGAGCAGGCGCATTGAGCGGAAGTCCTCGGGATCGCACCGACGTACATAGAACCGGAGAAAAGTCGCCGTGGCTGCCATCAGCGTTGCTTTTTGCGATCGTGCCCACTCGCCGACTTCCTTGGCCGCGCGCGGGTCCGGCAGGTACATGGCGCTCGCACCTACGGCCAACGGCCCCCACATGGTCACGGTGTAACCGAAACTATGGAAGAATGGCAGAATCCCCAGGACGCGATCTTCCTGCGAGAATTGTGCGTGTTCGATGAACGCTTCGACGTTGGATGCGATATTGCCGTGCGACAGAGTAATACCTTTCGGCTCGCCGGTGCTCCCACTGGAAAACACTACCGTCGCCAACTGGTTGGATTGGTGTCTGTTCAGGCCCCAGATTCTTTCCAACAGCCATCCCGGGAGTATCACGACCATCAGGAAGGTAGCAAGTTTGGTCCACCGGCCAATTCCCGGAAGGAGATCTTCGAGCATGATCGGAGTCACGTCCGGCCCGAAGTCGCCCGGCACCTTGGCGACAAACCGCTTGGATGTCAGCACATGGCGAAGCTGACACTGCCTGACGGACGATTGCACGACCTCAGGCCCGGCCGTGTAGTTCAGATTGACCGCGGTTTTGCCGAGCATGCAAAGCGCGAGATTAGCAAACGCCCCGCCTGTGCTCGACGGGAGCCAGACGCCAACCATATGTTCGACCCCCAGTATCGGCTTCAGCAGTCGACTGAGGCACACGACGCCCGTTAACGTTTTGCCGTAGGTCAATTGCTGCGCCTTACCCGAAGTATCAATGAAACACAGTCGAAACGGTCGCCGGGCGGCGTTTCGGACAAAGGTCCGGTGAACCGGGCGAATCGACTCCGCCCGTTCGATAGCGCTCTGGGCCAGTAACTCCTGAACCGCCTGCCGAGCTTGAAACGCGGTCGCCCCGGCCGGAAGCGCCTTTCCGAGTCGGACCCGGACCGGGCCGGGCCGTCGCCGCGATCTTGTCCAGATCAGCCTGCCGCCGGCATACCCGAACCGGCTTCCCCACATTCCGTCAATGCAAGCTGGTATCACTGGAACATCCGCATCCCGGGCGATCTGCTCGAAACCCCGGCGGAACTTCATCATGGTTCCGCAGCGAGTGGGATACCCCTCTGGAAACAGCGCGACGATTTCGCCCTGTTTCAGCAAATCGACCGCCGCCTGCATGGCTTGGCGAAATCCCTTCGGTCCGGTCCGCGGCATGGGGATCGCCCCCAGACTCCGTAGGAACCAGCCCAACAGTCCGCGATTTACGAAGTACTCGTCGATGACGAACCTGACGCGCCGGGGCGACGCTGCCAGAAGGAGAATTCCATCAACGTAACTGACATGATTGCAGACAATCAGCGCGCCACCCTTTTCCGGGAGATACGCCCGACCGGAAACCCTGATCCGATAAACCAGCCACGAGTAAAGCCAGTTAATCGCATGGAGCATCAGTTCAAAGTCCTCGCCGTGAACCAGCCGACCCCGACCATTCCGTGAATCGGTCGATGGTTTTCACTCCCGTTGCGGCGATAAAGTTACCCACAAATACCGGTTTCGTCCATAACTGTTTACAGGGTTGCAGCTTACAATCGCGAATTTGTGGGAGATTCCCGGCCCCGGCCTTCAATCTGATGGCAAGGACACCTACCCAGTCACGCCGCAAGCCTCTGTGATATCAACAGTTGCGGTCGCCACGGTGTGATCATCCCCCATTCGCAAAATGGTGGTTCCGGGAGTTGGCGTTGTCCACGCATGCTCTAGCGACTATTCACCTTCTGTCCGCGCCAACGGGGAAAGCGGCGCAGAATGTCCGGCCTGAGCTTTGGCAATGACAGATGAAGGGAGCGGTTTGATGCTCGATCGTGCTTTTCTTAGGCCGATTCTGGACGACGAGTCCCTTACTCGCGGACTGGGCGACGAAGAAGCCCGGGTGATGATCGAATGGCTCGTAAATCATGCCGAGCGGATCGCGACGGAGAGCGAGTCCGAGTCGGCAACGCGACACCTGCGGGACCTTTGCAGAAGGGCGAAGTCGGTGAGCCGTTTCGTCCGGCTTTGGTGCCATGACGGGGAATGCGGAGCGGCCATGCAGTTTGCGGGAGCGGAAAACGCCCCGTGGAACCTTCCGACGGGAGACGAAGACGCTGCCGACCTCATCGCCAGGCTCCTCGATTGCGAAGACCGTCGCATTGTCGCATTTGCGTAAGGCGGGTAATCCCTGCGGCGCATGCGGCGGAGCGGCGCGCCGTCCGTGCGATTTTCCGTCGCGTGGCGTCGTATCACTTGCAGTCGCCGGTATGATGGGATGACTCCGATGCCTTGCGGCACTGCGGCCGCTGCATAGTTTAAACTGGTCAGTTCGCTCAACTTACGAGGTGGTCCGGTGAGTCCACAACCAGGCACGGGCACCCTGTCCCCGGAACAAGCGCAAAAGGCGTC
>JAIBBI010000163.1 GCA_019694755.1 Gemmataceae bacterium
CCGATCCTGGTCGACCCCAGCCACGGCACCGGCCACCGCGACTACGTGATCCCGATGTCGCTGGCCGCCCTGGCCGCAGGTGCCGACGGCCTGATCGTCGAAATCCACCCCGACCCGCCGACCGCAATGAGCGACGGCCAGCAGTCACTCGACTACCCGCAGTTCACCTCCCTGCTCGAACAACTCCGCAAACTGGCCACGGTGATCGGCCGGCGTGTGAATTAGAGCGGATCGCGGCGACGACATGTCACCGGTGTTAGCCGCGACGCGACCGCTTTGGGGAGCGGAGCGCGAATGCCGCGCGATAGAGGCACCCGGGCTTCATAATTGCTTGCACCCAACTCCGTAACCGCGTACCATCCCACCATGTCGTCATGGCCGGCCTGCGCGCCGTCTGCGACACACGCCCGAAACTTTCTGCCGGCTTTGATTTGAGCAATCGAGTACCTTATGTCGTCGCGATATTCTCTTGGATTCAAGGTTCGCGTAGTTGTTTTACTATCGATGGTGGCAGTGTTTGTTCCCTCAGTGTACACGTTCTACGTCCATGCAACGGCCAAAGGATACTATTCGAATCTCAATAAGATGGCAGCACTGTTCGACAGAAACAAAGCTCCCCTGATGGCCATGGCCGAGGCTCACTCGAGAGTCATGGATGCAAAGTACTTGGATGTTTCCGGTCCGAGCGGATCGTCGTTTGATAGATGCTGGTCCTTCGTCGAACGGGGAAGAATGCACATCATGGTTTATCGCGGTGTTCCAGTCGGATTGACCGCCGAGTTCGTGTACGTCGCAGAGCGAGCGAATTACGAGAAACACCTCAAAGAGTACCTGGAATTGGGGGAGTCGGTGTTGGCGTGGCGCATCTTGTCCGACGGATGGATCTACGTGCTCTATGTCGACGTTTGACGCCCACTCACGGACCTGCGTTATGAGCCGTCGACAGATGTTGTTGGTGGCCGGTACCGTTGTCGCATTGGCGACCATAGCGGCCGCGCTTCTGCTCCGGCTCGGCATGTTCTCCCATCATGAGAGCTCTCCGATTCGAGGGTGGCACGGCATCTATGTCTTTGTGCTTGATGAAAGGGGTTCACAGGAGTTGGTACTTGTTGAATCGCCGAGTTGTGTGTTTGACAATTCCTCGATCGCCAAGAGTACCCTTCGGTTCAGGTCAGTCGGTGAAGTATCGGAGTTCCTGGCGAGCCATGCGGATCGCAACGCAGCAATCATGGTGTCCCCGACGCAATCGAAAACGCGAAAGAATGCATGGCTCACGCCGGACGAGTTGGCCGCGCTTTCGTCGACTCTACGTGCCAGGGGCCGGCAGGACTTGGAGATAATTCTACCGGACTTCAAATAGGCGTTAGGTGTCCACATGAGTGTCAACACGTCAGCCGTCTGCAACTTCGTCATGGATTGAAGGCGACGGAATCAACTCCAACCGATACCCGACTGTCGATGCAATTGGGTTGGACCCCGTCGGCCGCGCCCCATCCGTTCGCCGGTTCGGCCACGCTCGACGAATGGCTCATGGCGGCCGAGTACATCATGGCCGGGGGCAACAGCAAGGTCATCCTGTGCGAGCGCGGCGTGCGGACCTTCGCCGACCACACGCGCAACACGCTCGACCTCTCCATCATCCCGCCGGTAAAGAAGGTGTGCCACCTGCCGATCCTGGTCGACCCCAGCCACGGCACCGGCCACCGCGACTACGTGATCCCGATGTCGCTCGCCGCCCTGGCCGCGGGCGCCGACGGCCTGATCGTCGAGATCCACCCCGACCCGCCAACCGCAATGAGCGACGGCCAGCAATCCCTCGACTACCCGCAGTTCACGTCTTTGCTCGAACAACTCCGCAAACTGGCTACGGTCATCGGCCGGCGCGTGAACTAGGGCGGACCTCGGCGACGACAAGCACCATGTGTTAGCCGCGATGCGACCGCTCTGGGGAGCGGAGCGCTGAGCACTCGCGAAGACGGCACCCCGCATTCAGAATTTCTTCCACCCAACTCCGCATCGTGTACGATCCACCAAGTCATCGAGACCCGCCGATGCACCGTTTGAGTCTTATGCCGCACCCGTCTTGCCGACCGTGGGCCGCGCCTAACTGGTGACCGACAGGAAGACAGTCAGAAGCTGAAGGGAGTTTTGCAATCCGCTCACCACGTGCCAGCGTTTGCCTCTTGTTATTCAGTCTGGTATTCGGTTGGGCGTGACGACAGATACCGCATTCGTCTCGCCTTGTCGCCAATGTTCGTTACCATGGACTTGACTTCGAGAGGTCGCCGAGATGACTATTCCGCGGGTCGTTAGCCTGGTCTGTGCCTTATCGTTCAATGCTGCTTCGCCTGTTGCACATGCTCAACCGATTCTAGTTGCATGTACTGCGGGCGTGGCGGGAAGCGGCCCACAACCGACCAGCAAACTTGTGACTGTAGATACTTTAACCGGACAGTTTTCCAATTATCGAGATATCGGCATCAAAGTCATGTCCGGGATCGCAACGCAACCTGGCACCGGAATACTGTTCGGACTGACGTCCGATTTCAGCATTCCCGTAAACTCGCTGATCCGAATTGACACGAATACCGGCCAGCCAATCACTGTCGGCCCGACGGGACTCTCTGGTGTGGTCGAAGGAGATCTTGCGTTCAACCCTGTCAATGGCCTGTTGTACGGGATTCAGGACGGCGGACCGTTGGGCAATCAGCGGAATCTGTTTCAGATTGATCCGGTCACGGGTAGCGCTACGGTCGTTGGAAGTCTTGGATCGACAGGCGATTACTCGGCACTGATGTTCGGCGCGATTGGCATCCTTTATACGATCAATTCTTCCGGCTTAGGCCAAAGCCAATTGTTGACAGTCGACCCGACGGACGGGCACATCACCTCTTCGATTAGCATGAACGTAAACCTTGGCTCTGCGGTCGGATTGGCAATGGACCCGACGAGCGGCATAGTATACCTCGCCGACAACGCATCTACGCTGGCGTCGGGTGGCACCAACTCGGTCTATTCATTGGATCTCATCTCCGGAGCGGCGACGCTGATCGGCCCGACCGGAGATAGCTACGGTGCGGCCGGTTTGGCCGTAATTGGCGTTCCCGAGCCGCCCACGTGGATAATGTCACTGATGACGGTTGCCGCGATGTATAGCTGGCCCACGTTTCGAAACGGCTTCCGACTGCATTGTTGAGTAGAGTTGGGGAATCCCTATTTGCCCGATCGGCGTGCCTCTCGGTGCATGGCCCGCGAGGGATGACACATATCCCTGAGCCGAATTCTGTCCGTGCGGTCCCACCTGCAACCATCGGGCGCGACCGTCGCCGGAAATGGCACCTATCCCATGCGCTGATGGAAGTGCGCGAAACAACGTCGCCGCGCTCCCATCCGTTCGCAGACTCGGTCCCTGTATTCAGGCCGGAGGCGTGAAGAACCGGTGCACCCATTTTCATTACGGGGTGCCCGGTCACCCCCTTCCTCCCCTCCTGACTGCGGTTGACCGGTCTGCCCGGGGCGGGCTACATTCCCGGGTCTTCGGGCGCGGTGTGCGCCCGCGCCAGGGCAGGGATGCCGGAATGGCCAGCGCGTTGCCTGCGATCTCCGAACGCCCCGCCGTCTGCTGGGAAGAGCCGGCGTGCGTGCTGTGTGAATCCACCGAGCGCGATACCGTGCTCGAAGCGCCCGACGCGGCCGGGGCCCACCTCTGGTTCGCCGTCGTCCGGTGTCGCGATTGCGGCACCCACTACACCTGCCCCCGGCCCGACGGCAAATCGACGCTCGGCTTCTACCCGCCGGGCTACGGGCCGCACCAGCCGCGCTCCTCGCGTCCGCCCCGCTCCGCCCGCCTGGCCCGCCTGCGCGGTCGGCCGTGCCCCGAGCGCCGGTCGCTGCCCGTCGTCACCGGCACCCGCCTGCTCGATGTCGGCTGCGGCTCCGGCGACTTCCTCGAACGCATGCAGCGGCAGGGGTGGAACGTCACTGGCGTCGATGCCAGCCCCGCGGCCGTCGCCGTGGCCCGCGCCCGCCTCGATGCGCCGATCCACGAAGGGCGGTTTCCGAATGCGTCGCTCGACGGGCGGAAGTTCGACGCCATCACGTTCTGGCAATCACTCGAACACATGCACGACCCGCTGACCGCGCTGAAGGCCGCCCGCGACTGGCTCGCGCCCGGCGGCCGGGTCTACATCTCCGTCCCGAACTTTGCCGGGTGGTCGGCCAAAAGATTCGGCGCGGCCTGGTACGGGCTCGACCTGCCCCGGCACCTGACCCACTTCACGCCGATCACCCTCGAAGCGATGATGCGAAAGGCCGGCCTCGATATCGTAAAGACCCGGGGCCTGGCCCATGCCGACTGGGTCCGGGCCAGCGCGGCCCGCAACCCGACCACGCTCGGCAACCGACTCCTGACCCGAAAGCCGATCGCCCGGATGGCCGCCTGGTGGGCTTACCTCTCCGGGCGGAGCGAATGCCTGTTTTCCGTCGGCACGATCAGAACAGCAACTGGAAGCCCATCTCCGCCCCGTGGGCAATGAAGGCGTCGCGGCCGTTCTGAATGGCCGGGCGGTCGGGGCCCGACTGCGAGCCGTAAGCCGGGTTCGACGGGACGAACTTGCCGTTGACCGTCGTGTCGATCATGTCGCCGGGCCGGACGACGTTGTTGATGTAGAGGAAGTTGTAGCCGAGATGCACGCGGAAGCTCCGCGTCACCTGCACACCCGCCTGGATGCCGACCTCGGGGGCGATGGCGAACCAGTCGGTCCGCTGCGTGCCCGCGTTGCCGTACGGGAGGTTCGCCGTGGCACCGTTGGCGAGGGGCTGGTTGCCGCCCGGGACTGCGAGCAGGCCGCCGGCCGCCCCGGCCGAGCCACCCTGGATCACGCCGCCGCGGATATTGCGATCGGGCTGGAACGCGGTCGTGTTGCCGGAGATGTCGGACGTCTGCTGGTTGGGGCCCATCGCGACGGTACCGCGGAGCGCACCGAAGAAGACCCCGTGTCGGTATTCGGCCCGGGCCCCGAACTGGCCGGCCCACATCTGGTTGCGGGTGTGGAAGCGGTCGGTGACGAGCAGGCGGTTGTAGATCGGGTCGGATGCGTTGAGCGTGAACGGCGTCTGGCCACCGAGTGCGAGCGTATCGGTCTGAATGTTGATCGACTCGCTCAGGTCGAGGTAACGCACTCCCGCGAGGGCGTCGAGCGACCAGCACCCGGTATAGCAGAGGTTGCGGGCGAAGCCGAACTCCAGCGAGCCGAGTTGCGACGACGTGGTCACGTCCATGCGCCCGGCGAAGCCCGGCGTCTGCCCCACGGGCGGGCTGGCAATGATGACCGAGACGGGCACGTTGGGCAGCGCGTCGATGATCGGCCGGCCGATGGTCGGGCTGCCGGCCGTGCCGTCACCCGTTAGCGTAAAGGTCCGATTCTTTTCCTGCAGTAGGAAGCCGGAGAACTCCAGGCCCCAGGTGTGCCGGCAATCGAGCCATCGCCCGATCTCCAGCTTGCCACCGCTGAGCCAACTGTAGTCGACATCCTGCGCGCCGATCGCGGTCGCGCCGTTGACGGTGGCCAGCACGGTCGGGATCGGCGTATCGCCGACGTGGTAGTACAGGTAGCTGCCGCGGAACCAGACTTTCTCCGGTGGGCCGACGTGGGTGTCGACCAGCGACGGCTTGCCGTTCGCATCCATCGGTGCGGCCATCACTTCGGCGGGCGCAGAGATCGCGACGGGTGGGGCGACCTTGTTGTCGGCCGACTTCGGCTCCGCTTTCGGCGGCTGGTCGGCATTCACCACCGTCGCCCGCCCGGGAATGATCGTGGTCGGGAGCGGGCTTGGTTCCTGGGCCATGCCGCCCCGCGACGCCGCCAGAAGCACCGAGAGAGACGCGATCCAACGGCGATTCATAGCCGAACCCTCTGATACCGGCGCAACGGCCCGGACGGACCGATGGCTCCATCTGTATCGGTTGCGCGGAGTTGCCCTCTTGAAGGGGATTTGCCGAACTGTGGCAAGATGGGAGTTATCGGCAGAGTCCGCCCCGTCTGCGTGGCATCGCCCCGCGAACCGGGTACATTGAAGGAAGCCATGCGATTCCTGCCGGCCATGCTGCTGCTCGCGATGCTGACGCCCGGGGCGGCCCGCGCCTCCGACTACGGCACGCACGCGCTGCGGTCGCTGCTGCACAAGACGGGCTACAAACCGGTGCGGTCCGTCGACGAGGCCAAGGCCGACCCGGGCCAGACGATCATCATTCTGCTCGGCGACTGCAACGCGATGCTCGACCGGTCGTTCTCCAACGGCCGGCTCCGCGGCTTCCTGCAATCCGGCGGCGCAGTCCTCGTGGCCACCGATCATCACTGCTCGAGGACGTTGTTCCCCGAGTTGGAAGTCCAGGTTGACGGCGACCACGTGTACGGCGACTCGGATTGCCCCGAGACGTTGTACCGCGCCGGGCTGATCGACTTCCCGCTCCTGCAACCGTCCATCCGGGAAGAAGTGCGCGGCCGGATCAAGCTCCTGGGCGATCTGGAGCGCGTGGCCACCTGCCGGCCCAGCTTTCTCCGGCGTTATGAGCCGCTGTCGCTGGAGAAGAACGACCGGACCTTCGAGCCCCGGCGGGTGTTCGCCGAGTTGCCGCGCGGCTGTCTGACCCGCACCGGGCGCGATCACAATGAGCTGCGCGAGAAGCGGCTGATGTTCGGCATGGCGGGCGAGTACTGGGCCGGCCGGTACGTCGTTCTCGCCGACCACAGCGTCTTCGTCAACTCGTTGATGCTGCAGACCGACAACGACAACGTGGCTTTCGCGGCACGCGTCACCAGTTGGCTGTCGGAGTCGGGCCAGCGGAAGAACGTGTTGTTGGTCGAAGACGGCAGCATCCGCACCGAGTTCGACCTGAACCTCGATTACATCGATCCGCCGCTGCCACATCCGGACGTGCTCGGTCCCGCAGCGGATCAGCTCATCAGCAAGCTGGAAGCCGACGACTTCTTCAACCGGACCATTCTCCAACTCGCACCGCTGAACCGGATGCTCCGCACGATCCTGCTCATCGTGTCGTCGGCGGCGACGGCGTACGTGCTGTACCGCATCACGTCCGGGAAGCACCGGCCCGACCCGTCGAGCCCCCGGCTGCCGGACAACCTCGCCGACCTGCCCGGCCAATCCGCGCCCACGAATGACAGTGCGGTCGCGGCCCGGGAACTGGTTCGGGCGTCGTTCATCGGGTTATTGGGGAAGATGCCCGCGCGCGTCCCGCAGGTGCAGGCCGCCGACCGGCGGACTCGCCGGACGTGGGCCGGGTCGGTTCGTAGCCTCTGGAGGGTGGCCGTCGGCGAGCGCATGACACCGTTGTCGGGCGACCTGCCCCGCCTGGCCGGGGAATTGTCTGCGCTGGAAGAGGCCGTCCGCTCGGGCGTGATCCGACTTTCGACCGGAGATACTGCATGACCGCCGCCGGGCCCGGCGCCAACGGAGTCGCCCTCGAACCGCTCGCGGCCGAGGTGCGCAGTATCCGCACTCGAATCCACGCCGAGCTATCCCGCGTCGTCGTCGGGCTCGACGACGTGATCGATCAGCTCCTCATCGCGCTGCTCGCCGGCGGGCATGTGCTCCTCGAAGGCGTGCCGGGCGTCGCCAAGACCACGCTCTCCAAGGCGTTCGCCCGAGTGCTGGGCGGGCATTACCAGCGCGTCCAGTTCACGCCCGACCTGCTCCCCTCCGACGTGACCGGCACTTATGTGCTCGACCGCAAGACCGGCGACTTCGTCCTCCGGCGGGGCCCGATCTTCTGCCAGGTGCTGCTCGCCGACGAGGTCAATCGCGCCCCCGCCAAGACCCAGTCCGCGCTCCTGGAAGCGATGCAGGAGACGCAAGTCACCATCGAAGGGACGACTCTCGAACTGCCCCGGCCGTTCCTCGTGCTCGCTACGCAGAACCCCGTGGAGCAGGAGGGCGTCTACCGCCTGCCCGAAGCGCAACTCGACCGGTTCCTGATCCGCGCGACCATGGGTTACCCGGGCCACGACCCGGAAGTGGCGATGCTGAAGCTGCACTCGCAGCCGACAGTCGAAGTCGATTCCGTGCTCACGCCGGAGCGCGTGCTTTCGCTTCAGGGCCGGCTGCCCGAGGTCCATTGCACCGAGTCGCTGCTGCATTACATCGTAAACGTCGCCGAGGCGAGCCGGGATCATGCCGACATCGCGCTGGGCGCGAGCCCGCGGGCCGCGCTCAGCCTGCTGCGCTGTGCGCGGGCGCGGGCGCTGCTCGAAGGCCGGGGGTATGTCACGCACGAAGACCTGCAGCGGCTCGCGCCCAGCGTGCTGGGCCACCGCATCATCCTCCGGCCGGAGTCGGAGATCGAGGGCCGGCGGGTCGACGACGCGATTGCCGACCTGCTGGCGCAGGTGCCCGTGACCGAGATCGTCGGGGCCGGCCCGCGACGGCCCGGCGGCTAGCCCATGCTCACCTCCCGCGGCTGGTGGTTCCTCATCCTGCTCATCACGCTGTGCGGCGTGGGCGGCGTGCTGGCGACCCGCGACCGGCCCGCGCTCTGGTGTGCCGTCTTCGCGCTCGGCCTCTGGTTCCTCTTCGAGTGGTCGGCATTTCTTTACCGCGCCCGCATCACCCTTCCGAAGCTCACCGCAACCCGCTCGCTCCGCGACAGCCGGGGGCCGGTGACGATGCTCTGGTGCCATCAGACGTATCAGACCCAAGTCGAGGTGCAGTTGGCCGGCGGCCGACTGCCGATCGCGGAGTTGACCGACCGCCGGCCCGTCGGCGCGGAACTCGTCGATGAGCCCGGGCAGTTCGCAGGAATGATCGACAGTCGTCGGCCGATCGCATGGTCGACGACATTCCGGGCGGCGACTCCGGGCGTGGTGCGCTTCGAAGGCGTGCGCGTGCGCCTGGCCGACGCACAAGGATTCTTTTATGTCGAGAGGTTTTTGCGCGACCCGCTGGAGGTGCTGGCGCTGCCGGCCGACCCGGTCTCGGAGTTCGCCCGCCGGGCGGACAAGCGGGTGAACCTGCTGCCGCCGCCGGGCGTGCACCGGCACCGCCGGCCGGGCACGGGCAGCGAGTTGCTGGAGCTACGCGACTACCGGCCCGGCGACCCGCCCCGGCAGATCGCATGGAAGATCTCCGCCCGCCGCGACACGCTGATCACCCGCGAGTACGAGAGCGAAGTGCCGCTGCGGTGTACGCTGGTGATCGACTCGTCGGCCGCGTCGCGCCGCGGCCCGGCGGGGAAGACGCCGCTCGCGCGCTCGGCCGGCGTGGCCGC